>JAZADL010000092.1:0-44451 GCA_036123635.1 Actinomycetota bacterium
AGGAGGTCCCAGACTGTGCCCGACGCGGCTCCAGTCAGGGCGTCGGTGAGGAGTGGCTTCCAGAAGCGGGCCGGCTTTCCCAACCCGGGCAGCGTCGCCCCCATTTTCAGCTTGTAGTCCGGGATCGGATCGGCTGGTCTCACCGCACCCCAGAGTCCCGAGAAGATGACCACCTGGCGGTCCACCCCGTGTCGGACGGACGCCGACAGAGCGGGATAGTCGAGAGCGTCATAGAGGACGCCGGTGTAGCGCTGGATGGCTGGAAGGGTTAACGCGGAATCCACGGACCTATTAGCCGCCGCGGCCTCGTCGGCCTTGGCCGCGCTCACCCCGAGGATCCGGGACCGGGCTTCGACCGGCCCGGCCATGGCGTCGGCCAGGGCGGCTATGACCTTCCGGCGGTGCACGGACAGGTCAGGGAACGACTGCGGAGAATCGGCCCACGGTGAGCCAGTGCCTCCTCCCGCCTTACCCTCAGAGGGAGGGAGGAGGATCAGCGGGGTGGCCACCGGGCGACGGTACTCTCGCCGCCGTGGCCGACCCGACCCCTTCAGCATCCGACCGGGAACCGGACCAGCCGTCGGCCGACCCGGTGCCGGAAGTGGACGACGCCATGCTCGAGCGCCTAGAGGCCGACCTGGCCACCATCGAGGCAGCCATGGACCGGGTGGATTCCGGCGACCTAGAGGGCTACGGGGCGGTTGCCGCCCGCCTAGACGACGAGGCTTCGGACCCCACCTAGGGACGGTCCCGTCAGAGCACGTCGGGGATGGTCCCGTCGGCGATCAACTCCACCCGGTGGCCCACCGTGAGGACACCGCCCGACAAGTCAAACCACCGGGCCCCGAGGTTGGGGACCCGGCGCCACGGTTCCCCACAGGCTTCCTCCAAGGCATACACCACACCGCCATGGGATACGACCAGCACGTCGCCGTCGCCCACCTGGTCCGACACCCGGTTCAGCGCGGCCCGGACCCGGGCCCCCATGGCCTGATCCGTCTCGTAGCCGGGGGGTCGGCGTCCGGATTCCAGGAAGTTGGGCCAGCCGGACTCGATCTCGGTTCGGGTGAGGCCCTGCCACTTGCCGGCGTCACGTTCCATCAGGTCGGCGTCTACCAGTACCGGTCCGATCCCCAGGTGGTCGGCCAGAACGGCAGCCGTTTCAACGGCCCGGACGAGAGGTGAGGCCACCACGGCGTCGAACGTCCCAAGGACCTTTGCCGCGTCAGCCGCCTGGCGCCGACCCTCATCGGTCAGTGGCGGGTCGGCCCGCCCCTGCCATCGACCGATGGCGTTCCACTCCGACTGGCCGTGACGGACGACGAGCAAGCGGGTCATGGGCGGCGACGGTAGCGGCGGTCGGGGACGGCTTCAGTGGTCAGGTCCCGAACGGGGTGCCGGCAAGGCTCGTCCATACACTGACCGGATGGCCGTGCTGCGCCTCTTTGCTTCGGTTCGGGTCGCCGCCGGAACCGGAAAGATCGACGTCCCCGGGGACACCGTGGGGGACGTACTCGCGGCGGCCGACGAGAAGTTCGGACAAGGGTTCGCTGGGATGGCTGCCACCTGCCGGGTGTGGCTGAACGGCGAGTCGGCGACAGCCACCGACGTCGTGGGTACCGACGACGAGGTAGCCCTGATCCCGCCGGTCTCGGGGGGCTGAGCCGTGCGTCGACTGGCCGTCCTTTCGCTACACACCTCGCCGCTGGTCCAGCCCGGGTCCGGTGACGGTGGTGGGATGAACGTCTACGTCCGCCAGTTGGCCTCCGCCCTCTCCCAGGCTGGTGGACGATCCACGGTGTTCACCCGTCGGGTGGACGCCGACGTGCCCACCGTGGTCGATGTGGAGCCCGGCTTCCGGGTCGTTCACGTGGAGGCCGGTGCCCACGACCTTCCCAAGGAGGACCTGCTGGCCGTGGTGGACGAGTTCGCCGACGGCGTGGCCGACCACCTAGACATTCACCCCGACCACGACGGGATCCTGGCCAACTACTGGCTGAGTGGGGTGGCCGGTCACCGGCTAAAGCACGAGTTGGACCTTCCGCTCATCACCACGTTCCACACCTTGGCCCGGGTCAAGGCCGAGACGGGCGACCCGGAGCCACTCCGTCGCGTCGAGGCTGAGACCGCCGTGGTGGGCTGCTCCGACCTGATGTTGGCTAACGGCCCGGAGGAGGCCGACCAGCTAGTGGAGCTCTACGGGGCGGACCCGAATCGCATCGAGGTTGTCCCGCCAGGCGTTGACCATGCTTTCTTTAATCCGGGTCCGCAGGTCGTGGCCCGGCGGGCCACCGGCCTGGGGTCCGGTCCGGTCCTGCTGTTCGCAGGTCGTATCCAGCCTCTCAAGGGTGTCGACGTGGCCGTGCAGGCCCTGGCCGAGCTGGGCCGGGATGACGCCCGCTTAGTGGTGGTCGGCGGAGCCAGCGGTAGCGACGGTTCCGACGAGGAGCGTCGTGTCCGCGAGGTCGCCGAGTCCCACGGCCTGGCCGACCGCGTCCAGTTCGTCCCCCCGCAACCCCACCACTCGCTGGCCTACTGGTACCGGGCCGCTGACGTGGTGGTCATGCCGAGTCGGTCCGAGTCATTCGGTCTGGTAGCCCTGGAGGCTGCGGCGTGTGGTATCCCCGTGGTGGCCGCGGCGGTTGGCGGCCTTCGCTCGTTGGTCGACGACGGCCAGACCGGCTACCTGATTGAGGGCCGGGATCCGGTGGATTACGCCGTCCACGTGGCCCGAATCCTGGACGATCCCGTGGTCGCATCCCGCATGTCGGCCGCAGCGACCGAACGGTCGTGGTCCTACACCTGGTCGGCCACCGCGGCGAGGCTCCGAAGGATCTGCGATGACCTGACGTCGCGGACCCTCGTGGACTGCGCCTGACGGTGTCCGACGAAGCACGACCGCTCGGACCCGTCGAGCTCGACACCCTCGAGGCGCTCATCGACGGGTGGTTTGACCGGACCCTGGCCGAGAACCCGGTCCTGGCCGCCGTCGAACGTGACCACGACGGCGGGTCGACCGACCGACGCTGGTTGGCCCGGCTGGTCGGGGAGGAAAAGGACGCCTCGACCATTCGCCTCTCGCTCCGACAGCGGATGCTGCACCACGAGACCTACGTCATGCCCGCTCCCGAGGAGAACCACGCGGCGTTCCACGAGCACCTGTTGCGGCGCAACCGCGGCCTGGTCGGGGTGTCGTTCTGCGTGGGTGAGGAGGACGCCGTGTTCCTGGTCGGGGCTATTCCAGCCGACACGGTGGACCACCAGGTGCTGGACCGGCTGCTGGGCACAGTGTGGACGGCCATCGAACAGTGCTTCCGCCCGGCGCTGCGTATCGGGTTCGCCAGCCGGTTCGGGGGCTGACGTGGAGGTCAGGCCCGAACGGACGGCCAGGTGACCTCCGTTCGGACCGGGCCTCCCTCCCGGCTGCTGGTCTTCGCCGTCACGGCGATGGCACTGCTCAACAACTCGGTCCTGATGAGCTCCACCCCGGAGATCCTGGAGTCCTTCGGGGAGCCAATCGGGCGGGCTGGGATGTTGATCGCCGCCGGGACGGTCATCGGGATCGTGGCCGCCCCGGCCATCGGGTTCCTAGCCGACCGTTACGGGCGCAAGCGTGTCCTCGTCCCGTGCCTCCTGATCTTCGGGGTCTTCGGCAGCCTGGGCGGGTTCAGCCCGTCGTTCAGGTGGCTGCTGGCCGTCCGGGTCGTCCAGGGTCTGGGGTCGGCGGGCCTCATCAACCTGGTCGTCGTGCTGATCACCGACCACTGGTCGGGGACTGAGCGAACCCGCCTCCTCGGGCAGAACTCGGCGGTCATCACGGCCGTTCTGGCCGTGTTCCCGTTCCTCGGTGGAGCTACCACCGACCTGTTCGGTTGGCGGTGGAACTTCGCCTACTACGGCCTGGCCCTCGTGGTGGGGGCCGTAGTGGCCCGTTCGCTCCACGACCCGTGGGAGGGTCGAACGGACCCGGTGGGCCGACAACTCCGCGACGCCCTAGCCGAGCTGTCGGTTCCCGTGAACGCCATGGCCATCGTTCTCGGCTCGCTGACCTTCTTTGTCATGTTCGGGGTGTTCCTAACCCTCATTCCAATTCACCTCGACGAGGTATTCGGGCTTGGACCGACCAAACGGGGAATCGTGGCCGCCGTTCCCGCCGTGACCTCCACTGTCACCGCGCTGGTTGTGACCTGGTTCCGGGCCCGGATGTCGATCAGGGCCATGGTGGCCGTGGGCCTCGGGGTGTTCGCCGCCGCCTTTGTGGCCATGGGACTCGGCAACCTTTGGCTGCTGGTGGCCGCGGCCGCCGTCTACGGCCTGGCAGAGGGTGCCACCATCCCGACCCTCCAGGACCTGGTTGCCGAACAGGCCCCCGAACGCCTCCGTGGGGCCCTTATGGCCTTCTGGGTAGGTGGCCTCCGGATCGGCCAAACCACCGGGCCGATGGTCGTCGGGGCGGCCATCGGCTGGTGGACTACCGGGACCGTTCTGGTGGCAGCCGGCGTCGTAGTGGCCAGCATCGCCCTCATCGTTGGCCGCTCCCGGATCTTGCCGACGGCTCGGCTCCCGCAGGACCAGAGCCAGTAGGTTCGACTCGTGGCCACGAGACTCCAGGTGATCGGCGGCGGAAAGATGGGCGAGGCGCTGCTCGGCGGCCTAGTGGCCGACGGATGGGCCACCCCGGGCGAACTTCATGTCGTGGAGCCCGACGAGGACCGTCGCCGGGTCCTGGCCGACGCAGTGGCCGGGATCTCCTGCGGCGAGGCGCCGGTGGCCGACGTTGACACCCTGGTGGCAGTTAAGCCCCACGTGGTGGTCGATGTGTGCCACGAATTGGCCACCCTCGGGGTTCCCCGTGTGCTGTCGATCGCCGCCGGCGTGAGGACCGAGGCAATGGAGGCCGTCCTAGGCAACGACGTCCCAGTGGTACGGGTGATGCCCAACACCCCGGCGCTGGTTGGCCAAGGCGCCGCCGCGGTGGCCGGCGGGCGGGCGGCGACACCCGCCGACCTGGAGTGGGCGACGGGGATCCTGGCAGCGGTGGGTGAGGTCGTCGTCGTTGAGGAGGCGCTGCTGGACGCTGTCACTGGGCTGTCCGGTTCCGGGCCCGCCTACCTCTTTCTCCTGGCCGAGGCGCTGATCGACGCTGGGGAGGCCGAGGGCCTCCCGCGGGACGTCGCCGTGGCCCTAACCGAGCAGACCCTGCTGGGTGCTGCCACACTGCTGTGCCGGTCGGACGACCCACCGTCCACCCTCCGAGAGAACGTCACCTCCGAAGGCGGGACCACGGCCGCCGGCCTAGCCGTGTTCGAGGCCGGAGGCTTCCGGGACCTGGTCCGAGGCGTAGTCGCGGCGGCCACCGAGCGGTCCCGCGAGTTGGGTGACCGCTGATCGTGGGCCGGCGCCACGACACCGTCTCGTTTCTTTCCGACTACGGGATCGACGACGAGTTCGTCGGGGTCGTCCACTCGGTGCTCCGCAGCATCGCCCCCCACGCGGTGATCGTGGACGTCACCCACGGGATCGCCGCCCACGACGTGCGGGCCGGTGGCCTGGCCCTGGCCCGGAGCGCCCAGTACCTGTGTCCGGGTGTGGTACTGGCCGTCGTCGATCCCGGGGTGGGAACCGACCGACGAGCGGTGGCTGTCGAGGTGGGTGACGGGGAGTCGGTACTAGTGGGCCCAGACAACGGCCTGCTGGCTCCGGCCGTGGCCATGGTGGGGGGCGCCGACCGGGCCGTTTCGTTGACCGACCCGGCCTGGCACCTTCCGACCCCCGGTTCGACCTTCGACGGTCGTGACGTCTTTGCGCCGGTGGCCGCCCACCTGGCAACCGGGGTGGACCTGGCCGAACTGGGAGACCAGATCCAGCCGGCCGGCCTGTTCCCCGGCGTCCTCCCGGTGGCCGTGGCCGAGGTCGACGGCCTGCACGCCGAGGTGCTGTGGATCGACCGGTTCGGCAATATCCAGCTGAACGTGGGTCCTGAGGAACTGGACGGCCTGGGACCGGGAGACCGGTTCGGGATCCGACTGGCTGACCGACTTGTTCCCGCCCAGCGGGTTTTGGCCTACGACGACGTCCCGGCCGGTGGGCTGGGCGTCCTGGTCGACTCGTGTGGTCTGGTGTCCGTAGTGGCCGCCCGGGCCTCGGCGGCGGCCGATCTGGGGCTGGTGGCCGGAGCCTCCGTGGTCCTCACCGTGGGCGCCAATTCCGATCGGTCGGCCACGTCGGTCCACCTTGGCGACCGGCCTGTTTCCCATGCCCCGGGGGAGGCCTGATGCGCCACGGGACCACGATCGTGGTGGCTCTACTGCTGACCGCCATCCTGGGTGCTGCTGTCGTGCAGTTCGTCCTACTGGTCGACTGAACGGACGGCTCAGCCCCTCCTCCGGGAGCCGGTGGCCACCAGGGCGCCGGCGAAGATCAGCGAGATGCCAACCAGGAGCGACACGGCGAAGCCGGTCATCTCGTCGAGCACCGAGTTCAACAGCCCACCAGCGCTGAGCACTAGCGCACCGAGCACGATCAGGCCGTTGCCCACGGCCCCTGCGCGGGCCTTCGGAGCGGAGGAGCGCAGCAGGCGGACCATCGACCAGAGCGAGCCCAAGATCACCACCAGGGCACCGACCGAGGAGGCCACGGCGGCCACCACCCGGGGACCGGCGCCGAACACGTCACTGCCCTGTGGGAGGACGTCCGAAGCGAAGTCCGGTTCGATCGGCGCAGCCACCACGACGCCGGCGGCCACGGCACAGGCCACCACGGTGAGTTGGGCGATCCGGTCGGCCCGACGTCGGTCGACCAGAAGGTAGACGGTGCCCAGGGCCAGTACGGGCACGTTGAGCACGGCACCGAAGGCGTAGAAGGCCCGGAAGGACCCGGGAGACCATCCGGCCGACGCCCCCCACCAGAGCGAAGCGGCACCGACGGCGAACAGCCCCAGCGCCGTCGCCCAGGCCAGGTCCTGGGGACGCCGCCGGTCCAGCCAGCGCTCGAATACCGTGGCGGCGAAGGCCAGCGACACGAGGGTGGCCGCCGCGGCGAGGGCGATCTGGTGGCTCACCTTCCGCACGGTATTGGCGGATCTGGAACCACCGGCACCCGAGGTCCGTGCCGGCCGCTGCGGGTAAGGCACGATTGTCGGCCATGTCATGTGAAATGGTGCACAAGCGTCTAGATTCCCGGTCATGACGGCAGTCGCAGAATCGGAACCGACCGAGCCCATTCCCGGGGCCACCGTTGCCCGCCTGCCCCTCTATCTCCGGGGCCTGGTCGACCGGGCCGAGGCGGGGGTGGAGACGGTGTCGTCGGTGGAACTGGCCGATTTGGCTGGGGTGAACGCGGCCAATGTCCGCAAAGACCTGTCCTACCTCCACGCCCACGGGACCCGCGGGGTGGGCTACGACGTTGACCACCTGATCACCGAGATTTCCCTGGTCCTGGGAGGCGACGAACCCAACCCGGTGATCATCGTGGGTGTCGGCAACCTAGGACGGGCCCTCAGCAGCTACGACGGCTTCGTGGCCGGCGGGTTCCCGGTGGCTGGCTTGGTCGACGCCGACCCGGCAGTGGTCGGCCGACGAATCGCCGGCAAGGTCGTACGTTCGGTGGACGACCTCGGGACCCTGGTAACTGAGACTGGGAGCACTGTGGGCATCGTGGCCACTCCGGCCCATGCCGCCCAAGAGGCCGCCAACCGCTTAGTAGCCGCCGGGATCCGATCCATCCTCAACTTCGCGCCGGCCGTCGTCGTCGTGCCCGGCCAGGTCGGCCTTCGCCAGGTCGACTTGGCCACCGAGCTCCAGATCCTCGGTTATCACCAACACCGCCGTTCGGACGACGACCCCATCATGGGTCGGGTTGCCGGATAGGCGGCTGTTATGTCAGACCCGCGTTGTACCCGCCGTGCCGCAGGGTTGGAAAGCAACCCCGCGATGGGGAATGCTGGCCCCCCTGAACGGCACGACCACGTACCGTTCCCCCACCCCGCCATCGGTAGTCCGACCCCCGGGTCGAACCACCTCCGAACTAGGAGTCCCGGTCCTTGTCGGTCGTCGTAGTTGGTCTGAACCACCGCACCGTGCCGCTCGACCTACTGGAGCGGATGACGGTCCCGGCATCCCGCCTGCCCAAGGCGTTGGCCGACCTGGGCTCGCGCGAGCACGTCACCGAGGCCGTCGTCCTGTCGACCTGCAACCGGATTGAGGTCTACGCCTTCGCCGAGAAGTTCCACGGCGCCTATCAGGACATCCGAGACTTCTTCGCCGAGTCCTCCCACGTAGCGCCCGAGGAGTTCTCCGACTATCTGACCGGCCTCTACGACGCCGATGCGGCTCGCCACTTATTCTCAGTGGCTTCCGGCCTGGACTCGGCCGTGCTGGGCGAGCACGAGATTCTTGGGCAGGTACGCAGCGCGTGGGAAACGGCGGCTACCGAGGACTCGGTCGGCCCGGTCCTGAACCCACTGTTTCGCCACGCCCTCGAGGTGGGGAAGCGGGTCCGGACCGATACTGCAATCTCCCGGAACATCACGTCGGTCTCCCAGGCCGCAGTGGCCATGGCCACCGAGCGTCTCGGAGGCCTGGAAGGCCGCCAGGTACTGGTGGTGGGGGCCGGTGAGATGGGTGAGGGCCTGGCCCGTGCCCTTCACAGCGGTGGTGTGGCCGGGATCCTGGTCGCCAATCGCACCTGGGAGCGGGCCGTCGACGTGGCCGAACGCCTTGGTGGGACACCGGTCCGCCTAGATGATCTCCCCCGGCACCTGGCCACGGTGGACGTGCTCCTGACCTCCACCGGAGCGTCGGCCGTAATCCTGGAGCACGGAGACCTGGCTACCGTGGTCGGTCGGCGCGACGGACGGAATCTCCTCGTCGTGGACATCGCGGTGCCCCGGGACGTGGACCCGACGGCCGGCGAGATCGACGGCGTGACGCTTCTGGATATGGACGACCTGCGAGCCTTCGCCGAGGCTGGCATCCGAGAACGCCAGCGCGAGATCACCGCCGTACAGGCCATCGTGGACGCCGAGTTGGACCGCTACGTCGACGAGTCAACGGCCCGGTCGGTGGCCCCTCTGGTGTCCAGCCTCCGGAACCGTGGCGAGGAGGTACGGGCTGGCGAACTGGAGCGCCTGGCCGCTCGGCTGGGTGATCTGGATCCCCGCCAGAAGGAGGCCGTGGAGGCACTGGCTGCCGGGATCGTGGGCAAGCTCTTGCACGAGCCGACGGTCCGGATGAAGGACGCCGCCGGCTCAGCCCGCGGCGAACGGTTGGCCGAGGCCCTACGCGACCTCTTCGACCTCTAGGACAGAGGCGGGCGCCGTGCGCATCCGGGCAGCCACCCGGGGAAGCGCGTTGGCCCGTTGGCAGGTCGACCGGCTGGCCGAGCTGCTGGCCACCGTCCTCCCCGACGTCACTCTCGAACCGGTAGTCGTGGAGACCGCCGGAGACCGCGACCAGGTCACCCCGTTAGATGAGATGGGGGGACAGGGGGTCTTTGTGAAAGAGGTCCAGGCCGCGGTGCTCGACGGACGGGCCGATGTAGCTGTCCACTCGGCCAAGGACCTACCAGCTGCCACGCCCGACGGCCTGGTGCTGGCCGCCGTGCCCGAGCGGGCCGACGCCCGCGACGCCCTAGTGGGTTGCCGGTGGGCCGACCTGGGACCAGGGGCCACGGTGGCCACCGGGTCCATCCGGCGTCGGGCCCACCTGTCCTATCTCCGCCCCGATCTGGCCTTCTCGGGGTTGCGGGGCAACATTGAGACACGGCTGTCCAAGGCGGAGGGGTTTGACGCCGTAGTGGTGGCCGCCGCCGCCCTGGACCGGCTGGGACTGGTGCCCGACATCGTCGATCGCCTCGACTCGACGGTCCTGCTACCCCAGGTAGCCCAAGGGGCGCTGGCCGTCGAATGCCGCTCCGGTGACGTCGACGTAGGCGAGGTCCTAAAGGCCGTGGAGGACCCGGTGGCCCGCCGGGCCGTGGACGCCGAGCGGGCCTTCCTGGCCGAGTTGGGCGCAGGCTGTGACCTCCCGATCGCCGCCCACGCCGTACTGGACGGTGACGAGGTGGTGCTCATCGGTGCCCTCTCCTCCTCCGATGGTTCGGTGCTGATTCGCGAGCAACGCCAGTCAGTCGATGGAGAGAGGTTGGGCCGAGCTGTAGCCCGTCACCTTCTCGACGATCGCGGCGGCATCGGGCTGATGGAGGCTGGATGAGCCCACTAGTCGGTCGCACGGTGGTCGTGACCCGGGCCACCGACCAGGCAGGCAGCCTGTCGACAGCGCTGGCTGACCACGGGGCCAAGGTGGTCGAGTTGCCGGTGGTTTCCATCGAGGAGTCGGCGGACGGTGGGGAGGCCCTATCAGCCGCCCTGGCCCGGGCCGATCGCTACGACTGGATCGTCGTGACCTCACCCAACGGGGCCCGGAGAGTGGCCGACAGGTTGTCCAGTCCAACCATGGCCCGCCTGGCCGCCATCGGACCCAAGACTGCCCAACCGCTGTTGGAGGCCGGACACCCGGTCGACCTGATCCCCGACCGGGCGGTGGCCGAGGGTCTGCTGGAAGCCTTCCCCCCATCCGACGGAACCGGACGCGTCCTGTTGGCTCGGGCCGAGACGGCCCGCCACGTCCTGCCCGACGGGCTCCGGGACGCTGGATGGGAGGTCGACGTTGTGGTCGCCTATCGGAACGTGGTCCCGGATGTGGACCCGGAGATACGCGAACAGGCCCGGTCAGCCGACCTGGTCACCTTCACCGCCCAGTCGACCGTCCGCAGGTACCACGATCTTGCCGGCGGCCCGACGCCTGCTACCGCGGCCTGCATCGGCCCGATCAGCGCCGCCGTCGCACGGCAGCTTGGGTTCACGGTCGTCGAGGCCGAACCCCACTCGGTGGCCGGGCTGGTGGACTCCGTGCTGGCCTGGGCTGCTGCCTCGTCGCCTCCGGGCTGACGTCCGTAGGCTCGGGGGGTGACCTTCCCCGTCTCGCGCCCCCGTCGCCTGCGCCGAACCGCTGCCCTTCGCCGCCTAGTGGCCGAGACCCGCCTCTCAGTCGATGACCTTGTGGCCCCCCTGTTCGTCCGGGAGGGCATCAACGAGCCCCAGCCGGTGGCTTCGCTGCCCGGGGTGTTTCAGCACACCCGGGCCAGCCTGCGGGCTGAGGTATCCGCCCTGCAAGACCTCGGCGTCCCGGGCGTCATCCTCTTCGGGATCCCCGAGCGAAAGGACGCCGTGGGCTCCGAGGCCTGGAACCCCGACGGGATCGTCCAGGTCGCCCTCCGGGACCTTCGAGACGACCTTGGCGACGACATGGTTCTCCTAGCTGATCTGTGCGTCGACGAGTACACCGACCACGGCCACTGCGGGGTCCTGGACGGCCATGGTTCGGTGGACAACGACGCCACGCTCGAGCTCTACGCACGGGCCGCGGTGGCCCAGGCCGACGCCGGGGTCGACGTGACTGCCCCGTCCGGGATGATGGATGGCCAGGTCGGGGCCATCCGGACCGCCCTGGACGACGCCGGCCACCACCAGACGGCGATCCTGGCCTACGCCGCCAAGTACGCCTCGGCCCTCTACGGACCGTTCCGAGACGCCGTCGACGTCGAGATCGTCGGGGGAGAGGACCGACGTGGCTACCAGCAGGACCCTCCCAACGCCCGGGAGGCCATGGTCGAGGTGGGTGCGGACCTGGAGGAAGGCGCCGACATGGTCATGGTGAAGCCGGCACTGGCCTACCTGGACGTCATCACCGACGTCCGGGCTTCGGTCGACGTGCCGTTGGCCGCTTACCACGTGAGCGGCGAGTACGCCATGGTGGCCGCGGCGGCCGCCAACGGCTGGTTGGATGGCGACGCGGTGGGCATGGAGCACCTCCTGGCCATCCGCCGGGCGGGGGCCGACTTCATTCTGACCTACCTGGCTGGCCGGGCCGCCGAGATCCTGCAGGGCTGAACCCTTGATGGACGCCAACCGGCTCCTCTTCGAACGTGCCGTCCGGGTCATCCCGGGAGGCGTCAACTCACCGGTCAGGGCCTTCGGTTCGGTGGGCGGCACCCCGTACTTTGTGGATCGGGCCGACGGCCCGTACGTGTGGGACGCCGACGGGAAGCGCTACATCGACTACGTGCAGTCGTACGGCCCGGGCATCCTGGGCCACGCCCACCCAGCAGTTCTTGAGTCGATCACCCGTGCTGCTTCCAACGGGACCTCCTACGGCGCCCCCACCGAAGCTGAAGTGGTCTTGGCCGAGATGGTGGTGGACCGCATCGTCGGGCTGGAGTCGGTCCGGTTTGTCTCGTCGGGTACCGAGGCCACCATGTCGGCCATTCGCCTAGCCCGGGGTGCCACCGGCCGGTCGGGCATCGTGAAGTTTGCCGGTTGCTACCACGGCCACGGAGACGCCCTACTGGCAGCTGGAGGCAGCGGCGTGGCTAACCAGGGTCTGACCGGGTGCGACGGGGTCACCGCCGGGGCGGTGGCCGACACCATCGTCGGTCCCTACAACGTGTTGCCCGACTTGGACGACACGGTGGCCGCGGTCATTGTCGAGCCGGTAGCCGCCAACATGGGCCTTATCGCGCCGGCCCCCGGGTTCCTTGAAGGTTTGCGGTTGGCCTGCGACGCCGTCGGGGCTCTGCTCGTCTTCGACGAGGTCATCACCGGGTTCCGTCTGGCTCGGGGTGGGGCGGCTGAGCGGTTCGGTGTCACTCCGGACTTGTGGTGTTTCGGCAAGGTCATCGGCGGAGGCCTCCCGGTTGGAGCCTTCGGAGGCCGGTGGGACGTGATGGAGCACCTCGCGCCGCTGGGAGGCGTGTACCAGGGAGGCACCCTGTCCGGGAACCCGTTGGCGATGGCGGCAGGGAGGACCACGCTGGAACTCCTCGACGACGGAGCCTTTGATCGACTGGCCGCCACCACGGCCCGGTTGGCCGCTGGGCTGGCTGGTGCGTTCACCGCCGCCGGCCTGGACGCGGTACTCCCGCGGGTGGGTTCTCTGCTCGGCATCTACTTCGGCGAAGTGGCACCGTCCAATTTCGACGAGGCGAAGGCTCTGGCTGAAAATGGCCTCTATCCGATGGTGTTCCACGCCCTCCTGGAACGGGGCGTGGCCCTGGCTCCTGGGGCCTATGAGGCGATGTTCCCCAGCCTTGCCCACTCCGATGCCGTGGTGGACGAGACGGCGGAGGTGGCGGGGGCAGCGGCCAAAGCGGTGGTCGCCAACCTCTAACCGGTTGGTGGCACCAACGTTTGATTTACTTCAGCCATCTTCGCTGTCCCGTAGACGTCGGTAGTAGCCGACCACATCGTTGTCACCAGCCGTCTCGGTGTTCATCCACTGGCCAAACCTTTCGGCCAAGCTCTTTCCCAGTTGTACCCCCCACTGGTCGAATGGGTTGATTCCCCACAGTGCGCCAGCCACAACCGAGCGGTGCTCGTAGAGCGCAATCAACTGTCCCAGCACCGACGGGTTCAGCTTGGGTGCCAGAATGAGAGTGGACGGCCGGTTCCCCGGCATGGTCCGGTGGGGGATGAGTTCTGGCGGGGTGCCGTCGGCCGCTGCCTCCTTGCTGGTGCGCCCCACCGCCAGTGCTTCTGCCTGGGCCAAGAGATTGGCCACCAACATGTCGTGGTGTGCTCCCTCTCGATCGTGGCTCGGCTGCATGAAGCCGATTAGGTCGCAAGGCACCACCTCGGTTCCCTGGTGGAGATACTGGAAGAAGGCATGCTGGCTGTCGGTGCCAGTCGCACCCCACACCACACCCCCGGTGGGCCCCTCCAACGGCGAACCCTCTGCGGTCACCCTCTTGCCCAGGCTCTCCATCATCAACTGCTGGAGGAAGGAGGGGAATCGGGATAGGCGGCTGCTGTATGGGATAACGGCCAGGGAACCGGCCCCGAGGAACGATCGGTGCCATACGTCGAGAAGGCCCAGCATGACGGGCCCGTTAACTGCTGTCGGAGTGGTAGCTAAGTGTTTATCGACTACTCGCATCCCCTCCAGAAGTTCTCCAAAGGCCTCGGGGCCGATGGAGATCATCAGTGCCAGCCCCACTGCCGAGGCCAACGAGAACCGTCCGCCAACCCACTCGGGAACGGAAAAGATCATTTCCGCGTCGATACCCCACCGTTCGGCTCGGTTCGGATCCCCGGTGACTGCCACCAAGTGGCGGTCCGCCAAGGCGGGTCCCACCCCGTTAGCCACCCAGGCACGAGCCTCTGAGGCGGCCGCCAGGGTCTCGGCTGTGGTGAATGACTTGGAGGACACGATCACAAGAGTTGAAGCTGGATCCAGGCCCCGGAGGGCGTCGACGAGGTCGGCACCGTCGAGGTTGGACGAGAATCGGAGGTCGATACCCGGATGGGCCAGGTCGGATAGGGCCGCGCTGGCCATGGCAGGTCCCAGATTTGAACCACCGACACCTAGGGCTAGTACAGAGTCGATGGGTGTCCCGGTGGCTCCGATCATCTGTCCGGAGCGGATACGTCTTGCTAGGGACGCCATGCGGTCCAGGTTTTCGTGAACAGCGGCGACCACGTCTGCGCCGTCTACTTCGATGGTCGAGCCCTTAGGGGCTCGCAGGGCTGTGTGGAGGGCGGGTCGACCCTCCGAGGTGTTCACCCGTTCGCCCGAAAGCATGCGTTCCACAAACGGGCCCACTTCCCGTTCGACGGCTAGGTCGACCAGCAGGTCTACGGTGGTTGTGGTTAATGGTTGGCGGGATAGGTCAATGCGTAGGTCGGCTACCCCCAGGGTTAGTGACTCGGTCCGCTCATCGTCTCTGACCAGTTCCCGCAGATGCGTACTGGCCAGTTCGTCGCGGTGAGTGGCTAGAGCAGCCCAGGCGGCAGAAACCTTGTCGCGTGGATTCATACCCAACATTCTCACCGGTAGTCAGGCTGGTTTCCGACCACCCCTCGACGGTAGGTGTCTGCCTCGTGTGCGGATCGGGGTTTAGGCGTTGACTAGCCGATCTGGTACGAGGCGGACCACGCCAGCGATGGCCGAGTAGGCCGCTTCGGCGGTTCCCCGCTCTTCGTCTCGCATCAGGTTGGCCATGATCCGCAGTGCCCACTCCATGAGAGGACGGGATCGCATACCTACACGGGTCAATTCGCGAACCAGGGTCGGGTTGCCGATGATCTTCGAGAACAAACGGGCCATCTTGAAGTAAAGGCCGTATTCCTCGTCTAACAGGTCGGGATATCGGCTGAGCAGGGCGTCGTCGTTCCGGGCCGTCGCCTCGGCGATCAGGGAGGCGGCTAGGCGGCCGGTCTCGTAGGCGTAGTCGATGCCCTCTCCGTTAAATGGGTTCACCGCGCCGGCGGCGTCGCCGACCACCAGCCAGTTGGGCCCGGCCTTGGGACCCACCGATCCGGCCATGGGTAGACGTCCACCGGTCGGCGGGGCGATGGGACGGGCCGGGTCGATCTGCCAGTGTTCGGGAAGGGTCCGGGCGAACTCCTCGAACATGTGGCTGGTGTTGATGTCCTTGTAGTCCCGGAAGGTGGACAGCAGCCCAATGCCAACGTTGATGGTCCCGTTGCCCACCGGGAAGATCCAGCCGTAACCGGGCATGGCGTTGCCGTGCCGGTCCCGGACGTCCAGGGATGACTCGATCCACGGGTCATCGTGGAGGGGGCTCTCGAAGTAGCCGCGAATGGCCATACCCATGGGGTAGGCGCGGTCCCGTTCGGTTCCCAGGGTTCGGCCGAACCGGGAGTTGGCTCCGTCGGCTACCACCACGTGCCGGGCTCGCACTAGGTGCTCTGTTCCGCTGGCCTTGTCGAGTAGCAAGGCACCGCCGATGGTCCCGTCGGGTGAACCGGGCGGTGGGTCAATTGGTTGGACTGCCTCAGTTTCCTGCAGGAGGGCGGCTCCGGCGCCCACCGCGTGGTCAGCTACAAAGGCGTCAAGGTCGCAGCGGCGGACCACGTAGCCGTAGGTCGGGTACGTGGGGTGGTCGGGCCATGCCATCTCCAGTGTCCGGCCGTGGGCGATGGCCCGGAGCCCGTCGAACCGGTGGTATTCCTCAAGCCTCGACCCGAGACCCATCTCCTCAAGCTGGTGGACGGCCCGGGGCGTGAGGCCGTCGCCACAGGTCTTGTCGCGGGGGAACTTCTTGCGCTCGACAACCACGGTGTCCAGGCCGTGGGTGGCTGCCCAGTAAGCGGTAGCTGCCCCGGCTGGGCCACCACCGATGATCAGCAGGTCGTGGACGTGTTCGCTCATCGGTCTGCGGAGTGGACGGGGGTCCGGATCGGCTCCATCGGGAGAGCCGGGGGATCAGTGCCCGTCGTCGTGGGTGACGGAGTCCAAGATGGCCTGGATCTCGTCGACGGTGACCGTGGTTGGGTCGAGGTAGTCCTGCAGGTCCAGCCCGCCACCGTGGATCGCGTGGTCAAGGGCCTCGGCCAGCGCAGCGTCGTCGTCGGAACCGCTCAGACGGGCCCGCTCGTGAAGCACCACGCCGATCAGTTCCTCGGTCGTCAGGACGTCGGCCCAGCCGGGCATCCCGCCCTCCACGATACGAGCCTGGTCAGCGGCGCCGTACGGGTTGCCGAGACCGAAACCGTCGGATCCCTTGGCCACCCACTCGATGTGGGCAGCCGCGGTCGGGAAGGTGGCGAGCACCTCACCGTTGGCGAGGGCGTGGCCGCTTCCGCCGGCGCCGGTGGCTCCGTGGCAGCTGGCGCAGCGGGACTCATAGACGTGCAGGCCCTCGGCCATTACCCCGGTGACCTCCTGCGGGGGGCGCTCCAGGGTACCGACGTAAGAGATAGCCCAGATGGGTAGAAGCAGGAGGCCGCTGGCTGCCCACCAGGGGATTTTCTTACGAGCCTGGGCGGCAGCCACGTAGGGGGCGATTGGAGCGGGCGGCTTTTCGACGACCGGAACTGGGGTGGACGGAGCAGTCGGAGCGGCTGGGGTGGCGGCCGATTCAGTAGGTGTCTCTGTGGCCTCGTCGGGGATGCCGGTCGCCTTGGCCTTGGCGGCCTTAGACCGCTTCAGGAGGTGTTCGGGGATCTCGGTCAACTTGGGCTCCGAAGGAGATCGGTCGGGTCCGGTGGTGGCGGTGGGACCCTCGGACGAGGGTCGTCCGGTCTGGGACACGGGAAGGTTAGCGGGGACGGAAGGTCCGCGGACGCAGAACCGGAGCGGTTCGAAGGGGTGTTGATCGGATGGTTGGTCGGGTTCCGACCCACTTTCCGATGCGTTGCCACAAGGTCCGTGATCCCCCGATGTCGTGCTAGAAACCGGCATCGGAATCGATGTTCCGGTCGTCTTCGTCCGGGCCATTGGTCAGGGCGTCGCGACGGAGATACAAGCGTTAGCATGGTGTCCGCACGCCTTGTGCACTATTTCACGAAGTCCGCCGGAGCCACCGAGGAGGGCCTAAATCGATGGTCGCCTTCATGACTTCCATCGTTGTCTTGTTGGTGCTGCTCGGTGGCGTTGACTGGTATCGCAGACGGACACCGGTCGACAAGGCGTTCACGTGGGGGGAGGCGATGATCTTCGCCACCTACGTCTTCTTTGTCCTGTGGTGGGTCTACGGCGTCGTCCCCCACCAGTGGCTGACCTGGGCTGACAGTGAACTGAACTGGCGTCCCGATCGCTTTCTGGTCGGCCCTGAACTCCCATGGACTGGTGACCGGGGAATCGTCGAGTGGGCCCTCCCGTTCACCATGACCTACCGCGTTATTCGGGACCTGGTGGCCGTGATCATTTACGGCGTCGCGCTGGGCGGCAACGTCGTGATGTGGAAGCAGTGGCAGAACCGGGGTAAGGACAAGGACGCCCCGAAGCCCACCTCCGAGTACGGCCGTCCGCTGGTCCAGGAGGGGGCGAGAGCATGAGCGTTACTGACGCCAACCCGCCACACCCGACCTTCGTTGACGACTACGTGCTGCGCGAGGTCGATACCGACTGGATGACAACCAACAACCGGGTTAAGACGTTCATCCATATCGACCAGTCCGAGTGCATCATGTGCGAGGGCTGTGTCGACATTTGCCCATGGAAGTGCATCCACATGGTCTCCCCGGACGCAGTGGCCGACTCGGTCGGCACCGAACAACCGGGTACCGATCCCAGCGACCACGTGATCTTCACCATCGACGACGACGTCTGCACCCGGTGTGCCCTGTGCGTCGACCGTTGTCCTACCGGCGTGATCATCCTCGGGAAGTGCAGCGACGCGCCGGCCGATGGCGATACCCACCAGCGCACCAACACCCACGGCTACGGCTACGGGATGCGGTTGGGCTGACCGATGCACGTACGAATGACCGTCCGACAGGAGAGCCGACACCGTGGCTGACGACAAGAAGCCAGCCGGACAGGCACTACAGGAACAGTTGGGACAGCTGACCGACCAGGTCCAGGGTTCCCAAGCCTGGAGTTCTATTTTCCGCCCGGGGTCGATCTTCCGAAAGGGCTACAACGACAGCCCCCGGAACCGGTCCTACGTGATCATGAACAGCGTCCTGTACCACCTCCACCCGGTGAAGGTGAAACGACACGCAGTGAAGGTCAGTTACACCCTCTGCCTGGGTGGCTTGAGCTTCTTCCTGTTCATTCACCTAACCGTCACCGGCATCTTCCTGATGTTCTTCTATCGGCCGACAGCTGCCCAGGCTTGGGCCGACATCCAAACGCTGCAAACTGCAGTCGGCTTCGGCTTGCTGGTCCGAAATATGCACCGGTGGGCGGCCCACCTCATGGTGCTGTCCGTATTCCTTCACATGGCCCGGGTCTTCTACCACGGGGCTTACAAGCCGCCCCGGGAGTTCAACTGGGTAATTGGCGTCATGCTGTTGCAGTTCACCCTGCTTCTATCGTTCACCGGCTACCTCCTCCCGTGGGACCAGTTGGCCCTCTGGGCGGTGACGGTGGGAACGAACATGATGGGTTTCACGCCCGTGTTCGGCGAACAGGTTCGGTTTGTGCTGCTTGGCGGCGTCGAGATCGGCACAGACACCCTGCTCCGTTGGTACACCCTCCATGTCCTGATGCTCCCGTTTGTGACCGTCATCTTCATGGCGATCCACTTCTGGCGGGTTCGCAAGGACGGCGGCATCTCGGGCCCGCTGTAGGTCGGGGACAGACGATATGACCGAGATCCCCGAACACCTTCGGAAGCGGGCCGAGGCCGCTCGGGCCAAAGCACAGGTCGAGGCGGGTGGTGACACGCCGTCGGCCGAAGCGCCGACCGGTGATGCCCCAGTCGGCGACGAGAAGATCCCCGGGCACCTCTTGGACCGAGGGACGCCGGCCTCTGATCTTCCAGCCTCGCCGACCGGCGGACCGGCTGTGCCGACCGGAGGTAGTGGTCCCGACGGCCACAACCAGCGACTGCTGACCGTCGTCAAATCGGGCTCTATTCAGGACACAAAGGCCACCCCACAGGACAAGGTCCATGTCTGGCCCCACCTACTGCTAGCCGAATTCCTGTCCGCTCTGGCCGTCACGGCGTTCCTGTTGCTCTTCTCAATCGTCGTGAACGCCCCGCTGCTGGAACTGGCCGACTTCAACAAGACTCCGAACCCGTCGAAGGCTCCGTGGTACTTCCTCGGTCTGCAGGAACTCCTCACGATGTTCCACCCCATGGTGGCTGGTGTGACCATCCCCGGCATTGGCCTGTTCATCCTCATTCTGGCGCCCTACATCGACAAGAACCCGTCGAAGCGACCTGAAGATCGCAAGTTCGCCATCTCCCTAATGACCGTCCACCTCATGTTCTGGGCTGTCCTAGTCATGATCGGGTCGTTCTTCCGAGGCCCTGGCTTCAACTTCGTCTTCCCGTGGAACTCTGGCCTCTTCTTCGAGCTGTGATCGCCGTGTATCTCCGTACCCCGATCGTCCTCCTGATGGACCGCAGGAACTGACCATGGGCGTCGCTGTCGCTGTCGTGCTTCTGGTCGTCTTGGCCGCTGTCGTATTGGTCAGCGCCTCGAAGCGGCGCGATCGCAGCGCCGCTGGCCTCTCGCGAGAGGCCCGGAAGCGGGACAGGGTTAACCCAGTGCTCGCCGAACAGGAATCGCCAGCTCCGACCGGTCGCGAGGTGGAAGCGGCCGCCACGGCTGCCCGCTCAGGCGATGTGGTGACTGTCGAGTCGGCCCCGCCTGAGCCGTTTGTGGCCCCTGACCCAATGGCTCTCGGAGTCAGTCGTCGTCAGTTTTTCAACCGCAGCCTGGTCGGCATGATGGGCCTAGGCCTGTCGGGATTCGGTGGGGCCTCCCTCGCCTTTCTTTGGCCCCAGGGCGTGAGTGGCTTCGGTTCGAAGATCAAGGTCGGCAACCTCGTTGAACTGCTAGCTGACATCGAGGCCAGCAACGGCTTCCTCTATAAGCCCGAGGGCCGTATGTGGATCACCGCCTACCCGAACGGTGCCGTGGAGAAGGCCCGGGCCACCTATTCGGCGCCCGAACTTGCAGGAATGACGGCCGGCGTTGAAGGTGGCTTCGAGGCCGGTGTTGTCGCCCTCTACCAGAAGTGTCCCCATCTGGGATGCCGGGTCCCAAACTGCGTGTCATCACAGTGGTTTGAGTGCCCCTGCCACGGTTCGCAGTACAACCAGGTGGGTGAGAAACGGGGCGGCCCAGCCCCCCGCGGCATGGATCGCTTCGCCATGACGGTTTCCGACGGTGTCCTGACCGTAGACACCGGCACCATCGTCCAGGGCCCACCTATCGGGACCAACACCACTGGCCAGGAGGCCGAAGGCCCGAACTGCATCGGCCAGGCAGACGGCCACTAGCCGGACCCAATTCACAAGAACCTCGAGAACCCGATGACCACACTCCTCTTTGCAAGCACACAGCGGACCGTCGGTTGGGTTCTGGCGTCCATCGTTCTAGTCGGGATGGGCGTCTACCTCCTGTTCAACTTCCGGATCGGTAAGCGCGAGGTCGGCTCTGAGATCGAACTGGCTCCCAATCGGGTCCGTCATGCCGATGACGACCAGTTGGAGACTCGGTTACTGGACCGGAATCTGGCCTGGTCGCTGGTGACCCTGACCGTGGTCTCGCTGGTCCTCCCTCTCTACTGGCTGATGGAGCCGGCTCGCCAGGACAACGCTGCATATGGGTGGGTCAAACGGTTCGAGAAGCGCGGGGCGAATAACTTCGAGGAGGCGTGCGTCAGCTGCCACGGCCCGGGCGGTGTGGGCGGCGTTGCCTCCTACACCATCACCGACGCCGATGGTGGTTTCGTGGCCCAGGTTGAGTGGAAGGCTCCGGCCCTAACAACCGTTCTGAGCCGTTTCGATGAGTCCGAGGTGAAGCACATCCTGGACTACGGACGGCCCGGTACCCCCATGCCCGCCTGGGGGCTACCCGGTGGAGGTCCACTGACCTCCCAGCAGGTCCACCAGCTGGTCGTTTACCTCCGCTCCATCCAGCTCTCCCCCGACGAGGCTGCTGCCGAGGTCCAGAGCGGCCTGCGGGCCGGAGCGCGAGCCATTGTCACGACAGCTGATCCGACCCTGACCGGCGACGCCGTGGACGCCGCTATCGACGCCTGGCTAGCCCGGGCCGCCGATCCGGCGAGCGATGACTACCTCCGATACGGCGAACTGCTGTTCACCAACCCGGCGGCCCAGGGCGCTAACGCCTGCGCCCGCTGCCACACCCCGGGCTTTTCCTATGGGGCCTCTGGCCCGGAGGCCACGGCGCAGCTGATGGCCGAATGGCCGAGGCTGGCCGAGGCCGGTGTCCTTACCGGCTACCGGTCCGGGGCCGGACACGTGGGCCCCAGCTTGCAGGGGAGCGAGACCCATTTCCCGACGGTTGGTGGCCAAGAAGACTTCGTCCGGACCGGTTCCGAGGTGGGCACCGGCTACGGGAACGCCCGCTCGGGTACCGGCGCCATGCCGGGCTTCGGCGGTCGTACCGACGATCTGGACGTGATCGGCACAGTGGTCCGCAGTCCGATCCTCACCCCTGAGCAGATCGTCGCCATCGTGGCGTACGAGAGGAGCCTCTGATGGACAACCTGGTCACGCTGGCCGGGCTGGGCTGGGACCCGGAGATTCGCGGCATCTTGGTTGTCGGCACGGGCTTTGCCGTGCTCATGGGATCGATCTGGCTAATCATGGCCACTAACTCCGGTATCCGGCTGGCCACTCTGCTGGCGACAGCCGCCCTCATGGGATGGATGGTCATTCTGGGCAGTGCTTGGTGGATGTACGGCTCGGGTTGGAAGGGAGACGACCCCAGTTGGAAGACGGTCGACATAAACGTGGGCGATCTGGGAGCCAGCGGCCTCGAGTTGGCCCGTTTACTGCCAAATCCCGACGAGATGCCCAGCGCCTACGAACTGGTGGTGGTCTCGAACGACGCGGTGGCCATTGCCGAGTTCGACACGCTGCCCACGGCTGCCGACAACCCAGATCTATCGGCCGTCCAACTGGCCGCCCTGCGAGCCGACCGGCAACTTCGCAACGAGATCGTTACGCGGTCCGAGTTGGCTGCCGTATCCCGAAACGTCACTGACGCCGCCGGCTTACGTTCCTTGGGTCCGTGGAGACTGCTGGCCACCACGGAGGCGGGTGATGCCCAGGCCCAGGCGGCAGCCGATGTGCTGGCCCACCCAGACCTTGGTTTCGCCAGTTCTGTTGACTACAAGCTCCTGGATGCCTATACGACGGGCGGCAAGCCGGAACTGAAAGACAACCCGAACCGATTGGACCGGATCACCCACTGGATCGCTAGTTCGGCCCGCCTGACCCATCCGACTCGCTACACCGTGGTGCAACTCCAAGGGGTCCTTTACCAGCCGACAGTCGCTGGTGAGGCACCGCCCCGCCCAGTTGTCGACCCCGACGAGTCGGTGGTTTCGGTGGTCATGATTCGTGACCTCGGGTGGGTGCGACTCCGGCCGGCCCTGGTCACCATCGGCTCCCTCCTGATCTTCCTCGCCCTTTGCTACTGGCTCCACATTCGAGACAAGGAGTTAATGGCCCGGCGTGAGGAGTTCGAGACAGCAAAGGCCTGATCCCGTGGCTGGCACCCTGGTAACGGCCCGAGCCGGGAGCGCATGACGTGCTCGGCCAGTACCTGCCCATCGTCGTGCTCCTAGCCCTGGCGTTCCTGTTCGCCGCCCTCAGTTTTGTGGCGTCGCGACTGCTAGCCCCCCGCCGGCCTAATGACCGCAAGGCCGCCCCCTACGAGTGTGGGATTATCCCCGGCCGAGAGACCCCGGAGAGATTTCCGGTGCGGTTCTTCCTGGTGGCGATGATCTTCATCGTCTTCGATATCGAGATCATCTTCTTCTACCCGTGGGCCATCGCTCATCAGGGCCTGGGTCTGTTTGGCCTGGGCGCCGTTCTGCTGTTCTCGGCAGCCCTCTTCGAGTCGTTTGTTTACCTGATCGGCAACGGTGCCCTCGAGTGGGGTCCCCTGAAGAGGCTCCGGGCTACCGAGGCCGTGTCGGAGTCTCGCACCAGCACCTCCACCATCCGTCGTCCCGGGATCCGCCAGGTTGGCCTCGAAGGACGTGAGGGAGAGGCCGCCTGATGGCTCGGATCCCCGGCGTTGGCGACGTAGGCGACGTGCTGAGCAACGGCCTGGAGGGTCTCGAGCACAACTTCATCACCTCCCGAGTCGAGGACCTCGTGAAGTGGTCGCGGGCCCGCAGTTGTTGGCCGGCCACCTTCGGCCTGGCTTGTTGTGCCATCGAGATGATGGCCACTGGTGCTGCTCACTACGACCTAGCCCGCTACGGAATGGAGGTCTTTCGGGCCTCTCCCCGCCAGGCCGATCTGATGATCGTGGCCGGACGGGTTTCTCAGAAGATGGCACCCATCCTCCGCCAGATCTACGACCAGATGATGGAGCCAAAGTGGGTCATTTCAATGGGTGTCTGCGCCTCTAGCGGGGGCATGTTCAACAACTACGCCATTGTCCAGGGTGTCGACCAGGTGGTTCCGGTGGACGTCTACGCGCCCGGCTGCCCGCCTGGCCCCGAGACCCTGATGCACGCCATCCTCACCCTGCACGACAGCATCCAGAGCGGTGAGCTGACCCAGCGACGCAACACCAACGGTGGGGGAGCAGCAATCCAGGTCGAGGTTCAGCCGGCGACCGACCAGCCAGTGGAGCTGACCCCCAGGTGAGCGACCCGACCCCGGACGGAACGGACACGGCACCGACGGCGAACGCCGGCCCAGTTGTCCCGATGGCTTGGGGCGTCCCAGTAGTTGAATCCGGCGGTCAGACCGTCCTGCACCCCCCGGTCGACCGGTGGCTGGAGACGGTGGCGGCCTGTCGGGACGACGGCTTCTGTATGGCCATCGATGTAGCCGCCGTGGACTATTCAGCCCACCCGGGGCGCACCGACCTCCCGCCCGGCGTTGAGCCCGAACGGTTCGAAGTGGTGGCCAGCCTGATTTCCCACGCCTCGGGTCGCCGGGTCCGACTCCGCACCCAGGTGTCGGAGCACGACCCGGTGGTGCCATCGCTCTTCGACCTATTCCCCGGCACCGAGGCCATGGAACGCGAGGCCTGGGACCTTGTCGGTGTGGCCTTTGAAGGCCACCCCGACCCGACCCGCATTCTCCTACCGGAAGACTGGGAGGGCCATCCGCTACGACGCGACATCTCCATGGGCAGGATCCCAGTCCAGTTCCGCGACGCCCCGACAGCCCGGTGAGCGGTATGGACGACAACTTGGTAGACGTTGACGGAGGACTGGACGGCTGCACCGGGACCGACCTGGGGTCGGACGAACGTGTTCGCCGTCGCGACGAGACGAGCGCCGTGCTCCGGCTGAGCGAGGCCGAGGCGGCTGTCCTAGCCGGCGGTCTGGACGACCCGCCAGCTGGAGATATCTCCGACCAGCGAATGATCCTGAACATGGGTCCCTCCCACCCGTCCACCCACGGGGTGCTACGTCTCCTGTTGGAGATGGAGGGGGAGACCGTGCTGCGGTCCAAGCCGGTCATCGGCTACCTCCACACCGGCATGGAGAAGACATCCGAGGACCTGACCTACCTCCAGGGACCAACCAATGTCACCCGCATGGATTACGCAGCGCCCCTGTTTTCCGAGCTGGCGTTCTCCCTGGCTGTCGAGAATCTGCTCGACCTAGAGGTCCCACCCCGGGCTACTTGGATCCGGATGCTCATGTGCGAACTGAACCGGGCCTCCTCTCACCTGTTGTTCCAGGCCACCAATGGCATGGACCTGGGAGCCGTGTCGATGATGATTTACGGCTGGCGGGAGCGTGAAGAGGTGCTGCGCTTCTTCGAAAAGGTCACTGGGCTCCGAATGAACCACAACTACATCCGTCCTGGCGGGGTGGCTGCCGACCTCCCGGAGGGCTGGCAGGCCGACGTGCGGCGTCTACTGGACCTAATCCCACCACGACTCGACGAGTACGACACCCTGCTGACCGGCCAACCTATTTTTCGGGAGCGACTCCAGGGGGTGGGGGTGATGACCCCGGCTGAGGCACTGGCCCTTTCGGCCACCGGTCCCATCCTCCGCTCCACGGGATACGCCTGGGACCTGCGCCGCGACGAGCCTTACCTGGCCTACGACGAGGTCGAGTTCGACGTCATCGTGGGCACTCACGGCGATGCCTTTGACCGGTACGCCATCCGCTTGAACGAGATTCGAGAGTCGCTCCGAATCGTCGAGCAGATCCTGGATCTCATGCCCGGGGGCGATTTTCGGACCCAGGACAAGAAGGTCACCCCGCCACCCCGGTCCCGCATCGACGAGTCGATGGAGGCCCTGATCCACCACTTCAAAATCTTCACCGAGGGCTTCCACGTTCCCGAGGGCGAGACCTACGCCGCCGTGGAATCCCCCCGTGGCGAACTGGGCTGCTACCTGGTGTCGGACGGTGGACCGAAGCCGTACCGGATGCACATCCGAGGTCCGAGCTTTGTGAACCTCCAGACACTGCCCCACCTCATGGAGGGGGGCCTGATTGCCGACGGCGTGGCCGTGATCTCGTCGGTTGATCCCATCATGGGTGAAGTAGACCGGTGAGTTACTTCGACCCGGCGAATGAGCGGACGGCCCGCGAGATCATCGACCGTTACCCGCGTCCCCGGTCGGCGGTCATCCCGCTGCTCCACCTGGCCCAGGAGCAGGAAGGATGGGTCACCCCGGCAGCCATGATCCAGATCGCTGAGATGACCGGCACCACGGCAGCCGAGGTGTTAGGGACCGGAAGCTTCTACGAGATGTTCAAGTTCCACCCGGTGGGCACCTATCTGGTGAACGTCTGCACAAACGTGTCGTGTCAACTCCTCGGGGGCGAAGAACTACTGAATCACGTCGAGTCGACCCTCGGGGTGAAGGCCGGCGGCACCACCGACGACGGCATGTTCACTGTCGAGGACGTGGAGTGCGTGGCCGCCTGCACCGAGGCGCCGTGCTTCACTGTCAACTACCGGTACTTCCACAGGGCTTCTACCGACGACTTCGACGAGGTGGTGGTCGACCTGCGCGACGGTCGTAGCCCGATCGAGCGGGGAGCGGCCGGCGACAGCGGCGAACTACCCGCCCATGGCACCTTGGGTCGGATCCGCCAGCACATGCCCGACGATCGCCGGGCCGGCGTGGTGCCGCCCGAGCAGGTCGACGGCGCCCCGACGTGGATGGCCTCCATGGCCGGTGCCTCCTCCGACGTCGGAAGGGAGGAGGGATAGCCGTGGCCGGTGCCTACATCCCCCACGCCGCGGGCTTCGTTGACAACGGCGGCCCGAAGGTGGTCTCGTCGCGCTTCGCCCACGAGGACTCGTACACGCTCGAACGCTCTCTGGCTACTGGCGGCTACGAGGGGCTGAGGGCCGCCCTGGTACGACCGCCGACCGACGTGCACG
This sequence comes from Actinomycetota bacterium, assembly GCA_036123635.1. GTDB lineage: Bacteria > Actinomycetota > Acidimicrobiia > Acidimicrobiales > MedAcidi-G1 > UBA9410. The sequence continues at coordinate 26,839 of JAZADL010000092.1, forward strand.
CGGAGGTCCGCGACGCCACCCTGCTGGGCCGGGGCGGCGCCGGCTTCCCGGCCGGCGTGAAGTGGGGCTTCTGCCCGGAGGGCGTCTGGCCCCGATACCTGGTCGTCAACGGCGACGAGTCGGAGCCTGGCACCTACAAGGACCGTCTCCTCATGGAGCGCGACCCCCACCAGCTCATCGAGGGCTGCCTCATCGCCTGCTACGCCCTCGGCCTGTCTCAGTGCTTCTTGTACGTGCGAGGCGAGATGGCCCTCGCCCAGGAGCGAATCGCCAGCGCCCTCAACGAGGCCTACGCCGCCGGCTACGTGGGCCGCAACGTGCTCGGCACCGACTTCTCGGTCGACGTCACCCTCCACTGGGGCGCCGGTGCCTACATCGTTGGGGAGGAGACGGCCCTCATCGAGAGCCTCGAGGGCAACCGGGGTATGCCCCGCCTCAAGCCCCCGTATTTTCCGGCGGCTATCGGCCTATATGGCCAACCGACCATCGTCAACAACGTCGAGACGCTGGCCAACGTGCCGTGGATCCTCGCCAACGGTGCCGAGGCATACCGGCGCATGGGGTCGGAGAGCTCGCCAGGTACCCGCCTGTTCGCCGTCTCCGGTCACGTGAGGCGTCCCGGCGTCTACGAGGTGGAGCAGGGCGTCACCACGTTCCGCGACCTCTTCTACGGCGACGGCTTCTGCCAGGGCATACGCGACGGCCACGAACTGAAGATGTTCATCCCCGGTGGCGGGTCGTCCCCGTGGTTCTTCGAGGAGCACCTCGACCTGCCGCTGGAGGCGAAGGACGTCGGCGCGGCCGGCTCCATGCTCGGCTCGGGCGCCATCGTGGTCATGGACGAGACCACCGACGCCGTGAAGGCCTGCCACCGGATAGTCCGGTTCTTCGCCCGTGAGTCGTGCGGCAAGTGCTCACCGTGCCGGGAGGGGACCAGCTGGGAGGAGAAGATCCTGGCCCGCATCCTCGACGGCCATGGCCGCCCGTCCGACATTGACCTGCTGCTCGACGTGGGCGACAACATCAGCCCCGGGCCCTACCCGGTGGCCGCCCACCCCGACGAGGGCCTGGACGCCGTGCCGTTTCCGCCTCGTCAGACGACCATCTGCCCACTCGGCCCGTCGTCGGTGGCCCCCATCACGTCGACCATCCGCCGGTTCCGTCACGAGTTCGAGGCCAAGATCATCCGCGGCGACTCGATTCCCGTCTCGGCTGTCGCTCCGGGGGAGGCTGGCTCGTGAGTGCCGAGGGACAGGACGTGCAGATCACCGTTGACGGCGAGACGGTGGCAGCTGGCCCAGGCGAGTTGTTGATCGACGCCTGCGAGCGCACCGGCACCTACATCCCCCGCTTCTGCCACCACCCGCGTATGAAGCCAGTGGGCATGTGCCGTATGTGCCTGGTCGAGGTCGACACCGGCCGGGGGCCGGCCCTCCAACCGTCGTGCATGCTGCCGTGCACCCCGGGGATGGTCGTCGATACCGAGTCGGAAGGGACCCGCAAGGCCCAGGACGGCGTGCTTGAGTTCCTCCTTGTCAACCACCCGCTGGACTGTCCGGTCTGCGACAAGGGCGGCGAGTGCCCGCTGCAGGACCAGACCATGGCCTTCGGCCCCGGAGAGAGCCGGTTCGTCGAGGAGAAGCGCCACTTCGAGAAGCCCATCCCCGTGAATGACAACGTCCACCTGGACCGCGAACGCTGCATTCTCTGTGACCGGTGCACCCGGTTCGCCGACGAGGTGGCCGGTGACCGGCTCATCCACTTCATGGACCGGGGAGGTCAGACCCAGGTCAACACCTTCCCCGAGCAACCTTTCTCCTCCTATTTCAGCGGCAACACGGTACAGATCTGTCCGGTCGGTGCCCTGACCGCGGCCCCGTACCGGTTCAAGGCCCGACCGTGGGATCTCGAGGAGGTCGAGTCCACCAGCACCCTGGACAGCGTGGGCAGCCGGATCGCTGTGCAGTCGTCACGCGACCGTGTGCTGCGGTTCCAGGGGGTGGACGCCGACGCCGTGAACTGGGGTTGGTTGTCGGACAAAGAGCGGTTCGTCTTTGAGGCCTACGACCACGAGGATCGCCTGGTTGGCCCGTTGCTCCGGGGCGACGCCCTCGGGAACCGGACGCTGGATGGAGACCAGTTAGTGGCCGCACCATGGGGCGAGGCGCTTACCGTGGTTGCTGAGGTGCTGCGGGCGGCTCCCGCCGACCGGATCGCCGTGGTGGGCGGAGCCCGGATGACCAACGAGTCGCAATACGCCTGGGCCAAGTTAGCCAAGGGCGTCTTGGGGACCGATCATGTGGACGCTCAGTTGGGCGACGGCCTACCGGCCGAGGTGGTACTTGGTCTCCCCCGGGCCACCATCGACCAGGCCTGTACCCCCGGTGGAACCATCGTGCTGCTTGGCCCGGATCCCAAAGAGGAGTTGGGGTCGCTGTATCTGCGGCTCCGTCATGCTGTGGTCCACGACGGGGCAACCCTCATTGAACTCACGCCCCGCCGGACTGGGCTGAGTGACCACGCCGCGCACTCCCTCCGGGTCCTGCCTGGAGAGGTGCCGGCCGTTGTCCGGAGCCTGTTCGGCGAGGGCTCGCCGGCTGGCGTGGTGGGCCTGTCAACCGACGAATTACGCGACGCCGGGGCCACCTTGGCTGCCGCCCGGGGCCCGGTGACTGTGCTACTTGGCCGCCCCTCGCTGGCCGAGGCCGCCGGCCCGGTGGTCGACGCCGCCTTTGGTCTGCACGACAGCCTGCCGGACTCGGCCTTCCTTTCGCTGCTACGTAGGGGGAATGTGCACGGTGCCCTGGACATGGGCCTGGCCCCCGGGATGCTGCCCGGGCGTGCCACTATCGCCGAGGCTCACCGCTTCGTCGATCACTGGGACCGGGTACCCACTGAGCGCGGTCGTGACACTCTGGCCACGCTGAACGCCGCGGCCGCTGGTCAGGTTGATGTGCTGGTTCTGCTGGGGGCTGACCTGTTAGCCGACGTACCGGACCGGGACCTAGCCCGCCGGGCTCTGGATGGGGCGGGCACTGTGGTTGCTGTCGACCTCTTCGCCACCCCCACGGCGGCCCGGGCCGACGTGGTACTACCGGCGGCCGCCCCTACCGAGGTGGATGGCAGTTTCACCAACTTGGAGGGTCGGGTCAGTGTGGTGTCGCGCAAGGTCACTCCACCCGGCACGTCGCGCCCCGACTGGATGGTGGCCGCTGAGCTAGCCGACCGGCTGGGTGCCGACCTGGGCTTTGCGTCGACGGATGACGTGTGGGCTGAGTTGGCCGCCGTGTCGGTCGTCCACGCTGACCTCTCGCCCGAGGCCCTATTAGCCCATACCCGGGAGGGCCTGCTGGCCGCCGGAGGGTCGGAGCTAGAACGCCCTGGTCCTACCGACGTAGCGGGACGCGATGCCTACGGGCTGCGGCTGGTGGCCAGCCGCTCGATGTATGACACCGGCGTGCTGGTTGGCCACAGCCCATCGCTGGCCGGCCTGGCACCGGGGACCCGGGCGTCCTTGGAGCCCACGGACTTCGCCCGGTACGGCGTGACCGAAGGGGAGGTCGTCGACCTGATCGGTCCGAAGGGAACCGTTCAGGTGGCAGTCACGGCCGACGACGGTGTGGCCAAGGGCACTGTCCACCTCTACGTGAACCAGCCCAACGTCGACGTCTGCGAGATAGTTGACGCCGCTCTGCCAGTCACCGAGGTCCGGGTGGGACGTCGATGAGCCACGCCACCCCCTTGGGATCGTTGGTGCTAGCCGCTGACCCGCTCCTCAACCAGGGCCTAGACCTGGGCATCGTGGGCATCGTCCTACTCAAAGTAGTCGTAGCCTTCGCCCTGCTGCTGGTGTCGGTGATGTTGATGATCTGGTTCGAGCGCAAGCTCGTGGCCGACATGCACAACCGAATTGGCCCGTCGGTGGCCGGTCCGTTCGGCATCCTCCAGACACTGGCCGACGGCATCAAACTCTTCTTCAAAGAGGATCTGGTCCCTGACCGTGCCGACCGGGTCGTATTCAAACTGGCTCCCTACCTCTCGCTGATTCCGGCCTTCCTGGTGTTCGCCATCGTCCCCATCGGGGGTGACTTCACTGGTGACGGCACCGTCACCTGGTTCGGGGAGCGGACGTACCTCCAGGTGGCCGACCCGCCGGTCGGCGTGCTTTTTTTCTTGGCCCTCTCGTCGATTGCCGTCTACGGCGTGATGCTGGCCGGTTGGTCCTCCGGCTCCAAGTACCCATTGCTGGGCTCGGTGCGGGCTTCAGCCCAGATGATCAGCTACGAGGCGGCCCTCGGGCTGGCCATTGCCTCCGTCTTCCTGACGTCAGGATCCCTGTCCACCCACGACATCGTGGCCGGGCAGGTGGCCGGCCATTGGAACATCCTGGCCACCGGCGTGGTGCCTTTCCTGGTGTTTCTGGTGGCCGGAACGGCCGAACTAAACCGACCCCCGTTCGACCTGGTGGAGGCCGAACAGGAGCTGGTTGGCGGGTTTCACACTGAGTACAGCTCGCTTCGCTTCGCTCTGTTCTTCTTGGCCGAGTTCATGAATGTGATCACTATGTCGGCCATCGCTGTAACCCTGTTCCTCGGGGGGCCGGCAGGTCCAGTCCTGACCGACACCCTGGGATGGGTGTGGCCGATCCTGTGGTTCAGCCTCAAGGTCTTTGCCTTCCTGTTCGGCTTCGTGTGGCTGCGGGCCACTCTGCCTCGTTTCCGGTACGACCAGCTGATGGACCTGGGATGGAAGGTGCTCATCCCGGTGTCACTGGGTTGGTTCCTGCTCATCGCGACGCTAAACGTGGCCCGAGGCCGCGGTTGGCCCATTCTGGTCGTGGTCCTGGGCGGAGTGGCCGTGATGGTGGTCGCGGCAGCGATGTTGTCCGGGGCGGTCGACAAGGCTCGGGCCGATCGCCTGGCCGGGGCTGAGGACGAGGAGGTGGACGCCTGATGGGCTACTTCCGCGGCTTCGCCGTCACCTTCCGAAAAATGTTCGAGAAGCGAGTCACCACCCCGTACCCGAAGCAGAAAAGGGACAAGCCGGCACGATTCCACGGTCGCCACGTGCTGAACCGGTACGAGGACGGTATGGAGAAGTGCATTGGGTGCGAGTTGTGCGCCGGGGTGTGTCCCGCCCAGTGCATCTACGTCCGGGGTGCTGACAACCCGGAGAATGCCCCGGTCTCTCCTGGCGAACGGTACGGCTTCGTTTATGAGATCAACTATCTGCGTTGTATCCACTGCGACCTATGTGTAGAGGCCTGCCCGACCGAGGCCATCACCGAAACCAAACTCTTCGAGTTCTCGTTCACAACCCGGGCCGACGCCGTCTACACCAGGGACGAATTACTGGTGGATGCCGAGACCGGGCAGCCGAACCACCTCCCCTGGGAGGACTGGCGGCCCGGCGATGACGAGAACACTTCGGGTTGGATGCGGGCCACCGCTTCGAGCGGCGATGCCACCTACCAGGGCCGGGTGGCCTGGTCAGGAGAACTCGGCTATGGCGTCCGAGCAGCCGAACTCGTTGAGCCGGCTGAGCCCGCCGAGACTCCGGTGAACGGGGAAGGGTCCTGATGGATGCCACCGTCTTCCTGATCAGTGCAACCATCATCCTGACCGGCGCCGGGGGCGTGCTGGTAGCACGCAACCCGGTCCACGCCGCCCTGTTCCTGGTCCAGACCCTCTTCGGAGTTGCCGTTCTGTTCGTGCTGCAGGACGCCACCTTCCTGGCCGCCGTGCAGGTCATCGTCTACGCCGGAGCAGTGGTCATTCTGTTCCTGTTCGTGATCATGCTGTTGGGCGTCGACCGGGCCGAGGATCTGGGCGTGGAACCTATTGTTGGCCAGCGACCAATCGCCGCGCTGATCGGGGCTTCCCTGCTGGGTCTCCTGTTGACGGTGCTACTCGTCTCGGTGGACGGTCCGACTGGGGCTCGGGCTGCCGACGCGCCGTTGGGTGATGCTGGTGACAACACCCGGCGACTCGGTGAGGCTCTGTTCACTGACCACGTGTTCGCCGTAGAGCTTACGGCTCTTCTCTTAACGGTGGCCGTGGTGGGAGCGGTCGTACTGGCCCGTCGGCTTCGTGGTCCACTCCAGCCCCTTCCGGTGGTGGCCGTGGCCTCAGTAGTCGACGACGGCTCAGCGCCCGACGCCGTGGAACAAGAGGACGGGATCCACGAGGCAATGGATGAAGGAGAGGGGACCACCTGATGGTTGTCACCACCTCCTGGTACCTGACCCTGGCAGCCATCCTCTTCTCAATGGGGGCCGTTGGTCTCCTCACCCGACGCAACCCACTGATCATGTTCATGTGCGTGGAACTGATGCTCAACGCCGTGAACCTCACGTTCGTCAGTCTGGGCACTGATCTGGGCGACCTAAGCGGACAGCTGGCCGTGTTCTTCGTGCTGGTCGTGGCGGCCGCTGAGGTGGTGGTCGGCCTGGCCATCATCGTTGCCATCACGCGCCGTCGACAGGGTGCTACGGCCGACGACCTCTCGGTGCTGGGGGGCTAGGGCCGTGTTAGACGCTGTATGGCTGGTCCCAGCCCTCCCGCTGGCCGGGTTCCTGGTCTTGACCTTCGGGGGTCGTCGCCTGCGCGAGCCCGTTGCGGGCTGGCTGGCCACCGTGTCCATGGTCGGTTCCTTCGTTGCCACCCTGGGGGTGTTCCTAGCCCTGGTGGGCCGACCGTCCGGTGACCGCCGGTGGGTGACCACACTGTTCGAGTGGGTACCGGCTGGCGACCTCCGGGTCGATGCCGGGTTCCTGGTGGATCCGCTGTCGGTCACCATGTGCCTTTTCATCACCGGCGTGGGGGCGCTCATCCACCTCTACTCGATTGGTTACATGCACGGCGACGATGGGTACCGCCGGTTCTTCGCCTACCTCAACCTATTCGCCTTCTCCATGCTGGTTCTGGTGTTAGGCGACAACCTGCTCCTCACTTTCCTGGGGTGGGAAGGGGTCGGTGCATGCTCCTACCTACTGATCTCGTTCTGGTTCACCGACGAGGCCAACGCCACAGCGGGCAAGAAAGCGTTCGTGACGAACCGGATCGGCGACTGGGGATTCATGGTCGCCATCTTCCTTACTTTCTTCACGTTCGGGTCGATTGCCTACGTGGACGTCTTGGACACCACGGCGGCCGGCACAGTAGCTACCTCAACGGCGACGGTCATTGCTGTGATGCTCTTCGTGGGGGCAATCGGCAAGTCGGCCCAGTTCCCGCTGTACCTATGGCTGCCAGACGCTATGGCCGGCCCGACACCCGTCTCGGCACTGATCCACGCCGCCACCATGGTCACCTCAGGCATCTACTTGCTCACTCGGGTCAACCCGATCATCGCCGACGCCGCCGATTGGGTCCCCACCCTGATCGCCTGGACGGGGGCTGGGACGGCACTGTTCGCGGCGACTATCGCCGTCGCCCAGCGCGACATCAAGAAGGTGCTGGCCTACTCCACCATCAGCCAGCTGGGCTACATGTTCCTAGCCGTGGGTTGCGGGGCGTACGTGGCTGCCGTGTTCCACATGGTCACCCACGCCTTCTTCAAGGCCCTCCTCTTCCTGGGGTCTGGTTCGGTCATCCACGGGATGAACGGCGACCAGGACATGGCCCACTACGGCGGCCTGCGGCGCTTCATGCCGGTTACTGCGGGAACCTTCGTGGTCGGCTGGCTTGCCATCGCCGGCGTACCGCCGTTCGCAGGCTTCTGGTCCAAGGACGAGATTTTGGCCTTCGCCTGGAACGAGAGCCCCCTGCTGTGGGCGGTGGGCCTGGTCACTGCCGTGCTGACCGCCTTCTACATGACCCGGCAGGTGGTCCTGACCTTCTTCGGCCGGGGCCGATTTGCCGATCCCCGACCTGCTGAGGTGGAGGCCGCCTGGGAGACCCGCCTAGCCGAGGCCGACGCCACCGTCGAAGCGGCAGAGCAGAAGGTGGCCGCCGAGACCGACAACGGTCAGTCGGCCGAGGCCCTCGAGGCCGCCGAACAGGCCCTAGCTGCTGCCCGGGTTGAGCAGGCCACCCTGCGGGCTGCCGCCGACGTGCGTCCGGAGCCCTCCGGCCTCGCCCTGGAGGCTGCACCGGACGTGGGACCAGTGGCCGATGCGCTGCCCGACGAGGTGGCCGTCCGAGCCGAGCACCACCCACACGAGTCGCCGCGTTCCATGACCCTCCCACTAGTAGTTCTAGCTGCCCTCAGCGTGATCGGCGGGTTGGTGCAACTGCCGTTCTCGTCCACCACCAAGCGTCTGGAGCACTGGCTGGAGCCGACGCTGTTCCACAACGAGGCTCACCTGTCGATCGGCGCCAGCACTCTGTGGATACTGGCCGTGGTGGCGGTGCTGGGCGGAGCGATCGGAATTGGCGTGGCTGTGGCCGCCTACGCGGCCCGACGGGTCGACCACCAGTTGTTCGAACAACCGGTCTTAGCCGATGCCTGGCGTCTCGACCGGGCCGTGTCCCGCTTCATGGGAGGGCCAGGCCGGACCGGCTTCGAAGCCATAGCGAGGTTCGACGAGGCCGTGGTGGACGGTGCAGTGGACGGGGTAGCCACCCTGGTGAGGAAGGAGGCAGGCCTGCTCAGGCGCTTCCACAACGGCATGGTCCGCACCTACGCCGTCGGCATCGGCGTCGGGGCAGTGGGACTGCTCGCCTGGTTCCTATCGAGGTCCTCGTTCTGATGTCAGTCCTGGCCACCACCTCCGGCGTTTCGTTCGCTGTTCTCCCCGCGCTGGTACTCACCCCGGCGGTGGGTGCCCTGATAGTGGCCGTCCTTCCCCGCCGCCGACCGGAGCTGCTCAAGCTGGTGGCTGTGGCCACCTCGGCGGTGGTAGGCGCCATGGCCGTGTGGCTACTAACCGCGTTCGATACCGGGCACGGTGCCGATCTGCAGTTCGTCTCCCGGAGGGACTGGATCCCCGACCTGGGCATCCAGTGGCTGCTGGCCGTCGACGGGATCTCGTTATTCCTGGTCGTCCTAACCGGCGTGCTGTTCCCGATCGCCCTCTTGGCCGTGGACCCCGGCCACGACGACCGGGCCTACTACGCCTGGCTGCTGCTACTAGAGGCCGGGGTGATGGGTGTGTTCCTGGCCCTGGACCTAGTGATCTTTTTCCTCTGCTTCGAGGTGGTCCTAGTGCCGATGTACTTCCTCATTGGACGGTGGGGGCACGACAACCGGGCCTACGCGGCGACCAAGTTCTTCTTGTACACGATGGCTGGCTCGGCCCTCATGCTGGTCGGAATCCTGACCCTGGCCTTCCTACACGCCGACGCCACCGGCGGCGACGTGACCTTCGACCTGGTGGCCCTGGCCGAGGCCCAAAGCCTGGGGACGACCACCGCCCGGTGGGTGTTTCTGTCCTTCGCTCTGGCCTTCGCCGTAAAGGTCCCGATCTTCCCGCTCCACACCTGGCTGCCCGACGCCCACACCGAAGCCCCAACCGCTGGATCGGTGATCCTGGCCGGGGTGCTGCTCAAGTTGGGTACCTACGGGTTTCTGCGGTTCGGCCTGTACCTATTCCCCGAGGCGTCGCACTACTTCGCTCCGGCCTTCCTGACCCTCGGGGTGGTGGGCATCGTCTACGGCGCCGTGGTGGCCACCATGCAGCGCGACCTAAAGCGCCTAGTGGCTTACTCCTCGGTAGCTCACCTGGGCTTCATCGTTCTAGGCACCTTCTCCCTGAACACCGAGGGCCTCGAGGGCAGCCTGCTCCAGATGGTGAATCACGGCGTATCCACCGGAGCCTTGTTCCTGCTAGTCGGGATGGTCTACGAGAGGCGCCACACCCGCCGGATCGACGAGCTGGGTGGGCTCCAGAAGTCGGCACCGATCCTGGCCGCAGTCTTCACCGTCGTAATGCTCTCCTCGATCGGCCTACCCGGCCTGAACGGTTTCGTCGGTGAGTTCCTAATCCTGGTGGGCGCCTTCAACGCCCACCGGTGGTGGGCCGTGGTGGCGGCCGGTGGTGTGATCCTGGCTGCCCTCTACCTTCTGTGGGCCTACCAGAGGGTGTTCCACGGGCCAGCGGAAGGCGACAACGCCTCCGTCTCTGACCTGCGGCTCAGGGAGGGCCTGGTGCTGGCCCCGCTGCTGGTCCTGATCGTGGGCATGGGCGTCTATCCGAAGCCAGTCATCGAGCGTATGGAGCCCGCCGTGGACGCCCTGGTGGCCCACGTCGAAGCCCACGTAGAAGGATTCACCGAGCCAACAAGCCGATTCGGCGCCGACGTGGAGGCCGGCAGCGGCCACGGTGGAGGTTACGACGCCGACGGCCATAGCGACGGCCACGGTGATGTCGGAGGGGACGACCACTGATGGCGTCGGTAACCACCCCGGAGGTTCTGTGGTGGGCTTTGGCGCCCGTGCTGCTCCTCGCCGCCGGTGGCCTTCTCCTGCTGACCGTGGCCTCGCTGGTGCGACGCCTACCCGGGTACCTGCCCCAAGCCTGGACGGTGGCCGTCGGCCTGGCCGTCTTGGCCACCACCCCGCCGTCATGGGTCGCCGTTCGCGACGGCGGCCCACGCTCCCTGCTCAGCGGCACGGTGGCCGTCGACGGGTCCACAGTGCTGGTAACCGCTGCCCTAGCACTGGCTCTGCTGGCCACCGCGCTGCTAGCCCGTCCCTACCTCGAGCGGGAAGATCTGCCAGGCGTCGAGCTCTACGTACTGTTGATGCTTTCGGCGGCCGGCGGCGTGGTCATGGTCTCGGCTGACGACCTCATCGTCCTCTTCCTCGGCCTGGAGATCCTGTCCATCGCCGTTTACGTACTGGCCGCGCTACATCTGCGGCGTTTCGAGTCCCAGGAGGCATCGCTCAAGTACTTCATCCTCGGGGCGTTCGCGTCCGCCTTCCTTTTGTACGGCATGGCGCTTGTCTACGGCGCTACCGGCTCGACCCGCCTGGCCCGGATCAGTGGCTACCTCGCCGGAACCGTGCTGCTCGACGATGGGATGCTGCTGGCCGGAATCGCCCTGATCCTGGTCGGCCTGGCTTTCAAGGTGGCGGCCGTTCCATTCCACGCCTGGACCCCCGATGTCTACCAAGGGGCACCTAGCCCTGTGGTGGCTTGGATGGCGGCCGGCGTAAAGGCGGCTGGCTTCACCGCCATGGTCCGTGTCCTGGTGGTGGCCCTTGGAACCCACGCTTCGGACTGGCGGCCCGCCGTAGCTGTCCTAGCCGGGGCCAGCGTGGTGGTGGGGGCCTGGGTGGCTGTCCTCCAGACCGACGTCAAACGGATGCTGGCCTATTCCTCGATCGCCCATGCCGGCTTCCTGTTGCTTGGTGTGCAGGCGGCCAGCCCACGGGGAACTGCCGCCGTCTACGCCTACCTGGTCATCTACACCTTCCTGGCCACCGGGAGCTTCGCCGTGATCACCACGGTGGGCGGTGCCGGCGACGGCGGACACGGCCTGGAGGCCTACCGGGGGCTGGCTCGCCGCCAACCGGTCCTAGCCGGGGCGTTCACTGTCCTACTACTGGGTCAGGCGGGGGTGCCATTCACCGGGGGTTTCGTGGCCAAGCTGGGGGTGCTGGCCGCAGCGGTAGACGGTCGGACCTACTGGGTGGCCATGGTGGCCATGGTGGCCGCCGCAGTAGCTGCCTTCGTTTACCTCCGGATCCTGGTGGCGATGTATCTGCGGGACCCGGAGGCCGATGAGGTCCCCCCACACGTTGTGCCTCCGGGAGCCCGGGTGGTGGTCGGCGTGGCCTGTGCCGGGGTGCTCTTCATCGGCCTCCTTCCGGCGCCGTTGCTCGATCTGGCGCGCCAGGCGGTGCCCGTCCTGGTGGGTGGCTGAGCCGTGGCCACTCCTGTCGTGACCCGCTCCACCGATGCCAATCGGGCATTCGGGAACGTCGGCTCGTCCGATAGTCTGCCCGGGACGTTGGCCCGGCCGTTCCATCCGTCGTTGCCCGCCCCACCGAGTCGTTAGGTTCTCCGCCCGTGTCCGAATTCCTCCGCAGTTGGCTGGTGGTGGTCGTGTTCGGAGGCCTCGCCGTGCTGCTGGTTTCGGCGTTCCTGGGCCTAGGTAGTCTCCTGCGGCCATCCCGGGAGAGTCCGCAGAAGAGAATCACCTACGAGTCCGGGGTAGATCCCTACGGGGACCTGTGGAGCCAGTCGAACATCCGCTACTACGTGTTCGCGCTGATGTTCGTCCTGTTCGACGTGGAGGCCGTCTTCATCTTCCCGTGGGCCACCCGCCTCGAGATCTACGGCGTGTTCGGACTGGTCGAGATGGCCATCTTTATCTTCATCCTGGCCCTTGGGCTGTTCTACGCCTGGCGCAAGCGCCTACTGCGGTGGATCTGAGTGACCGGGCCGGCAGGGAGGACGACTGATGGGTCTGGTTGAGAGCGGCAAGTTGCCAAAGCCGCTGACCAAGCTGCTCAACGTCAGCCGGAAGTACTCGCTGTGGGTCTACCAGTGGGGCCTGGCCTGCTGCGCTATTGAGATGGGGGCTGCCTTCGCCTCACCCCGCTACGACGTCATGCGCCTGGGCGTGATCCCATTTCCGGCCAGTCCGCGGCAGGCCGATCTGCTGGTCGTGTCGGGCACGGTGACTGACAAGATGGCGCCGTCCGTCCGCCGTCTCTACGAGCAGATGCCAGAGCCCAAGTATGTGATCTCCATGGGCTCCTGTGCGAACTGTGGCGGTCCTTACTGGGACAGTTATTCGGTGACCAAGGGCGTAGATCAGATCGTGCCTGTCGACGTCTACGTGCCCGGCTGCCCGCCTCGCCCGGAGGCCCTGCTGGAAGGAATCGTGCTGCTCCAGGAGCGCATCGCTACCGAGGACATGACCGAGCGTTGGACCGGTGATCCCATTGTCGTCTCCTGACACCGATACCCCTGTCCAAGACGGGGACGAGGCCATAGAGGCCCCCCCGGTTGACGAGCGCCGCGACGCTCTGGTGGCCGCCCTGGGCGACGTTCTGGGCGAAGGGTTGGTTGAGCACCACGTGGCCCCCGGGGTCGACGTGTGGGCGCGGGTCGACGCAGGAGCCTGGGTGGACGCCGCCCGGACGCTTCGTGATCGATGCGCCATGTCCTACTTCAACTTCCTGTCGGCAATCGACTGGCAGCCCTCGCCCTACGGGCGCGACATGGACGCCCAGGTCGACCGGGAGTCCGGTGACGCCGAGGCGGACGCCGAGATGGGGTGGGGTTTGGCCGGGGGAGGCACCCGATTCCAGCTGCTGGCCCGGGTTCACGATCCGGTGGGTCACCTCGGTATCACCGTCAAGGCCGACCTGGTCGATGACCACCCCGAGGCCGACTCCTGGGTCCCGGTGTACCCGGGTGCCAACTGGCATGAGCGGGAGGCCTGGGAGATGTTCGGCATCTCGTTTCGGGGTCACCCAAACCAGGTGCACCTGTACCTGCCGTCCCACTTCGAGGGAAATCCCCTGCGTAAGGACTATCCGCTGTTGGCCCGACGGGTGAAGCCCTGGCCCGGCATCGTCGACGTGGAGCTAATGCCCGGCGATGACGGTGACGAAGACGAGGACGAGGGGGACGGGTCGTGACCGCCGTGGATGACACCCGCCAACTCGCCTATATCACCGGCCAGGCCAGTGATGCACGGGTCAATGTCGAAATCGAGACCGAGGGCATGACGCTCAACATCGGTCCCCAGCATCCGGCCACCCACGGCACGCTGCGGGTCGTCGTCAAACTGGACGGCGAGCGGGTGGTACGGGCCGAGCCGATCATGGGTTACATGCACCGCGGCTATGAGAAGTTGGCCGAGGTCCGCACGTACCCGCAGGTGACGACTTTGGTCAACCGCATCGACTGGTTGGGCAGTTTCGCCAACGAGGTGCCGTTCATCCTGGCGGCTGAGCGGCTCATGGACGTCGAGGCACCGCCGCGGGCCCAGTGGATCCGCACCGTCCTGTTTGAACTGTCCCGGATCGCCAACGTGGTTCTGTTCCTGGGCGACATGGGCGTGCAACTGGGAGCCGTCACCCCGGTGTTTTTCGCCTTCCGCGACCGCGAGTTCGTGCTCAACCAGATCGAGGCGGTCACCGGCGGTCGCTTCCATCCCAACTTCGATCGCATCGGCGGCCTCAAGGATGACCTCCCCAAGGGTTGGACCGAGGAGACGAAGAGCGTGCTGGGCCGCATCCGCACGTTCTGCAATGAGATGGAGGACCTCGTCACCGGCAACGAGATCTTCCAGGCCCGGACCCGGGGAATCGGTGTCATCCCGGCTGACGTGGGTCTGGCCTACGGGCTTTCGGGGGCCAACATCCGAGCAAGTGGTGTGGATTGGGACCTTCGCCGTGACGGCGGCATCGGCCTAGTCCACGACCAACTGGATTGGAAGGTCTGGACGCATCCGGACGGCGACTCGTTCGCCCGCTACTGGGTGCGCCTGCAGGAGGTCCGCGAGGCCTGCGACATGGTCGACCAGCTGCTGGACGGCATGCCCTCCGGTCCGGTCATGGCCAAGGTGCCCCGCATCATCAAGGTCCCGGCCGGCGAAGCTTACGTGGAGACCGAGAACCCGCTGGGCGTGATGGGCTACTACGTGGTCTCCAAGGGCGACCTGGTTCCTTACCGGGTGAAGATCCGGTCGGCCTCGTTCAACAACATCTCCATCACGCCGTGGCTGCTGGAGGGGACCTACGTCCCGGACGTCATCTCGATCCTGGCCAGCCTGTACTTCATCCTCGGGGACATCGACCGGTGAACGGCGCTCTCACCCTTGCTGTCGAGTTGGCCTGGTGGCAGCAGACCGGAATCCGGGCCGTGGTCGGTCTGCTGGCCGTGCTGTTGCCCGCCGGCACGCTGGTCTACCTGTTCCTGTTCAAGATGATGAGCTTTATGCAGAGTCGGCTCGGGCCAATGGAGGCCGGGCCGTACGGTTCCTTGCAGCTCCTGGCCGAGGTAGGCAAGTTCCTCCAGAAGGAGGACATCTTCCCCCGCAAGGCTGACCGGTGGGTGTTCATGGCGGCGCCCTTCGTAGTCCTCATCTCGACCTTCCTGTTGGTCCTGGTCATCCCAGCTGGACCGGACGCGTGGTTCATCGACGTCGACACCGGAATCTTCTTCGCCCTGGCCGTGTCGTCGATCTCGGTCATCGGGATCCTCATGGCCGGTTGGGCTTCGTCGTCCAAGTACTCGCTGCTAGGCGCCCTACGGGCCGCTGGACAGTTGGTGGCCTACGAGCTGCCGCTGGTTCTAGCCGTGATGGGCGTAGTCATCCAGGCCGGCACGCTGAACGTCCAGGACATCGTGATGGCCCAGGCCACAGGCGAGATCTTCGGATGGGGTGGAATCGGGAACCCGTTCATCCTCACCCAGTTCTTAGGCTTTGCCATCTTCCTCATCGCTGTGCAGGCAGAGCTGACCCAGCCCCCCTTCGACATGCCGGTGGCCGAGTCGGAACTGGTGACCGGCTACCTCACCGAGTACAGCGGCCTCCGGTTCCTGCTGTTCTTCATCGCCGAGTTCGCCACGGCGGGCATCTTTTCCGCCCTGGCTGCCACCCTCTTCCTTGGTGGCTGGTACGTACCTGGCCTGGACCCGACCAGCAACCTGTTCAACGTGCTGGGTCCGGCCATCCTGCTGGGCAAGGTCATTCTGGTGGCCTTTCTCATCTTCTGGTTCCGCTTCACATACCCGCGCTTTCGGGAGGACCAACTCCAGCAGCTGGCTTGGAAGGTCCTCATTCCGCTCTCGTTGATCAACATCGTGGTGACCGGCGTCCTGAAAGTGGTTTTCTGATGCCTTCCGTCCCGCGCCTCCCTGGACTCATCAAGGGTCTCGGCGTCACCATGCGGACCATGGTGCGCACCCTGACGAAGGGCTCGCACACCGTGCAGTACCCGAAGGTCAAGGAGACCCCGACTCCCCGGGCCCGCGGCGTCATCACCCTCCACGAGGAGAACTGCACGGCCTGCATGCTGTGCGCCCGCGAATGCCCGGACTGGTGCATCTACATCGAGGGCCACAAGTACAAGGCGCCGCCCCGCCGCCCCGGCGGCAAGCCCCGACAGAAGAACGCTCTGGACCGCTTCGACATCGACTTCGCCCTGTGCATGTATTGCGGCATCTGTGTCGATGTCTGCCCGTTCGAGGCCCTGTTCTGGTCGCCCGAGTTTGAGTATTCGGAACCGAAGATCGCCGACCTCCTCCACGACAAGTCGAAGCTCAGCCAGTGGATGGAAACCGTCCCGGACTTCCAGGACTACGAGACGGGTAGCGAGGTCAAGAAGGCCAAGGTGCCGCGGTGAGCGTGCTGGCCGCCCTGGAGGGAATGGATCGCCTATCGGGCGGCGAGGTGCTGATAGCCCAAAACGTCGCCTTCGGCGTCCTGGCCCTCGCCATGGTGGTTGCCGCCCTCCGTATGGTGACGACACGCAACGTGGTCCACGCCGCGCTCTACCTGGTCGTCGTGCTGGCCGGGGTAGCCGGCATGTTCATCCTGCTGGGCGCTGAGTTCGTGGGTGTGACCCAGGTGTTGGTTTACATCGGGGCCATCGTCGTGCTGTTCCTATTCGGCATCATGCTCACCAAGGGGTCGTTCGGCGAGGACGACGGCGTGACCGGTGAGCGGCGCCTCGTGGCGAGCCTGGTGGGCCTGCTGGTGTTTGGCGTCATGGCTGCCGCCCTGGTCGAGTCGTTTGAGGACGCCGAGTTGTCACGGTCCGGGCCCAGCACCACCGCCGAACTCGCCGACAGCATCTTCAGCGACTACATCGTGCCCTTCGAGGCAGTGTCGGTCCTCCTGCTGGCCGCCCTCATCGGGGCCATCGTGGTGGCGAGGAGGGACTGACGTGCTGCTGAACCAGTTCCTGCTGCTATCCGCCGTCCTGTTCGCCATCGGCGTCTACGGCGTGCTGGCCCGTCGAAACGGCGTCCTGGTACTCATGTCCATTGAGCTCATCCTCAACGCCGTGAACCTCAACCTGGTGGCCTTCGGGGCCTTCCGCGAGACGGTGGGCGGTGAGGTATTCGCCCTGTTCGTGATCGCCGTGGCGGCCGCCGAAGTCGGGGTGGGCCTGGCCATGGTGCTGCTCCTGTACCGGAACCGTCGGTCCATCGACCTGACGCAGATCGACCAGCTGAGGGGCTGAGCCGATGACCGAACTCCTCACCATCGCCGCCTCGACGGATGGAGGTGGCCTAGCCCTCGGGATCACCGAGGGGGGCAACTGGTTCCTGCGCAATGTGTGGCTGATCCCGCTGCTGCCCACCCTGTCCTTCGTGGGCATCCTGTTCTTCGGCAAGCGCATGCCCCGTGGCGGCTCGGAGCTGGGTGTGGCAGCCCTCGGCATTGCCTTCTTGCTGGCCGTGGTGACCGGAGCCGCCTGGGTCGACCACCGGGACGACTACCACGGCGAGGAGGTCCACCGGGCGGTAATCGTCCACGACGCCCACGCTGACGCCCACGCTGACGCCCACGCTGACGCCCACGGTCACCCGTCGCTGGCCGTTCACCGCACCGCCACCTGGTTCCAGACCAACGGCGTCGAGTTCACCATCGGGACCCTCGTCGACGGCCCGGCGGTCATGATGCTCCTGGTGGTGACCCTGGTGTCGCTGCTCGTACACGTGTATTCCACCGACTACGTACACGGGGACCGCAGGTA
>JAZADL010000093.1:0-16383 GCA_036123635.1 Actinomycetota bacterium
ACTTCTAGATCATCCTCGGCGAGTTCGAAGATCGTCTCGCAGTACTCCTCGAAGGCCGGGTGGTATTCGGGCGCCTGGTATGGCATGCCGACGATTGTAGGCGTCAGTCTTCGATGGCGGCTGGGCGGCCCGGCGAGACAGGTCGTCACGGACGGGCGATGATTGCACCATGTCCCTCGACCCCCGGACCCCGGTGATCGTGGGTGTTGCCCAGGTCACCGACCGGGTAGACGACCCAGCGGCCGCCCGAACCCCTGTCGAGTTGATGGTCGACGCCCTACGCAGCGCGGCGGTCGACGCAGGCAGCCCCGGCTGCATCGCCGGCCTCGAAGTAGTCGGCGTGGTCGGTGGTATCTGGAGTTATACCGACCCTGGACAACAAGTAGCCAACCAGGTTGGCGCCAGCCTTGCCTCTACCCTGCTCACCGGACTGTCCGGGACCTCGCCCCAGTGTCTGCTGGACCACCTGGCCACCCAGATCGCCGTCGGGGGCATAGAGGCAGCAGCCATGGTCGGCGGCGAGTCCTATCGGTCGCGTCGACGGGCCCGCCGGATGGGCGTGGACTTTCGCCGAGACGTAGACGAATCTCTGCCGTCGGCCGAGAAGTATGCAGGCCTACTCCCAATGGCCACCGAGCATGAAGTGAGCCGTGGCGTTGTGGCCCCCGGGGTTTTCTACCCTGTTGTCGAGACAGCGATCCGACACTCCCGGAGCGAATCAGTGTCTGAACACCGACAAAGGATCGGCGAGCTGTGGTCCCGGTTCAACGCCGTAGCCGTGGAAAACCCCCATGCTTCGGTCCGCACCCCGATGACCCCGGACGAGATCACCACACCGATCGACGGCAATCGCATGGTCGCCACCCCGTACACCCGAGCCATGATGGCCAACAACAGCGTGGACCAGGCCTCAGCGGTCTTGGTCCTGTCGGTTGCCCGGGCCGAAGCGCTAGGAATTCCTCGGGACCGCTGGGTTTTCCCTCAGGTGGGGACACGTGCAGAGGATCCGCCGTCGCCCAGTATGCGTTGGGACCTGCACCGGTCCCCAGGGGCCAGAGTCGCTGGCCACCGGGCCCTGGCCCTTGCAGATCTAGGAGTCGATGACATCGACCACCTGGATCTCTACGCGTGTTTCCCAGCGTCAGTGCAGGTGTGCTCGACCGAGTTGGGTATCGACCTTGATGGAGATCGGCCCCTAACCGTGACCGGTGGACTGACCTTTGCCGGTGGCCCCCACTCCAACTCGGTGGGCCAAAGCCTTGCTGCCATGGTGGAGAGGCTGAGAGAACTGCCCGGGACGGGATTTATCTACGCCAACGGCGGGTATTTCGGCAAGCATGCTTTCGGCGTATACAGCTCGGAGCCCCCGATAACCGGGTACCGGAGCGAGGACCTCCAATCCGAGGTAAGGGAACTTCCAGTACGGATACCGAATCCCGCCTTTGCAGGTAGAGGAACCATCGACGGCTACACGGTTGTCTATGACCGGAACGGCCGGCCGGAGCGTGCCCTAGTGGCCCTCCTAACCGATGAGGGAGCCCGGGTGTGGGGCGGGACCACTGACCATGCCACCCTCGTGGCGATGGTCGACGAGGAACATGTCGGCCGGAAAGCCGAACTGGACCCTGACGGCCTAGTGGCCGTCTGAACCAAGGAGCCCCATGCAGACACCGATCACCGAAATGTTCGGGATCGAGTTCCCGATCCTCGCCTTCACCCACTGTCGTGATGTGGTGGCGGCCGTATCGAAGGCTGGTGGACTTGGCGTGCTGGGTGCTGTCGGCCACAGTGACAGCGGGCTGGAGACCGATCTGGCTTGGATCGAGGCTGAGATCGGTGACCGGCCCTACGGCGTGGATCTCATCGTGCCGGCACGGTACGCCGGCTCCGAGGAGGGAGGACTAGACGTCGCCGACCTGGTGGCCGCCATCCCGGGTGCTCACCAAGAGTTCCTTGACGAACTGATGGAGCGCTATCAGGTCCCCGAGGACCCCGACGCGGCAGGCTGGGCCATACGCCCGGGAGAGGCCCCGTTCTCGGCCAACCGAGCAATCCAACAACTCGACATCGCCCTGGCTCACCGCCCTTCGCTGGTTGCCAACGCCCTCGGTCCTCCGCCATCTGAGATGGTCCAGCGCTGTCGGGAAGCAGGGGTGAAGGTGGCAGCTCTGGCCGGAAGCCGGGTGCACGCCGAACGTCATGTGGCAGCGGGTGCCGATGTCATCATCGCCCAGGGAACCGAGGGAGGGGGCCACACCGGTCAGATCGGGTCCATGGTTCTGCTCCCCGAGGTAGTCGATGCCGTGGCCCCAGTACCGGTCCTTGGGGCAGGTGGCATTGGGAGGGGTCGCCAAATGGCAGCCGCCATGGCCCTTGGCGCAGCCGGCGTCTGGTGCGGATCCGTGTGGCTAACCACAGAGGAGGCAGAGACCCACCCGGTGGTCAAATCCAAAATGCTTGCTGCCAGTTCGGGAGACACCCTGCGCTCCCGGTCGATTACCGGTAAGCCAGCCCGCATGTTGCGTACGGCGTGGACCGATGAGTGGGACCGGGACGACACTCCCGAGCCGCTGGGAATGCCGCTGCAACCCATGCTGACCAGCGCCGTGATGGAACGCATCAACCGAGCAGCCCACCGCGAGGGTTCGGGAGCGGAAGAATTGGCCACCTACTTCGTGGGCCAGGTGGTTGGGACCATGAACCGGACCCGGGGCGCCGGACAGGTCGTTCTGGACATGGTGGAGGAGTTCATCGACGCCACCGAGGCAGTAGCCGCCCAACTCAAGGTCTGACCGGCGCTCCTAACCGACAGATTCGATGCCTGTCTGGTCAGGAAAGGCTGACCAACTGTCCGCCGTCAACCAACACGGCGTGGCCGGTCATCCAGCTTGAGGCATCTGAGGCGAGGAAAAGCACCGTTTGAGCAATGTCCTCCGGTTCACCCAGTCGCTTCAGCGGCAGGGTCTCGGCGATGGCGTCGCCCCGTCCGTCTTCCCACAGTGCACGGGCAAAGTCGGTACGGATCAGGCCCGGGCACACGGCGTTGATCCGAACCGCTGGGCCCACCTCGGCCGCCAGTTGCTCGGTCAGGTGGATGAGGGCCCGCTTGGTCAGGTCGTAGACGCCCAGGATGGTGTTGGTACCAAAGGCGCCAACCGATGAGACGTTGACTACGGCCCCGCCGTGCTCCTTCATCCAGAGGTTCCAGACAGCCTGGGTCCACACCAACGGAGTGGTCAGGTTGGTAGCGAAGGTCTTCTCCCACCTGGGTACGTCGATGTCGATGACCGGACCGGCATATGGGTTAGTCGCCGCGTTATTGATCAGTACATCGACGGCCCCAAAAGCCTCCATGGTGCCGTCCAACACCCGTTCCATGTCCTCGACTTTTCCCACGTGGCCGGCCACCCAGGCCAGGTCGCCACCCGTCGAGGCTCGGAGGTCTTCAACCGTGGCCGCACAGGTCTCCTCGTTGCGGCTGGTGATCATCACCTTGGCCCCGGCTTCCGCCATGGCCGCAGCAATGGCGCGACCGATTCCTCGCGAGCCACCGGTAACGATGGCAACTTTGCCGTCCAGTCGGGTGTCCATGGTCGGCGACCCTAGGGCCGGGGTCCTGCCCGTCCCGAAGTGGGCGCCGTACCCGACACGGTCAGGAAACCCGGCGTTCGTGGCCCTCCCAATAGGGCTCGCGCAGTTCACGCTTGAGGATCTTGCCCGACGGGTTCCGGGGGATGGCCTCGACGAAGTCCACCGTCTTCGGGCACTTGAAGCCAGCCAAGTGCTCCCGGGCGTGGACCAGGATCTCATCGGCCGTTACCCCAGAGTCGGCTACCGGGATGACCAGGGCCTTGCCCACCTCTCCCCATTGTTCGTCTGGCACGCCGATGACCGCCACGTCGGCGATCCCCTCATGTGACATCAAAGCGTTCTCCACCTCGGCTGGGTACACGTTCTCTCCGCCCGAGATGATCATGTCCTTCACCCGGTCGTGGATGTAGAGGTAACCGTCCTCCATATAGGCAAGATCCCCGCTCCGGAGCCAACCGTCGCCCGGTAGGGCCTTGGCCGTCTCCTCGGGCATGTTCCAGTAACCCTTCATGACCCCGCCGTGACGCATCCAGACTTCGCCCACCTCGCCGTCAGCTACTTCCTCACCGGTTTCCGGTTCGACGATTTTCATCTCCATGCCTCGGATGGGCTTGCCAGCCGACCGCAGCAGCTTCGGGTCGGCGTCGCCCCCGTGGTCCTCGGGCGGCAGCGTGGTCCCTCCGCCGGTGGTCTCTGTCATCCCGTACACCTGGAAGTAGTTGCATCCGAACTGCTCCATGGATTTCACCAGGACGTCCTCAGTGATGGGCGAGGCTCCGTAGGCGATGTACTGCATCGATGACAGGTCGACGTCCTCGCTGGGCACCATCAGAAAGAACTGGAGGATGGCGGGTACGAAGATGGCGTGCGTGGTCGCCTCCGCTTCCACGATCTGCAGTCCAGCCACCGGATCAAACTCTCGCATCATGATCGTGGTGGCCCCGTTGGCCATGCCGAACTGAGCCCAGCCGCTACCAGCAATGTGAAATAGCGGCATGACACACAGGTTGCGGGAGTCCTCATCCATGTCCCAGTCCACTGTGTCGAACAGGGCTTGGAAGTTGGCGTTGGTGATCTGGGCACCCTTGGGCAGGCCGGTGGTGCCTGATGTGTAGAGCTGTGTGCAGACGTCATCGTCAGCCACTGGCAACCTCTCGCAATCCGATTCGTGGGCATCTCGCCACTCGTCATACGAGACGTGGTCCCCTGCCGAACCGATGACCACGATCCGCTCGACGTGGGTCAGGTCGGCCTCAAAAGCCGCCAACTGCTCGGCGAACTCCTCGTGTATTACCAGGACCTTCGCCTGCGAGTCGTTGACGATGTAAGCCATCTCCGGTGGAGCTAGGCGCCAGTTCACGGCAACGGTCACTGCGTTTAGGTAGGCCGCGCCGAATGCCAACTCGAAGTACTCGATTGAGTTCTTGTCGATGAAAGCCACTCGGTCCTGTGAGCCGACGCCGTCAGCGACCAGAGCATTGGCCGTCTGACCTGCCCGGGCCTGGATGTCGTTCCACGACTGGCGGTCATCGCCGAGGACGATCATGTCCCGGTCCCCGAGGGCCGCTGCCCCGAGGTCAATGACGTCGGCAAAATTCTTCACAAGGGAGAGGTCCATGGCGATGAAATCTATCCCGGACCCCGGCCGGCGGTCACCCCCAACCGGTCTAAACCGAGGTTGCAGTAGTCACGGGACGCCGTGGCTTAGAGCAGCTTGGTGACCGAGGCGACCTCGTAGCGGTCCATCGACACGCCGGAGACGCCACAGTCCCGGAGCGACTTCTGGAAGGTCCGGCTGTGGGAAGCAGCCATGTGGGCTCCGAGATGCTCCTCGTCTTCCCACCGCTCGAAGATGTTCAACAAGCCCGGAATGAGCGGATCTGGAGTCATCACGTAGTCGAGGCACCCCTCCTCGGCCCGAGTGGCCTCCATCAACGTGGTCGCCGATACCAGCATCTGTTCTGCCTTATCGGGGTCGAACGTAATGGTGCCGGCAATGACGATCATGGAGACCTCCGTAGGTCCGTGGTGTCGGCAGGGAGCGTACTGTCGGCCTCTCCGACCGACGGAAGCGGAGACGGCGTGGAGCCAAAGACATGGGCGAGCACCTAACCACCGGCCCCGACGGCGTTGTCCGGTGCTGGTGGCCCGGAGACCGGGCCGACTATGTCGCCTACCACGACCATGAGTGGGGTCGACCGGTGGTCGACGATGTCCGCTTGTTCGAGAAAGCCTGTCTAGAAGGATTTCAGGCCGGCCTGTCGTGGTTAACCATCCTGCGCAAGAGAGAGAACTTCCGGACTGCTTTCGCTGGCTTCGACCCGACCCTTGTGGCCCAGTTCAACGATCGGGACGTGGAGCGATGCTTGGCCGACGCTGGAATCGTGCGTCACCGGGGCAAGGTCGAGTCCACTATCAACAACGCCGCCCGGGCCCTGGAGGTGGTCACCGAGTTCGGCTCGCTGGCCGCCTACCTGTGGGGCTTCGAGCCCGACGGGCCGACCCGGACCAATGAGGGTCACATCCCGACCACCACACCCGCCGCAACCACCCTGAGTCGGGATCTCAAGCGGCGAGGCTGGACGTTCGTCGGGCCAACTACCGCGTACGCGCTGATGCAGGCCATGGGCATGGTCAACGACCATCTAGAGGGCTGTGCCCTGCACGCCGTGGTCGAAGGCGAGCGGGCCGACCTGATCCGGCCAGTGGCCACCGGGAGCCCAAGATGAACCTCCGCCTCTCGGTGCTCGACCAGTCACCAGTCCCTGAGGGGTCTAGCCCCGGCGACGCCCTGCGCAACACCCTGGACCTGGCCCGCCGTTGCGAGACCATGGGCTACCACCGCTACTGGGTGGCTGAGCACCACGGCATGACGGGGTTGGCCGGATCCAGCCCCGAGGTCCTGATCGGCTCTCTTGCTGGGGTCACCGAACGGCTCCGGGTGGGTTCCGGCGGCGTAATGCTCACCCACTACGCCCCGCTGAAGGTGGCTGAGGCGTTTTGCGTGCTGGCCTCGCTCCACCCGGGACGCATCGATCTCGGGGTGGGCCGTGCGCCGGGATCCGACCACCTCACGGCGGCCGCCCTAGCCCGGGGCGGTGCCCGTACGCCGCTGGAGCACTACCCCAACCAGTTGGAGGAGCTGGTCCACCTGCTAGACGACACCTTGCCCTCCCACAGCCCCATCCAGGGAGTGAGGGCCACCCCCCGACCCGAATCGCCCCCCGAGGTCTGGCTGCTGGCCTCTAGCGCCGACTCGGCCGCCTACGCCGCCCACTTTGGGTTGCCGCTGGGCTGGGCCGACTTCATCGCCCAGGTCGACGGGGCACCAATCGTGGACGCCTACCGGCGTCAGTTCCAGCCGTCGGACCGCTGTCCGGAGCCGCGGGTCTTGCTCTGTGCCAGCGCCCTGTGCGCGGAAACCGACGACGAGGCCGAGGCCTTGGTGGCCGCCGTCCGGGCCTGGCGGGCCTCCGGTCTCCGGGGTCCCATCCCCGCCGCCCCGGAGGAGTCGACCTCCCGTCCCGTTCCCATTCAACCCGGCCGCCGGTCGGTTGCCCATGGGTCGCCCGACCGGGTGGCCGCCCGGTTGGACCCTATGGTCGAGGCGTTCGGCGCTGAGGAGTTGATGGTGGTCACCATCTGCCATGACCACGAGGCCCGGGTCCGGTCCTACGAGTTGTTGGCCTCCCGATTCGGCGTCCATCCCGACGCCGCCTGATGGCCGTGTATGACGCCACCTTGGCTGACCGGATCCCCGCCGGAACCGACCCCGCCCGGGTTGCTGAGCTGTTTATCGACTGGGCAACCGAGCGGAGCCTGGACCTCTACGACGCTCAGGAGGAAGCCGTCCTGGAGATCCTGGGCGGCAACCACGTCGTGCTGGCCACCCCCACCGGATCCGGGAAGTCACTGGTGGCCATAGCAGCCCACGCGGCGGCCCTGGCCCGCGGCGACCGCAGTATCTACACCGCTCCCATCAAGGCGCTGGTCAGCGAGAAGTTCTTCGCCCTGGCCCGCGACTTCGGCGCGGCCAACGTGGGCATGGTCACAGGTGACGCCTCGGTCAACGCCGATGCGCCAATCATCTGCGCAACCGCCGAGATCCTTGCCCACCAGGCCCTGCGCGAGGGCATGGCCTGCCCGTTCGGACTGGTGGTGGCCGATGAGTTCCACTTCTACGCCGACCCCCAACGGGGCTGGGCCTGGCAGGTCCCCCTGCTAGAACTGCCGCAAGCCCAGTTCCTGCTCATGTCTGCCACCCTCGGTCCGACGGCCCGGTTCACCGAGGACCTGACCCGCAGGACCGGCCGACCGGCGGTCACCGTGACCGGCACAATCCGGCCGGTGCCCCTCACCTTCCAGTATCAGGAAACCCCCCTCCACGAGTCCATCACCGAGCTAGTCGAAACCGACCGGGCGCCCGTCTACATCGTCCACTTCACTCAGAAGGCAGCCGCTGAGAAGGCCCAAGACCTATGCAGTCTCGACGTGCTCTCCAAGGAACAGAAGGCGGCTGTCCGCAAGGAGGTGGGCGGGTTCCGGTTTGACACGCCGATCGGCAAAGACCTGAAGCGGTTCATCGGCCACGGAATCGGTCTGCACCATGCCGGGATGCTCCCCCGCTACCGACTCCTGGTCGAGAAGCTGGCCCAGGCTGGCCTCCTGAAACTGATCTGCGGCACTGACACCCTCGGGGTGGGGGTAAACGTTCCTATCCGGACCGTGCTATTTACCCAGCTCTGCAAGTACGACGGGATGTCGACCCGGCTGCTCGGCAACCGGGAATTCGCCCAGATCGCCGGGCGGGCCGGGCGACGGGGCTTCGACGACGAGGGCCACGTGTGGGTCCAGGCGCCGGTGCACTGGATCGAAAACCGACGGGCTGAAGCCAAGGTGGTCGCCGACCCCACCAAGCGAAAGAAACTGGTAAGGAAGAAGCCCCCGGAGCGGGGCTACGCCCACTGGAACAAAGAGACGTTTGATCGGCTGGTCTCCGGGGCGCCCGAGCCACTCATGTCCTCGTTCGAAGTCTCCCACCAGATGGTGCTCAACGTGCTGTCCCGTCCCGGGGACGGTCGCCGAGACCTCAAACACCTCCTGCTGGACAACCACGAGCCCCGCGACCGCCAGCGGCGCCACGTCCGCAAGGCCATCGGTGTCTACCGTTCGTTACGAGACGCTGGGATCGTCGTGGAGCTGGACGAACCGGATGACGAGGGACGGATGGTCTCGGTCGGCGTTGATCTACAGGATCGCTTCGCCCTCCACCAACCGCTGTCCTTGTTCGCCCTTGAGGTCATCCCCGAGTTGGCCGACCGGCCCAACGACCCTGAAATCCCGGCCGCTCCGGACCCCGATCCGGACGCCACGACCCGGGCCCACGCCCTGGACGTCCTTTCGGTGGTCGAGTCGGTGCTGGAGAACCCCGGCGTGATCCTGGCCGCCCAGGTCGACCGGCTCCGCTCCGAGCTAGTGGCTCAACTCAAGATGGAGGGCGTCGAGTACGAGGAACGCATGGAGCGCCTGGCCGAGGTGGAGCCGCCCCGACCGCTGAAGGAGTTCCTGTACGGCACGTTTGACGTGTTCCGCAGGCACCACCCCTGGGTGGGCGACGAGAACGTGAAGCCCAAGTCGGTGGCCCGGGAGCTATACGAAACCGGCTTCGACTTCCGCCAGTACATCGAACACCACGGTCTCAAGCGCTCCGAGGGGACTGTGCTGCGATACCTGGGCGAGGCCTACAAGGCACTGGTCCAGAATGTGCCCGAGGACTCCAAGACCGAAGCCCTTTACGACCTGGAGGCCTGGATGGGAGAAACGGTCCGCCAGGTGGACTCCAGCCTGCTGGACGAGTGGGAGAAACTCCGCCACCCCACCGACGAAGCGATAGGGACGGTCGAGGACCAGGCACCCGACCGACCGGACGTGACCCGCAACGCTCGGGCCTTCCGGGTAATGGTCCGTAACGAGGTCTTCCGATGGGTCCAACTGCTGTCTCGGCGCCGCCTCGACGACCACGAGGCGCTGGCTGGAATACCCACGGTGGACGACGTGCGGCGAACGGCTGACGACGTGACGGAGTCCATCGCCCCCTACTGGGAGGAGCACTCCGAACTCCCCACCGACAGCCACGCCCGAGGCGGGGCTTTCTTTTCCCTGGACGACAGCGGACCTGACCGGTGGCCGGTCCGCCAGACTGTCGCCGACCCCGAGGGCCACCACGAGTGGGTGCTAGACGGCGAGGTTGATCTGGCCGCCTCCCGAGAGGAGGGTCGGGCAGTGGTCCGCCTGGGGGCAATCCACCGCCTGTGAGGCGGCCGTCCTAGAAGTCGCGGTCGGTCACGAAGCAGGCCAGGCCGACCAGCTCGGCGGCCACGGTTTCGACCAGGTCAACGCCCCCCAGGGAGTCCAGAGCGGCGTCCAGGTGCTGCCGGGCCTCGACCACTGTCCGGTCCCGGCCCCCAGCCTCCTCGATGAGCGCCGCTGCCCGTGCCACGTCGGCATCGGAAAGGTCACCGTCGCCGGTGTATACCGCACGCAGCTCGTCGGCCGCCGCGTCGTCGGCGTCCAGTATCAGGGCCACCGGCAATGACTTCTTGCGCTCCCGCAAGTCGTTGCCGGCCGCTTTCCCGGTGACCGTCGGGTCGCCCCAGATGCCCAACACGTCATCCACGGCCTGGAAGGCCAAACCCACCTCCTGTCCAAAGGTCTCCAGAGCGTTCACCTGGGCGGTGTCGGCCCCGGCCAGTACGGCACCGACTGAGGCGGCGTATCCGAGCAGGGCACCGGTCTTAGCGGACTCCATAGCCACGCAGGCCGCTAGGTCCACATCGAGCCGGTCGTCAAAGGCCATATCGGCAGCCTGTCCGGCAATCATGACCGCCGTGGCATTAACCAGCCGGGTGGTAGCCACCACCCGCTCCGGAGTCGGGTCGTCCAGCAGGACCTGGAAGGCCAAGGTGTGTAGAGCGTCACCAGTAATCACCGCGTCATCCACCCCAAAGGCCGACCAGACGGTGGCCCGGTGCCGTCGTTCGGTGTCGCCGTCGATGATGTCGTCGTGGACCAGTGAGAAGTTGTGGACCAGCTCCACGGCCACCGCGCCGGGAACCCCCACCTCGGCTGGAGCCCCCACGGCCTCGGCCGATAGGAGGGCCAGTGTCGGTCGGAGGCCCTTGCCCGTCCCGACACCGGTCGACGAGCCGTTGTGCTCATCCCATCCGAAGTGGTAGCGAGCCGGGAGTCGGAGGTCTGCGCACAGTCGGTCCACAGCGGCTTCTAGGGCCGGCTCGACCAGGAGGCGGGCCCGTTCCAGGCAGTCGGGAACCGCCATCAGTCGCGGCGGTCAGGGAGGAACCGGTAGATGTCGCGTACCTCGGCGACCCGTTCCGGGTCCACGTCGGCCACCACGATGCTCTCGGCGTGGTCGACCCCCTCGGCCAGCACTTCGCCCATCGGGTCCACAATCACCGTGTCGCCTGAGTAGGTCAGCCCATCGGCTACCCCAACCCGGTTGACTCCCACCACGTAGGCTTGGTTCTCGATGGCCCGGGCCAGCAGCAGGGTCCGCCAATGGTGGCGCCGAGACTCTGGCCAGTTGGCCACCACCAGGTAGACGTCGGTGTCGGCGGCCCGGTCCCAGAAGGCGTTGGCAAACCGCAGGTCGTAGCAGACGAAGAGCGAGACCCGTAGCCCGTCCACCTCTACGGTGACCGGGCGGTGACCGGGGCGGTAGTGCTCGTGCTCGTCGGCGAACGTGAATGGGTGCAGCTTGTCGTAGTGGTGTCGGCTGCCGTCTGGCCCTACCAGTAAGAAGCGGTTCACCGGGTGGGCGTCGTCCCGGTCCCGGGTCGGGATGGACCCGCCGATCCATATGCTCTGCTCGACGGCCCGGGCAACCAGGAACTGTTCGGTGGGGCCGCCGGGGGGTTCGGCAATCCGGTCGGCGGCCAGTGAGAAGCCTGGGCCGAACATCTCGGTTAGGACAACCAGCCGGGCTCCGTCGTCCGCCGCGGCGGCGATTAGGGGCACCAAGCGGTCGCAGGTGGCCGCAGCGTCCTCCCACACGATGTCGTGCTGGAGTGCGGCGACCTTCATTGTCTCAGGCTGCCAGACCGGACAGCCGGTCCATAGCCTCGTCGAGGACTTCGATCCGCTTGCAGTAGGCAAAGCGCACAATGGACCGGCCGGCATCCTGGTCGTCGTAAAAGACCTGGTTGGGGATAGCCACCACACCACACCGACCCGGGAGGTCCCGGCAGAAGTCCATGCCGTCGTCGTAGCCGAGGGGCCGGACGTCGGCCGTCAGGTAGTAGGTGCCCGGGGCGGGATAGACGTCCAAACCGGCGGCGGCCAGGCCGTCCGACACCCGGTCCCGCTTGGCCCAGAGGTCAGCGGCCAGGCCGGTGAAATAATCGTCACCCAGGTTCAGGGCGGTGGCCATGGCCCGCTGGAAGGGCGCCCCGCTGGTGAACGTTAGGTGCTGCTTGACGGTGTGGACGGCCTGGATCAGGTCCGACTTTGCGTGGGCCCAGCCCACCTTCCAGCCCGTGGTTCCGAACGATTTTCCCCCCGATGAGATGGTGACCGTGCGGTCAGCCATGCCGGGCAATGTGGCCAGTGGAACGTGGCAAATCCCGTCGTAGGTCATGTGCTCGTAGACCTCGTCGGTAACCACCAACAGGTCGTGCTGGAGGGCGACCCGGGCGATGGCGGCCAACTCGTCGGAGCTGAACACCTTGCCCGTCGGGTTGTGGGGAGTGTTGAGCAGGATCAGCCGGGTTTTGGGCCCAACGGCGTCCTCTAGGTCGGCCTCGTCGAACGAGTAGTCGGGGGCCCGCAGCGTGACCGACCGACGTACCCCACCGGCCAGCTCGATGATCGCCGCGTAGAGGTCGAAGTAGGGCTCGAAGACCACGACCTCCTGGCCGGGCTCCACGAGGGCCAGGATCGAAGCGCCTAGGGCCTCCGAGGCCCCGGTGGACACCATGACGTCGTCCGGGTCCACATCTAGGCCGTAGAACCGCCTCTGGTGGTCAGCCACGGCCTGCCGGAGTTCCGGGATGCCGCGGTCCGGAGGGTACTGGTTGTGACCGGCCCGGATTGCGGCCACCGCGGCGTCCAACACCTCGGAAGGGCCGTCGGTGTCGGGGAAACCCTGACCCAGGTTGATGGATCCCGTCTCGAGGGCCAGCGTCGACATCTCAGCGAAGATCGACAGGCGGTGGCCCTGCATCCGTTCGACTAGATGCGGGTTCGGGTCATTCATGGCAGCCGACGCTACCGGTGGTCAGGGGCAGCCCGGGTCGGCGCTCAGGAGGCGTCGATGGCTGCCCAGACCTTCTCCGGCGTCATCGGCATATCCAGGTGTCGGATCCCGTACGGCCCCAGAGCGTCGACCACTGCGCTCTGGACTGCGGCCGTCGAGCCGATACTCCCCGACTCTCCGATGCCCTTGGCCCCCAGTGGGTTCCGAGGCGTCGGGGTCTCCATGAAGCTTCGCTCGTAGCTCGGTACCTCCATGGTGGACACCGCCGTGTAGTCGGCCAAGTTGGTGGTCTGCGGGTTGCCGTTCTCGTCGTAGCGAAACTCCTCCATCAGCCCCTGGGCAATGCCCTGGGCCAGGCCGCCGTGGATCTGGCCGGCGGCCAGCAGCGGGTTCACGATGCGTCCCGAGTCATCCACGGCCACCACTCGGTCGATGACAATCTGACCGGTCTCTGTGTCGAGTTCCACGACCACGACGTGGGTGCCGAAGGGGAAAGTGGCCCCGTCCTGGGAGTGGTCGGAAAGGCCGACCAGCTCGCCGTCGGCTGCTCCGGCCACGTCGGCCCACGTGCGGGCCATACTCGGCGTGCCGGCCACGTGGAACGCCCCGTGTTCCCGGTCGTGGACGACGTCGGCGGCCGCCGCCTCCAGCAGATCAGCGGCCGCTTCGCGGGCTACCTCGACCAGCTTTTCCGAGGCGTCGGCCATGGCTGAGCCGGCAATTTGCACGGACCGGGACCCTCCCGTGGTGTTCCCGGTGGGGATGGCATCGGTGTCGCCGTGGAATACCTCGATGGCGTCTAACGGCAGACCTAGCCGGTCGGCAACCAGCATGGCCCATGTTGTGTGGTGACCCGTTCCGATGGGTGTGGCGCCGGTGGAGGCCAGAACCGTGCCGTCGGACTTCAGGCGAACTTCGCCGTACTCGCTACCCCCGAAGCCCGTAATCTCGACGTAAGTGGCTACTCCAATGCCCATCTGCACCGGGTCACCAGCATCGCGGCGCCGCTGCTGTTCGACCCTCAACCCGGCGTAGTCGACAACCTGCAGGGCCCGGTCTAGCGACCCTTCATAGTCGCCGCAATCCATGCTGGTGCCGGTAGGCGTGGTGTACGGGAAGGCCTCGGGAGCCACGAAGTTGGCCCGCCGTACCTCGGTGGGGTCCATCCTGATTTCTGCGGCGAACAGGTCCATAGCTCGCTCGATGGCCGCTGTAGCCTCCGGCCGGCCGGCGCCCCGGTAGGCACATGTTGGGGCCGTGTTGGTGGCCACGCTGACCGCAGAAAACTCCACATTGGCGATGTCGTAGACCCCGGTGGCCAGGTTGCGGGTGAACTCGGGGAGGAAAGCCCCCCACTTTGGGTAAGCCCCGCAGTCCTGCACCACGTTGAGGCGGTAGTGGGTGACCTGCCCGTCCCGGGTCCCGCCGATGGTGATTGTCTGGCCCTGGGCTCGTCCGTGGACGTAGGCCGACAGGTTCTCGGTGCGGCTCTCCACCCAGCGCACTGGGCGTCCCAGCAGGCGGGCCAGTTGTGCCACCACGATCTCCTCTTCGGAGACCATGCCCTTGGCGCCGAATCCGCCGCCGATGTCTTTCACCAGCACCCGAACGTCGACGGGTTCCATGTCCAGAGATTCAGCCACCCCGTCCCGGAAGCCGTGGGTTCCCTGGGAACTGGCCCAGCAGGTCAGTTTCCCGTCGGTGTAGTCGGCAGCGACCACTCGGGGCTCGATGGATACGGGGGCTACCCGGGAGTTCCAGAGTTCCTCGGTGACCACGGTCTCGCATCCGGAGAAGTCGATGGTGCCCTTGGACGGGATCTCCCACATGACGTTGTCGGATCGTCCGTCGAATAGGACGGTGTCGGCGACTACCGCGTCGTCCACGGAGACGACGACGGGGAGGGCCTCGATGTCGGCCCAGACGGCTTCGGCGGCGTCGGCGGCCTGGTAGGCCGTCTCGGCCACCACCACGGCTATCGGCTCGCCTACGAACCGCACCCGTTCACGGGCCAGGAAGGGCCGGCGGGCTTCCTTGGCGTAGAAGCCCATGGGTGGTTTCCGGTCCTCGAGCCCGAGGTCGTCGGCTGTGTACACGGCCACCACACCGGGCATGGAGCGGGCCTCGTCCACATCGATCGACAGGATGGCGCCGTGGGCTGTCGTAGAGCGCACGAAGTGGGCGTGTAGCAGGTCCTCAAACTGCTGGTTGGCCACGTACTCTCCCTGGCCCCGGATCAGCGTGGCGTCCTCGCGACGTAACACGGCGTTGCCCAGGATGGAGGTGCTGGACTGGCCGGGGATTCCCCGGGCTGGGATGGTCTCGCTCAAGGTCGTTCTCGTTCCTTCTGCTCGGCTTCCGACCGGTGGACGCCCGTGCTCACTCGGCGGGATAGCGCTCGAGCAGCTTTCTGGCGATAACCATCTTCTGGATCTCGCTCGTTCCCTCGCCGATGATCATTAGCGGGGTGTCGCGAAAGTAGCGCTCCACCGGGAACTCGGTGGTGTAGCCGTTGCCGCCGTGGATGCGTAACGCCTCGGTGGCGATCTCGAACGCCGCCTCGGAGGCGAACAGCTTGGCCATGCCGGCCTCCATGTCGACCCGTTGCCCGGCGTCGGCCCGCCGGGCGGCGTCGTAGGTCATGAGGCGGGCCGCCTGCAGTTTGGTAGCCATATCGGCCAACTTGAACTGGATGGCCTGGTGCTCGTAGATGGGTCGGCCGAACGTCTCGCGCTGCTGGGCGTACCGCATGGCCGCATCGAAGGCCGCCTGGGCTACGCCGACTGACCGGGCAGCCACGTTGATCCGACCTAACTCGAGGGCCGAGAGGGCGTACTGCCGGCCGTGGCCCATCCCATCGTCTCCGCCCAGCACGTTGGCGTGGGGCACGCGGTGGTCCACGTAGGACATCTCGACCGTCTCCAGGCCTTTGTAGCCCAGCTTTTCGATGTTTTTCGAGACCGTGATCCCCTCAAACGACCCGCCTGGCTCCTTTTCGACCAGGAAGCAGGTGATGCGGTCGTCGGGGGTGCGGGCCATCAGCATGACAAGGGACGACCGCTGGCCGTTGGTGACCCAGAACTTGGTGCCGTTGACTACCCACTCGTCGCCGTCTCGTTCGGCCCGACACCGAATGGCACCGGTGTCGCTGCCGGCGTCGGGTTCCGATAGAGAGAAGGCGGCCCGGAACGAACCGTCGCACATCCGGGGCAGGAATCGCTGGCGCTGTTCCTCGGTCCCGAATCGACCGATCATGGTGGCACCGATCTTGTGTGTGTTGAGGATGCCGGCCAGGGACATGAAGCCTCGGGAGAGTTCCTCGATGATCCTGGCGTAGGTGGTGATGTCCAGGCCCAGGCCTCCGTACTCCTCGGAGATGGTGGAGCCGAACAGTCCGAAGTCGCACATCTGGTCGAACATGGCCTGGGGGAAGGTGTCGGAGTGCTCGAACTCGGCGGCGTTCGGCATGACCTCGCGGTCGACCCACGTGCGGATGGTGTCGACGATCTCGTCGGCCAGCG
>JAZADL010000094.1:0-10042 GCA_036123635.1 Actinomycetota bacterium
CCCCGGCCAAAAAGACTGTCGCCAAGAAGGCCCCAGCGAAGAAGGCCCCGGCCAAAAAGACTGTCGCCAAGAAGGCCCCAGCGAAGAAGGCCCCGGCCAAAAAGACTGTCGCCAAGAAGGCCCCGAAGACCCCGTTTGGCAAGAAGTTTCTGGATGAGCAGAAGAAGGCCCTCCTCGCAGAGCGGGCCCGCTATGTGCAGAGCGCCGACACTCTCCAGGCAGAGGCGGACTCGCTGCTGGAGGACCGAGATCCTGGAGACGTTCAGTTCGACGACGAGTCGGGCGAGGGAGACACCCTTGCCGTGGAACGTGACCTCGATCTGGCTCTGAGTGCCCAGGCACGAGACGCCGTGGAGGAGATCGACGAAGCGCTGGACAGGATCCGTCGGAGGGTCTACGGGGTCTGCGTGAAGTCCGGCAAGAACATCCCGAAGGAGCGGCTCAAGGCGATCCCGTGGGCCGCCGAGCGGGTCGAGTTCAAGGCCGGAGGGCTGGGTCGACGGTGACCGGTGGCACCGGCCGCCGGAACCGGTGGATGGTTCCGGCCCTCGCCGGGGCCGCGGTTTTACTCCTGGACCAACTAACTAAGTGGTGGGCGTCTGAGGCCCTAGCAGATCGAACCATCGATCTCGTCTGGACGCTACGGCTCCACCTGGTTTTCAACACCGGCGCGGCGTTTAGCCAGGGTGAAGGTTGGGGCCCCCTGTTTGCAGTGCTGATCCTGCTTGTCGTAGCTCTCCTGGTCCGTCAAGGCGCCGGTACGGACGATCCGATGACACGGATTGCCGTCGGGGTCGTCATTGGAGGGGCTATCGGCAACCTGGCGGACCGTGCCTTCCGGGAGGGTGGGGGATTCTTCGGTGGTGCCGTGATCGACTTCATCGACCTTCAGTGGTGGCCAGTGTTCAACGTGGCAGATTCGGCGATCGTGGTAGGGGGGGTTCTGGTCGTCTGGCGGGGTTGGCGCCGATGAGCGGCGATACCGGCTTTCAGGAGACCATCCCGGCGGCTCTGGATGGTGAGCGGTTAGACCGTGTGGTGGCCCTGCTAGGTGACGTCAGTCGAAGCCGTGCTAACGCCGCGCTGAAGGCAGAAAGGGTCACCCTGGACGGGGAGGTAGTCACCCTCCGCTCCCACCGTGTCCGGGAGGGCGAGGAGCTGACAGTGGCCGGATTCGAGCGGGATGACGTGGGTGCTCCAACACCTGATACCGCGGTACCGGTAGTGGTCCTGTACGCCGACGATGATGTCCTGGTGGTAGATAAACCGGCCGGCTTGGTCGTCCACCCGGGTGCCGGGAACCGTACCGGGACACTGGTCAACGGTCTGTTGGCCATCCACCCGGAAATCGCCGGTGTCGGCTCGACGGCTCGACCAGGCATCGTGCACCGGCTCGACCAGGGAACCTCAGGAGCGCTGGTCGTAGCTCGCTCCCAGACGGGCTACAACTCCTTGGTTGCACAGTTAGCTGCTCGTACGGTCGGGCGACGGTACGAAGCACTGGCCTGGGGGCGGTTCGAAGCGGCCAACGGCATGGTAGATGCCCCTATCGGTCGGTCGACTCGAGACCGTACCCGGATGGCGGTGGTTGGATCAGGGCGCCCTGCTCGGACCGGATACGAGGTGGTGGCCACTTGGGACAACCCCGTGGTATCTCATGTGGTCTGCCGCTTGGAGACGGGGCGCACCCACCAGATCCGAGTTCACCTGTCAGCCATTGGCCATCCCCTGATCGGGGACGGCGCCTACGGCGGTCACCGTGAGGGTCTGGAGTTAGATCGACCGTTCCTCCATGCCGCCCACCTCTCGTTCGACCATCCGGTGACCGGATTACGGCTCTCCTTCAAGACTTCCCTTCCAGATGACCTCCAGAACCTGCTGGCGGGACTGGGCCCCCCGACCGATGGCGGCCCGTCGGATCCCGTAGCGACCTAGGCGTCGGGCCAGGACGCCTCGCCGCGCGCCATGCCGGCTATGTCCTGCAGGGTGAACGAGTCCAGATAGTTCCGCATGTGGCTTCCGGCGCTAGCCCAGATCGAGAGGAGTACGCATTGGCCCTCGTGATTGCAGGCTCCGTCAGTGTGCGGGTCGCTGAAGTCACCGGCCACAATTGGACCGTCGACTGCTGAGACAATTTGAGACAGCAGGATGGTCGACGGTTCCCGGGCCAGGACGTAGCCGCCACCGACCCCACGCTTCGAACGGACCAGGCCAGCGCCCTTAAGGGCCAGGAGGATCTGCTCGAGGTAGGGCTGGGGAAGGCCGGTCTGGTCGGCGATCTCGCGTACCGACCGGGGATTCTGGCCGTCGCCGTGGAGGGCGAGAGACAACAGAGCGCGGCTGGCGTAGTCGCCCCGCGTCGAGACCTTCACGTCGGTCGATCCTAGACGTGGGCTGACCGACGGGCCGATGTCGCTCCCACTCAGGCGCCGGCGGAGTCCGGCCACCGCTACGGTCAGGAAACCTATGGACCACTCTGTCGGAGGAGTTGCCTCCCCGGTTGTTCCGGCTTACCACGACGCCTGCGTTACCACTCTCGTGCCGGCCCTCCTCGAGGGTTCTGCCGCACCGGCCTGGCTACCCGAAGAGGTCTTGCAGGCCCGTCGGATCCTGCTCCTCGTGTTGGACGGGTTGGGTTGGCTGCAACTCCGGGATCGGGCCGGGGTCGCCCCGACCCTGGCCGACCTGGAGGGAGGCCCGATTACCACCGTGGCCCCGAGCACCACGGCGGCGGCCCTGACGTCCCTCTCCACCGGCCTGCCTCCGGGCGAGCACGGGGTAGTCGGGTATCGGATTGCAGTGGGGGGATCCGGTGGGCCGCCCCACGGGGAGGTTCTCAACGCCTTGCGCTGGTCGACCGGAGACGGTGACGCCCGCCGCCGCCACGACCCCCGACTCTTCCAACCTTGCGAGATATTTGGCTCCCAACGGCCCCCGGTGGTGACCAGGGCCGAGTTCGCCGAATCCGGATTCACCGCGGCCCACCTGTCCGACACTCGTCTCTTCGGTTACGCCGATCGGACGGGCTTGTTGGACCAGGTGTTAGGTGCCTTCGCACGGAAGGAACCATTCGTCTACGCCTACTGGGACGACATCGACCGGATCGCACACGAGTTCGGGTTGGCCGAGCGCTACAACGATGAACTAGGGGCCTGTGACCTGATGGTCGCCGAACTTCTTCACCGGCTACCGGCTGGGACAGCGGTTGTGGTCACAGCCGACCACGGCCAGGTCCATGTGGGAGAACGTCTCGTTGACCTACCGGCAGAGGTCACCGGGCTGGTCGACGGCCAGAGTGGAGAGGCCCGCTTCCGGTGGCTCCACGCCCGACCGGGAGCTGCCTCGGACCTGCTGGCTGCCGCCCACCAGGCGTTCGACCATATGGGGTGGGTCCGATCGGTGGATGAGGTGGTGTCGGACGGGTGGCTGGGCGACCGAGTGACATCGGCCGCCCGAGGTCGGCTGGGTGATGTGGCCGTGGCGGCCCGAGATCCGGTGGCCTTCGTCGATCCGGCCGAGGCCAGCTCCGTCGAGCTCATTGGCCGACACGGATCACTGACTGCCGACGAAATGCTGGTTCCTGCCGTCTTCGCTGTGACGTGAGCCGATGGAGGTGGACGAGGGGACCGACGGTCGACCGTCGCGGGGCATAGAGTCCGGACCGATGACGGGACAACCTGCGAGCCCCTCGGAACCGGTCGAACCGGAGGTGGTGGACGCCTCTGACGATCCACCCGAAACGGTCGAAGAGGAGCTGATCGACGAGTCGATTGAGCATCCGGCCAAGGTCATGCGGGTGGGGACGATGATGCGTCAACTTCTGGAGGAGGTCCGCTCGGCCACCCTGGACGAACCCAGCCGGGATCGACTCCGGGAGATCTACGAGACATCGGTGGCCGAGTTGGGTGCTGCGCTTTCAGTCGACCTCCGCGAGGAGTTAGGGCGGTTGGCCCTCCCGTTCGCCGACGACGTAGCGCCCACCTCCGACGAGCTGCGGATCGCTCAGGCGCAGTTGGTCGGGTGGCTGGAGGGCCTGATCCAGGGGATTCAGGCCACGCTGTTCGCCCAGCAGATGGCCGCTCAGCAGCAGTTGGCCGGCATGCGACCCCCGGCGTTGCCACCCGGAGAGTCGGGTGACGGGTCGGAGATTCGACCCGGCACCTACCTATGATCGGCGCTGTCCGATGACCGCTGGCTTCACCCACCTCCACGTCCATACCGAGTTCTCGATGCTGGACGGGGCGGCCCGGATCGGGGAGCTAGTGGATGCTGCGGTGGCTGACGGCCAGACGGCGCTCGGGATTACCGACCACGGGAACATGTACGGGATCTTGGACTTTTACCGGGCCTGTCGAGACCGGGGGATCAAGCCGATCCTTGGCACCGAGGCGTACATGGCTCACGACACCCGCTTCGAGCGTCCATCGAGAAGGGGCCGAGTCGACGATTCGGGTGGCGAGACCGATGGTGGCCGCAAGTTGATGTACCACCTCACCCTGCTAGCGGAGAACGACGTGGGCTATCGGAATCTGATCCAGGTGGCCAGCCGGGCCTTCATGGAGGGGTATTACTACAAGCCCCGGGTGGACTGGGACGTGCTGGCCGAGCACAGCGAGGGTCTGATTGCCACCACGGGTTGTCTAGGCGGCCACGTCCTCCAGGCTTTACTCAGAGACGACTTCGATGATGCCCGGACCAAGGCGGCTCGGTTGCAGGAAATCTTCGGGAAGGACAACCTCTTTATCGAACTCCAGGATCAGGGGATTCCGGAGCAGCACCGGACCAACCCCCAGTTGGAACGGATCGCCAGAGAACTCGGAGCACCGCTGCTGGCTACCAACGACAGCCACTACACCCGGCGAGAGGACGCTCGGGCCCACGACGCCCTCCTCTGTGTCCAGACCGGTTCTCAGATGAGTGATCCCAACCGCTTCCGGTTCTCCGGTGAGGAGCACTACCTGAAGTCCACTCACGAAATGCGCGAGTTGTTCCGGGATCTACCCGACGCCTGCGACAACACGCTGTGGATTGCTGAGCGGTGTGGGGTGGAAATCGAGTTCGGTAATCCTCGGCTGCCCGACTTTCCGATTCCCGAGGGCTTCGAGGATGCCGACTCCTACCTCGAGCATTTGGCTTTCGAGGGGGCCAGAAAGCGGTGGGGGAACCAGCTCGAGGACCGGGTCGTGGAGCGTCTGGCGTACGAGTTGGCCACCATCCGCGACATGGGCTTTTCGTCCTACTTCCTCATTACCTGGGATCTGATCCGGCACGCCCGGGAACAGGACATCCGCGTTGGTCCGGGGCGGGGCAGCGCTGCCGGGTGCGCGGTGGCCTACACCCTCCAGATCACTGACCTGGATCCCATTCGGTACGACTTGTTGTTTGAGCGTTTCCTGAACCCCAGCCGAATCTCCATGCCCGATATCGACATGGATTTTGACTCACGGTTCCGTGACGAGATGATCCGGTACGCGGCCGAGAAATATGGCCGGGACCACGTGGCCCAGATCGTGACCTTCTCCCAGATCAAAGCTCGGGCTGCTGTCCGGGATGCCGCCCGGGTGCTTGGCTACCCGTACGCCCTGGGTGACCGTGTTGCTAAGGCCATGCCTCCACTCATCATGGGACGCGACACTCCTTTGGCCGCCTGCCTCGACGAGGACGAGCAGTACCCCGACGGCTTCAAAATGGCCGCCGACTTGCGGGACATGTACAGCAATGACGACGACGTGCGGGCGGTGGTGGACGTGGCTCGGGGTCTTGAGGGGCTCCGTCGACAGGACGGGATCCACGCGGCGGCCGTGGTCATCACCCGGGAGCCGCTCACCGAGTATCTCCCGATTCAACGCAAGCCAGAGTCTGGACAGGACCCGGAGGATGCCCCGGTCGTTACCCAGTACGAGATGCACGGGGTCGAAGACCTCGGCCTACTGAAAATGGACTTTCTCGGCCTGCGGAACCTGGACGTCATCACCGACACGCTCCAACTCATCGAACGGACTCGTGGCGAGGTGCTTGACATCGA
This sequence comes from Actinomycetota bacterium, assembly GCA_036123635.1. Taxonomy (GTDB): domain Bacteria; phylum Actinomycetota; class Acidimicrobiia; order Acidimicrobiales; family MedAcidi-G1; genus UBA9410. Next base: position 6,026 of record JAZADL010000094.1, read on the forward strand.
CGCCGTGGACCTGGTGGATGAGCCGACGCTGGCCATGCTGACCCGGGGTGACTCCGTCGGGGTGTTCCAGCTTGAGTCGGGGCCTATGCGGGCCCTCATGCGTTCCCTGGCTCCGACCTCATTCGAGGACGTAGCCGCCCTAGTCGCCCTGTACCGACCCGGACCAATGGCGGCCAACATGCACAACGACTACGCCGACCGCAAAAACGGGAGACAGCGGGTTGTCCACCTTCACCCGGATGCCGAGGAGATTCTGGGAGATACCTACGGGCTCATGATCTACCAGGAGTCGGTAATGCGGGTAGCCCAGAAGTTCGCCGGTTACTCCCTGGCTGAGGCGGACAACCTTCGGAAGGCTTGCGGGAAAAAGGACCGGGAGCTCATGCAACAGGAGCGGGCCGCCTTTGTGGGGGGCTGCGAGGCCACCGGTTACGGGTCGGGACTCGGCGATGAGATGTTCGACATCATCGAGCAATTCGCCGACTATGCCTTCAACAAGAGCCACTCCTACGGGTACGGCTTTATCGCCTATCAGATTGCTTATCTGAAGGCCCACTATCCGGTGGAGTATCTGGCCGCTCTGCTGACCAGTGTGAGATCAAACCTGGACAAGGCCGCCGTCTACCTCAATGAGTGCAGGATGCTGGGTATCGAGGTGGGCGTACCCGACATCAATGTGGCCCGTTCGAACTTCGAGCCGGTTCCGGACTTGGCCGCTGAGCCGAACACATCGCCCGGGAAGATCGTCTTCGGTCTTTCCGCAGTGCGGAACGTAGGGGAGGGCCTCGTGGAACTAATCGAGGCCGAGCGGGCGGCCAATGGTCCGTTCGCCGACTTCTACGACTTCGCTGAACGATGTGACACAACGGTGCTCAACAAGCGAACCGTCGAGTCCCTGATCAAAGCAGGGGCCTTCGACGCCCTTGGCCACCCGCGCCAAGGCCTCCTGTACGTCCACGAGCAGATCATCGACCACACGGTGGCCCGCCGGAAGGAACACGACATGGGGGTCATGTCGCTCTTCGGAGAGAGTTCGGAGGGCCCATCGTTCGACGAGCGGGCCGAGGTGGTCGACGTGGAGTTCGATAAGGCGACCCGGTTGGCCTTCGAAAAGGAGATGCTCGGCCTCTACGTGTCAGACCACCCGCTATTGGGCTACGAATCGGCCCTCCGGCGCCGGGCCGACTCGACTATCGGCGAGTTGGAGGACACGGACGACGGCGTCTTCAGGGTGGTGGGTGGGGTGGTGACCAACTTGGCCAAGAAGTGGACCCGTCGAGGTGACTTGATGGCCACTTTCGATCTGGAGGACCTGGGCGGGGTCATAGAGGTCATGGTCTTCCCGAAGACGATGAACGACCACGGTCACAAGTTGACCGATGACGCCATCGTGCTAGTCAGAGGTCGAATCGACCGACGGGAGGACCTCCCAAAGGTGATTTGCCAGGACGTGGAAGTTCTCGAGATCACGCAACTAGACCAGACTCGTCCAGTCCGGGTCCAGTTGCCAATGAACCGGGTCTATGAGGAGACCATCGAGGAACTCAAGGAACTTTTGGCCACTCATCCCGGAGATTCCGAGGTGTACCTCCACCTAGGGGAACGTCAGGTGCTCCGGCTACCCGATGACTTTTCGGTCGACCCGGCTAGCGGCTTGGTAGCCGAGATCCGGATTCTCTTAGGTGCTGACGCCGTTCTCGCTGGTTGAGGTTTACCGGAGAACGGTCGCGGGTTGGGAACATCCCGGCCGCCCGGCAGGATGGAGGGGACCAGTAGGCGGAATCGGAGGCATCGGGGCTGATGGCGATCGAGGTCGAGACCAAGGACTGCACGATGCTCGGCGATGCCGAGATCGAAGAGATGGCCGACCTCTGCGCCGAGGGGCCCAACCCGTTCGGCATCGGTCTGATCTCGAAGCAAACCGAAGAGTGGGTGCTCATCACCACAGCCCGGGCGGGCGGGCGTCTCAAGGGCTTCTCGTTCAGCACGTTGGAGCGCATCGGAGGAACGCCGGCCGTGATCGTCGGCATGGGGTCGATCCACCGCACCTCCAAACGCGACACTGTTCTTCGGGCCCTTGTGGCCGAGCAACTCCGACGAGCTGTCCTGGCCTTTCCCGACGAGGACGTGGTCATCGGTTCTCGCTTCAACGAATTGTCGGGATTCGAGGCCCTTCGGGATCTGACCGACATCGTGCCTCGTCCCGGCCACAAGGCTTCGGGCGAGGAGAGGGCGTGGGGACGACGCTTCGTCAAGCGGTTCGGCCTGTCGACCCTGTCTTACGACGAGCGACGGTTCGTGTCTCCGGGCAAGGGCACCCAGGCCTGCGTCTTCGACCACACCAGCCTGAAGCCTGAGAAGCTGGGCGCCGATGTGGCAGCCTATTTCGATGACCTTGACGTGGTAGCGGGTGACGTCTTGGTGGCTTTCGGTTGGGCCCTGGCCGAGGACCTCGAGAAGTACCTCTGAGTTCTGGGGCGCCGGAACCGATCCGGGTGGCGCCGCTGATGACCGTTTCTGACGCCCTTCGGGATCGACGTTCCTGTCGGTCTTTTGCGACGACCCCCTTAGCTGTCGGAGTCCTCGACGAGTTGGTGGACCGGGCCCGCCGAACCCCGACAGCTGGGAACTGTCAAGGCGTGGAGTTTTTGGTCCTCGAGGGGTCCGAGGTGTCCGCCTACTGGGAGACCACCCTTCCATCCAACCGACGGGAGGCCTTCCCGTGGCCCGGCTTGGTGGACGCCCCGGCCCTGATTCTTACGTTCGGCCTGCCCAGCCGTTATTTGGATCGCTACGCCGAACCTGACAAAACGGGAACCAGTTTGGGCGACTCGGTCGCTGACTGGCCGGTGCCGTACTGGCTGACTGACGCCGCTTTCGCTGCTATGGCCCTTCAACTACTGGCGGTGGAGGCGGGTCTGGGCTGCTGTTTCTTTGGTCTCTTCGGGCACGAGGAAGCGGTCCGAGAACGGTTTGGAGCACCTAGCGAGGCTCGGGCAGTCGGCACGGTGGCTCTGGGATATCCGGCACTGGTCGGTGGCCGGGCCAGTGCCTCAACGACCCGGGCCCGTCGACCCCTGGACGAGGTGCTTCACCGCGGTACCTGGTGAGATGGAAGTCAGTCTGCCCCGGATGGGATCCAGTCCGATGCCGCCGGTACTGTCCGACGGAAGCGGGGCACCGAGCACCTGCCGGAGGACCGACATGACCGAGGAGGCCGATGGGACCGCTGAGGTCTCGGAACGACTACCCATCGTCGACTATCTGCAAATTGGCGATGATCCGCACCTGGTAGCCAACGAGTGCACCGATTGTGGGGCGCGCTACTTCGACCGGCGTAATGCGTGTGCAAAGTGTGGTAGGACGGCGTTCACCAATGTCAGGGTGGCCGGTGAAGCCACCCTGCGGGCCTTTAGCATCGTGCACCGGGCTGCTCCGGGCATCCCGGTTCCCTATGTTTCGGCAATCGTGCAGACCGATGACGGAACGTCGGTGCGGGCCAACGTGGTGGGGCTTGACGACCCCCTGAAGGCCGAGCTGGGTATGCGCCTACGGCTCACCACTTACGGATGCGGAACGGATGACAACGGAACCGAGTGCGTGGCCTTCGGCTACGCGGCGGTCTGAGAAACAGAACGGAAGGGAGTACTCGATGGCGGACGCAGTCTGGGTCCTCGGGACGAGCATGACGAGATTCGGGCGCTATCCCGAATTGGACGCCGTGGACCTTGCCTCCCGGGCTTGTCTAGATGCACTGGACGACGGAGGGGTGTCCATCCATGACATGGATGTCATGGGAGCCGGGACCTTATTCCAGGCCCAGTCGGGCATGGGCCAAAGAGTCCAGAAGCAGATCGGACAGACCGGCATCCCGGTGTTCAACGTGACCAACGCGTGTGCCACTGGGGCCACCGCCCTACGTGCCGTCTATCTCTCTATTAGGGCCGGGGAGGCCCAGATGGGCCTGGCTTTCGGCGTCGAACAGATGGGCAAAATGGGCCTTCTGCGTGGCGGCGC
>JAZADL010000095.1:0-53606 GCA_036123635.1 Actinomycetota bacterium
AATCCCACCCGCCATGCCTACGAGCAGTGCATCGCCAGCCTCGAAGGGGCGACCCACGGTTTCGCATTCGCCAGTGGGTTGGCTGCCGAGGACGTCTTGTTGCGCTATCTCGAACCCGGCGACCACCTCCTGCTCGGTGACGACGCATACGGCGGCACTTTTCGCCTAATCGACAAGGTTCACGGTCGCGGCGGCTTGAACAGCAGCGCCGTTGACCTGACAGATCCTGAGTCGATTCGCAACGCCTGGACGGCATCGACTCGCATGGTGTGGTTTGAGACACCTACGAATCCGCTACTGACAATCATCGATATCGAGCAGGTTTGTGCCGTGGTCCACGAACTGGGTGGCCTGGTCGTCGTGGACAACACCTTTGCAACCCCATATCTGCAGCAACCGATCAGCCTTGGTGCTGACGCTGTCGTGCATTCAGCCACCAAATATCTGGGTGGCCACAGTGACGTTGTCGGTGGAGCGGTAACGACTAGCCACGAGGAGCTAGCCGAACATGTTGGCTTCGCACAGAATGCCGTCGGTGCTGTCGCGGGACCGTTCGATTCGTACCTGGTGCTTCGCGGCATCAAAACTCTCCCTGTCCGCATGGATCGCCACTGCGAGAACGCAGCGACGATCGTTGATCTACTCATGGGGCATCCCCGGGTCTCGGAGGTGCTCTATCCGGGCCTCGACGACCAGCCGGGCCACGATGTCGCCGTAAGACAAATGTCAGGCTTTGGCGGCATGGTGTCGTTCCGCCTGGCGGGAGGACGGGAGGCGGCCGAGAAACTTGCTATGTCGACCCGGGTCTTCACGCTCGCCGAGTCCTTGGGTGCAGTCGAGTCGTTGATCGAACACCCCGGGGTCATGACCCACGCATCGGCAGCTGGATCTGCCCTAGAAGTCCCAGACGACCTGATCCGGATATCGGTAGGTATCGAGTCTGTCGACGATCTCGTCGCTGACCTCGACCGCGCTCTAGCCACTGTGTAAAGAATCTCCAGGAAGTGGAGAGTGTGTCGGAGCACCCACGAAGGGGGAGCGGTGAAGCCCCCATTCCGGCACCATGAAACCCCAAGTAGGAATCAAAGAGATCAATGCGGGTACGGTCGACGTCGGCGGGTCATTCGGACTCGGCGGAACCAAATGTGGAGCCAAAAATGAGAACTGAGAATCTGATTGCGACCACGAACATGCGGGCCAGGGACATTCAGATGTCAACCCTGCCGTATGTGGCCATTCACGCGGTGGTGCTTCTGTCGATCGTTTTTGGCGGTTCGGGACTGGAGGCCGATGGCGTCAAGTTGGCGCTCGCGGCGTTTGCCGTATTGGGGTCTCTTTGGTTGACGATGGGTGTCGATGGAGCCATTGCCGACATTGGGGCTTTGGCGAAGGACATGGACGAGGAGATGGCGGCCAGTCACATGGGTCAGAATTGGGCAAAGGCGCCCTTTGGGATGTTTCGGGTCATTGGACCTGTCTTTACCGTGCTGCTGCTCATCGCCGAGTTGATGGCGCTTTACGCCTGATCGACGGACAGGCTCCTGGCGGTCACTGTCGAACCGGTGGCCTTACCCAATAGCTATTAGGGCGACCGCGAGGCTTGATCCGCCGAGCCCTAATGCCTGCCACCACCACATTCTCTGGCCTCGTATCGCAACACCAAGGAGCACGGCCACCGCCGCGTACTGCGACCCCACAACGCTGACCACGGCGAGGCTCCCCCCTTTGAGAGCCAGAACGAACAGGACCACTGCTGCGATCCCAAATATTCCAGCTCCGAAAGAAGTGATGAAGGCACTGCGGTCACTCGGAAAGATCCGGGGTCCGGTAGCGCGAGCAACCGAGATGGCAATAAAAAACGCCACGACGCGTTGAAGTAAGAGCGGTGAACCGCCAGCGTCGTCCCCGATGTAGCTGAGCAGGATCAACAAGATGCCAAAGACGACCCCGGCTAGGCCCGCTATGAAGAGGCCGGCCGAGCCGTTATCAGGTTCTCCACGCTCGTAGGACGACAACGCGATGGCGACAACGCCCAACGTGAGACCGATTGAGGTGATCGTCGATGGTGAGGTGCCCGAAACGAAAATGTCCCATAGCACCGGGACGCCAGACATCACCACCGCAGCAGTCGGCGCCGCGGAACGCAACGACCCGCGGGAGTACGCGACAAACAACAACAAAAGACCAACACCGTTGGCGGCTCCGGCGAGAGCTCCATGTACCAGGTCAGCGGTTGTGGGGTTCCCTGTCCAGAACACGGCAGTAGGTGCCATGACCACAACACCGGCGAAAAGCACGGCCGAAGTGACTTCGTTGGCTCGCTGTCTCTTAGTAATCCCGGACGCGAAAAAGTCACTCAATGCAATTGAAAATGTTGAGAGCACCGCGTAGATCACCGACACAGGGCAGCAGTATGCATTGACAGGCACACTGGAGCGGTGAGCCAAACAACCGTCGTGCACAACCAGGTTGACGAATACGACGTCTACATCGGGCGTGCCGTCCCTGAGCACGGTATCGGCGACAGTAAATGGGGAAACCCATTCGTGATGACTAATGAAAGCGACGCCGAACGCGAGCGTGTCATCAGCGCCTACCGGAAATGGGTAGTCGCGCAGCCTGAGCTAATGAGCTCACTCGAAGAACTACGGAGCCAAAGACTGGGTTGCTGGTGTGCACCGAAGCCATGTCACGGCGACGTGTTGGTTGAACTTCTCGATAAGGCTTAGTCGGGCAGCAACCCGTGTGGGACATACAACTCTCAACGAGAGCGTGTCAGATACCAGTAGTTGCGTCTACTCGTTCGAGTTCCCCTGTCAGGAGAGCCCGGATGGTGCCCCTGCTGGTCCCGACTTGAGAGTCACCTAGCCTTCGTCCATGACTCGTTTGATACTTCACGGCGGCCAGATCTTTGATGGAACATCGGAAAAGACGTCGACCGGGGACGTGCTGGTCGAGGACGGGCGCATCATCGAGGTGGGTTCCGGACTGGACGGGGACGAGATTGTCGACTGCACAGATCGACTGATCACGCCCGGACTGTTTGACTGCCACGTCCACTTCATGGTTGATGGTGACTTCTCTACTAAAGCGCATGCGGAAACTCCCTTTTCCCTTGGCTTCTTCCAAGCTGCGGAAAGAATGAAACGGACACTCGCAATCGGGATCACCAGCGTTCGCGAGGCAGGTGGGACTGACGCTGGTGTAAAGGCGGCACGCGAACGGGGCCTAATCCAGGGTCCCCGAATGCAGATCTCCCTAACGATGCTCTCCCAGACCGGCGGACATGCCGACTCATGGGAGATTTGCGGTGCGCACATGCCCGGGATGACGGACCCCCACCCGGGTCGCCCGCACCCAATCGTCGACAGTCCCGAGGAGATGCGAAAGAAGGTCCGCGAACTGATTCGTGCCGGCGCCGACGTAATCAAGGTGGCGACATCGGGCGGGGTCCTGTCGCCGCTCTCAAATCCGAAGCATGCCCACTTCCGACCTGACGAACTGGATGCGCTCGTGAGTGAGGCAACCGCCGCCGATCGGTTCGTTATGGCTCATGCCCAGGGCACACAGGGAATCAAGAACGCTGTTGCGGCCGGAATCCGGTCGATAGAACACGGGATCTACCTAGACGACGAAGCCATCGAGATGATGCTCGCTGCAGGGACGTACCTGGTACCCACCCTCATCGCTCCACTCGGAGTTTTAGACCAGATCGAACGTGGCCTGGAGTTACCCGAAAAGGTCATCGGGATCGCTACCTCGGTAGCCGAGGCCCATCGAGATTCGGTGGAGCGGGCAATCGCTGCTGGAGTGAAGGTGGCAATGGGCACCGACACAGGTGTGACGCCTCACGGCGAGAACCTCCGGGAGCTGGCCGAGATGTCCAAGCTGGGAATGTCAGATGCTCAAGTTCTGCGATCCTCGACATCGGTCGCTGCTGACCTGCTGGGCGTCTCGAACGAGCTCGGCACGGTGGAGGTCGGGAAGATAGCGGATCTAGTGGTCTGGGAGGGTGGGAGCCTCGATGTGAGCGACATGCGATCCCGTGTCTCGACGGTCATCCAGGGCGGATCGGTCGTCGTCTTCCCCTAGAGGACGGTCGCCACTAACGAATCGCCCTGAGCCACCTACGGGTAGAGCTGGAGTCTTCATGTCGCGCTGGTCTGAGAATTTGATGACGGTGTTGGACGGGCGGGCCACGACGCTTAAAACCGAACAGGGGCCGATCCAGGTCGCAAGACAAGGCGACGGGCCCAAGGTGATGACCATTCATGGATCACCAGGCGGATTCGATCAAGGACTGGTTTGGGCTCGACACCTTCGAGACGGCGGCTGCGAGTTGATCGCTCCGTCACGACCTGGGTACCTCCGGACGCCCCTTGCCTCCGGTCGGAGTCCCGCCCAACAAGCCGACCTATACGCAGCGATGCTCGACACCCTCCACATCAGCAAGGTGACGGTTCTCGGGATCTCGTCGGGCGGCCCGTCGGCAGTCCACTTCGCTGCGCGGCATCCCAATAGAACAAGTGCGCTACTTCTTGATGCAGCCGTCCTCCTACCTATCGCTCCAGCGATCAACGCGTTAGAAAGGGCGATCTTTGAGTCCGCCACCGGGACCTGGCTCTCGTGCCAGATAGCGAAGAGACGGCCGAAACTGGCAGCAACTTTGGTTGTTGACGTGCTATCAGCGGGCCTAACCAAGGATGAAAAGCGGAACGCAGTGGACTGGATCACATCCAATCCGGCTCGTCTTCACGATGTTGCAGACCTCCCCATCTCTCTCGCACCGAGAAAGTTTCGGGAACCAGGCCAGAGAAACGATGAATCAAACGAAATCAACCTTGAGCCGCTGCCTTTCGCGAAGATCACGACACCAACACTCATCGCCCAAGGCACCAACGACGCTTTCCCTCTCATCGATCATGCAACCCATGCGGCGAACACGATGAATCACGCAGAGTTGATACTCGTCGACGGAGGTCATCACGGGTTGCCCTGGTGTCGACACGTCAGTGCGGTCGCTCAGAGGCAACTCGAACTCTCGCTCGCCTAGCCGGGCTCACCAACTGGAGAGGGTTGGCCGAACTGGGCCCAGACGCGGAACAACCCCCCGAAGGGGGCTGAACCCGGAGTCTTCCCCGTTTCCGGTTCTTACCCCGAGCGGACCTTCACCGAAGTGTCAACCCGCTGAGATGATTTCTAGTCGCGGTTCGACGGCAAGCGCAAGTGATTTTTGAAAAATAATTTGTTCCTCGAAGAAATGTGAGACGAGACGCAGAGGCCACTTGCCAGTCGTCAGTAGTTGCCCAAGATGCGCTCGGGGACAACGAAGACCGCCACCCGTTCTTCGTTGGCCATAACCCGGTCATATTCGTCGAAGTCATCGTGGGTGCCGCCTGCTGCCTGGAACACTTCGCGCATTAGGAGTCGCAGGGCTTCGGCGTCGATCCCGTCCGGCAGGGCGCCGGGTCCTATGAGGTCGGCTGGGCCGGTCACCGACCGCCATGTCCAGTCACGACGGATAGCGATGGTCGCTTGGGAACCACGCCGAACATGACTCAGCCGGGCGGCACCAGCAGCCGAGACGAATGCCACACAAGGGACACCGGTGATGGGATGGTTGATCACCCCGCAGTTGACGACGCTGGACAGGACGCGTCCATCGGCTTGAGTCGTGCTGACTATGGCTAGACCGTTCTCCTTAGCCAGATAAGCCCTCACCTCTTCGATGTCCACGAGCCGACGGTAGCTCCGAGGCGACACGGGTCTGAACTGGTTGGGTGTTTCCGTTCGAGGACGAGCTCTTGGGAAAGGCCAACCACAAGACGCTGTATCCCAGCTGCGCTGAGAACGACCAAGTCCCTCCTCGGGCACTGAGCGCCCCTAGTCGTCTCCCTAGTTGCCAGATCGGCCACCGCTAGGAGTTAGGCCTACCATCAGTACATGGTTTTTGAGGGAACAATGAGCGGACGCATGGCTCGTACCACCATTGCTGAGGGGTTCCACATCCTTCCTGGCATGGGCAACTGTCTGGCTGCCGAGACCGACGCCGGGATGGTGATCGTCGACGGCGGACCGGTTGGGGTGGCCCCCAAGATGATCGACCACCTACGTGGAATTACCGATGCCCCTGTCCACGCGATCTGTTACAGCCATGGCCACAACTCGTACAACGCGGGAATGGGAGCCTGGCTAGAGCACGCCGCAGACCGAGGGGATCCGCCACCCCGTTTGGTGGCTCACGTCAACCTTTTGTACCGCTACTCCCGCTACCGGGAGACTCACCAGCTCCAAGCCAGGATGGCCGCCGTGCAATTCCCGGGCCGCAACGGGGTTCCTATCGCCGCCCTTGATGGTGCATTCCTCCACGTCGATCCCACCGAGACATTCGAAGACCACCTAGTGCTCGTAGAGGGATCTCGACCTGTGGAGGCCTACTGGGCCCCCTCAGAGACTGACGACGCCCTTGCCCTGTGGTTCCCTGCAGATGGCCTTCTCTACGGAGGGCCCGCTACCCCGGCTGACTCCATTCCCAACGTGGGTACTCCTCTGCGTACTCAGAGATTCACCGTCCGGTGGGCCAACACCTTGGACCGGCTAGCTGCCCTGGGCGCCCAGACCCTGGTTACCGAATTTGGTCCGGTGGTATCCGGCGAAGAGAGGGTGCGAGAACGTCTCACCATGACGGCCGAAGCACTGCGTTGGCTCCGAACTGAGGTGGTCGAGAGAATGAACCGTGGCATGAGCGAGGCTGAGATTCTTGCCGACGTGTCGTACCCGCCCGAATTGTTTGACCACCCGTGGATGGCCCCTACCTACGGTTGTGCCGACTACATCGTGCGCGACCTCTACCGAGAAGAAAACGGTTGGTGGGACCGCAACCCCACCACCTTGCATCCATCCCCGCCCGACCAGGCGGCTTCCGAGATTCTGTCCGCCCTAGGTGATCCGGCAACTGTGGTGAGCCGGGCCAAGGAACTCGCAGAAGAGGGGCAAACCCAACTAGCCCTCCACGTAATTGACCTGGTGGCCCTAGCTTCCGGTGACGACCCGGTGGTGGCTGAGGCTCGGGCCGTCAAGGCCGAACTATGTCGAGCGCGTTCCGACGAGGTGGAACCCTTCGTCTCAAAGTCCTGCTATCGATCATCGGCCCGGCTTCTCGACGAGGGTCACACCTCTTGGCAGGACCTTCCCTGATCGAAAACGCGTGTTGCAAGGGTTCCAGACTTTTGCAATAGCCGCGACTTCTTCTTTGTCTCGGGTTACGACGTTTCATACCTACGGCGACTCGAAAATGAGGCTGCAGCAGGTCAGCGCACCTTCTGCTTTAGCCAGTTCGGTGGCCTCCACCGGTTGCACGTCGAAGCCCTCCGCTAGGAGACGTTCCCCGGTTCGTGGAAAGTCAGATCCGAAGAGAACTGTGTCGCCGACTCGGACGACGTTTGCACCACGGGGCTCCACCGGATCGATAACAACGCAGACCTGGCCGGAAAAGGCGGACGGATCTACCCAATCGGGATTGACGAGGAGCGTGTCGTCCGAGACAGGCGTCGCCGATGACTTCAGATGCAGGCAGTCTCTAAAGTCAACGCCTGTCACGCGATAGCCGTAGCCGGAAACAAATTCCCGCAGCTGTCTTACGGAGTCGACGTTGGTCCGGGTGGAAAGCCCGACATACACGTCCCTGCCGACGACCAAGACGTCGCCACCGTCAAGGATCCCCGGTGGCTCGATGCGCTGGATTGGGCGATGGGACTGCAGCGTCGTCTCGATAGACGATCGTTCACCTCGCCGTGACAGTGCACCCGGCCGTGTGATGATTGCAACCTCGTCAAGTACAACGGCGATGTCCTCCACGAAAACCGAATCGGGGAAATCCGTTTCTTCAGCCAGACGCTCTATACGGCAACCGAGGTCAGCGAGCACCTGCTCGTAGCGTGCATGCTGGGTCCTAGCCAGGTCGACGTCGATCGGTTCGCGGTCAAGGTGGGTCAGCTCGCATTCGCCGATGTTCGAACTGACACCCCTAGTGACTGCTACTCGAATACCCACCTGCGCACCTCCTTACGGTCCTGAGTCTCGGATCCTTCTGACTGCAATCCCTCGATGTTCTCCTAGATGAGACCACCATGTTTCACCCGGACAGCGACCTCTATGGTCCGGACTCGCGGAGTTCGGTGGGAAGGGGTCGAGCTAGATGGGCTGATCCGACAGCAGCCATCGCAGCGAGAAGAAGCGGGAGCCCGTAGCTCCCGACGGCTTCGAACAGCAGACCGGCGCCGATCGGGCCAACGAGGCCCGCAGTTCCCCAAGCGGTGAACATCCATCCGTAAGCGGCGGGATACCGATCTTCACCAAAGAGTCGATTGACGGCGAACGGGTAGACAGCGATTACCGCGCCATAGGCAAGGGCAATCCCGGCCACCGCGGCAAGGGCCACCAAGCCGTGACCGGTGAATGCCCCCAGCAGAAGGGCTACGACAGATCCAAGAGGAAGGCCGACCAGGAACCGTCGCAGCCGGGATCGGTCGGCAACGAGGGCGATCCAGACCCCGCCTACAGCGCAGGTGAAGCCGGCCACCGCGACGGCGACACCGTCTGGTCCGCCGGCCTCCTGAACGACAGCTGCCGCATGGCCTAGGGCTGTCAGTCCGGCTAGCACGGCCAAGCCGTACGCGGCCCAGAGCCGTCCCACTAGTCGGCGGTCATCTTCGGACAAGGTCCGGTCGGCGCCACCCGCTGTGGACCGGACCCCTCCGACAAGGAGAGCGGAGATCAAACCAGTCCCAAGGATCAGACAGGCCAGCAGACGTAAGCCGCCTTCCGGGCCGGCGGCGTCGATACGCGCCTCAAGGGCAACGGCGGCCGTTGCCGCCCCGAGGGCATAAGCCGCGGTAACTAGACCCAGGGCCCAACCCCGTCGGTCAGGTGTCGCTTCGGCAGACCGCTGAAGAGCGAAGGCGTAGCCGAGTCCGTTAGCACCCCCGAAAACGATTCCGTAGCCGAGGACTAGGCCAGCGAGAGACGACACCTCAGCAGCCAGCAGGAGACCACCGGCCGCACCGAGAGCGGAAATCGTGGTAATGACCGCTCCAGGAAGGTGTCGGAATAAGGGGTGGCCGACTAGGACGACCACAGTGAGACTGGCCAGGGCCACTGAGTAGACAGTGCTCATTGCTCCCCGGCCCACACCGAGATCGGCCTCAAGTGGTATCACAAACAGGCTCCAGGCGTGGATAGTGCCGAGGGATCCGCTCAGTAACACACAACCGGTCAGCGGGCGGACTCCGGAAGGCACGGGGGAACGCTAACGGGAGTCCGGACCGCAGCCAGGGAGAGGCTCTGGTCACCGGTCGGGAGTATGTGGTGAGATGGCTATACGGCGGTGACCTCCGTCGAACATGGCGGAAGGGGAATAAGCGATGCCGCACTACCTGATCCAAGCTTCTTACACAGCGGACGGCGCCCAGGGGCTGTTGGCCGAGGGGGGAACCTCTCGTGTTGCCGAGGCCACTGGGCTGATCGAGGCCCTTGGTGGCACGGTTGAGTGCCTCTACTTTGTCTGGGGAACCGACGACATCATCGGGATAACCGAGATGCCCGACGATGCTTCGGCAGCCGCTACAAGCCTGGCCGTGTCGGCCAGCGGCAAGGTGGGGGTTCGGATGACGCCCCTTCTTTCTCCAGGCGAGATCGACGCCGCAGCCGAGAAGGCAGGAGAGTTGTCTTATCGACCTCCGGGCGGCTGAATCACCGAAAGCGAGTTGCGGCTAGCCACTACCGGCTGAATTGTCAGGACAGTCATCGATGTCGACCAATCCGGTCAACCGGCAGTAACCGGATCAGGGAGCGAGACGGTTTCGGTCGACTTCTAAGCGCAGCACATCTGGCCGGCCGTAATGGCCAACAGGGTCAAAGTTCTGTCGGTGGCGGCGGACCTCAACCAAGTCCAAGTCGGCCCACACGATGCCCTGCTCGTCGTGGACCGGCTCAACAATCCATTCCCCATCGGGCCCGGCAATGCAAGTCCCGCCGTTGTGGTACCGCTCACCGTCTGGCAACTGGTTCTTCAGCGGGAAATCGCTCGGCAGGTCCTCGGAGCAGTAGGGGGCGCCGACGCTGACCACGAACAGCCTGCCCTCCCGGGCGATGAAGCGGGTGATGTCTTGGGTTAAGCCGACCGAGCCTGGCCAGGCCGCAACGTGGACCTCCGAACCGGTGCCGTACATGGCTGTCCGAGCGAGCGGCATCCAGTTCTCCCAACAGTTCAGGCCGGTGACCGTGGCACCCCGGTGCCGGTGGGCTACGAGGCCTGCACCATCACCGTCGGCCCACACCAGCCGCTCACCGTAGGTGGGCTTCAGCTTCCGATGGACCCCAACTACCCCCTCAGCAGGGTCGATGGCCACTAGCGAGCAGTAGACGGACCCCCCCGACTTCGAGCGTTCCACTATGCCTACATAAGCAAAGGCATCGGCATCCCGGACGGCTTCCACCACGGCGGTGAACTCGGGGCCGGCTACTTCCACGGCTTGGTCTACATAGCGGGCGTAGGCCTCCTGTTGGTCAGGGTCCTCCCAGGCCGAAGCATTCGTCCGATCGATCCAGACCGGATAGCCAGGAACGAAGACCTCCGGGAAGGCCACCAGGTCGGCACCCCCGGCAGCCGCCTCAGCGATCCGGTCCACGACTAGGCCGATAGTGGCCGATCGATCAAGGAAAGCAGGAGATACCTGTACAGCAGCTACACGCACACGCCCAGTCTGCGACAGGAGGCACCCGTGATGCCTTGTCGGGCTAGCGGGCGTCGACGAATTCCCGATTGGGAGCGGAGAACTCCATGACGTCGTCGACGATGGCGTCTCGGCGGATCATCTTCACATCCCGGCTGTAGTCCTGGGTGTGCAGCCACGGGGCACGATCTCCCTGACGAGGAAGGAGATGCAAGGAACGTTTCATGTACCCGGCCGGGAAGCCATCGATCCAGGGGCGTTGCGGCATGTCAAGGTCCGACGGGCGTAACCGAGGCGTGCAGGTGACGGCCCCCACATCGGCCATGTGGCTGAGGAGTCGACACACGTACTCTGCCGTCAGGTCAGCCTTCAGAGTCCACGAGGCATTGACGTATCCGAAAGTAGACACGAGATTCGGAACGTCGGAGTAGGCGAGCCCCTTGTAGGTCCACGTGCGGGCGAAGTCGACTAGTTCACCGTCGACTTCAAAGTCGATCTCACCCAGGGTGACCAAGTTCAGGCCAGTGGCTGTCACGATGATGTCGGCCTCTAACTCCCCGCCGGACCGCAGCCGGACGCCTGCCTCGGTGAACGTGTCGATCTCCTCAGTGACCACAGAGGCACTTCCCGACCGGATGGACTGGAACAAGTCTCCGTCCGGGAGGAGGCACAGTCGCTGGTCCCACGGGTTGTAAGACGGGGTGAAATGGGTGGCTACGTCGTAGTCGGGACCAAGGGCCTGTCGGACACCACCAAGCAAGAGACGCTTGATTTTGTCGGGATCGGTTCGGGTCTTCCGGTAGACGAGGCCTTGCCGGAAGACGTTCTTGCGTCTGGTCAGGGCGTAGGCCCACTTCTCGGGGAGGATCCGCCGCAACCGGTTAGCGAAGAGGTCGCGCGATGGACGAGCCACTACATAGGTGGGAGACCGCTGCAGCATCGTGACGTGGGCCGCCTGTTCGGCCATGGCCGGTACGAGCGTCATGGCTGTCGCTCCGGACCCAATGACTAGAACGCGCTTGTCTGTGTAGTCGAGGTCCTCGGGCCAGGCCTGGGGGTGGACAATCTGACCGCCGAATAGATCTCGACCCGGAAAGGTTGGGGTGTAACCCTCGCGGTAGCTGTAGTACCCGGAGCACATGAACAGGAACCCGCAGGTCAGCGTTGTGGTCTGGCCAGAGGCGGCAAGCGTGGCGGTGACCGTCCAACGTGCCGAGTCGCTCGACCACTCGGCACGCGATACGAGGTGGCCGAAACGGATGTGACGCTCCAAGTCCTGTTCGGCCACCGTCTCGCGGAGGTAGTCCATGATGGCGGGGCCTCCGGCGATTGACCGGGCGTCTTTCCAGGGCTTAAAGCTGAAGCCGAGAGTGTGCATGTCGGAGTCCGATCGAACGCCGGGATAGCGGAAAAGGTCCCAGGTTCCACCAATGTCATCGCGTCCCTCCAGGATGGTGAACGACACCCACGGGCACTTGTTTTGAAGGTGGTAGCCGGCGCCGATCCCAGAGATTCCAGCGCCGACAACCAGAACGTCGACATGCTCGGGGCTGGTGGAGAGCGGACCGGACATCGGTGGGACCCTAGGGACGGGCAGCGAAGGGAGCCAATCCCCGGTATTGACCCGACGTGGTGACCGGCCGATCCGGGGAGATTCCTACTGGTCTCGGCTCCGTCAGCTGCCGGTGGCGGCTCGTAGGCTCGACGGAAATGGACCGCTGGACCACGACGCTCCCCTCAGAGCTCCGCCTGACCCACCTCCGCCAACTTGAGGCCGAGGGGATCCACATCCTCCGCGAGGTAGTGGCCCAGTTTGAGCGGCCAGTAATGCTCTACTCCATCGGTAAGGACTCGTCGGTCCTGCTACACCTGGCCCGCAAGGCGTTCTACCCGGGAAGGATCCCGTTCCCGCTCCTCCACGTCGACACCACGTGGAAGTTCCGAGAGATGATCGCTTTTCGGGACCGCATGGCCGACGAGGTCGGCTTCGACCTGGTCGTTCACTCCAATCCTGATGGGGTGGAACGGGGGATCAACCCGTTCGATCACGGCTCGAAGAATTACACCGACATCATGAAAACCCAAGCCCTTCGACAGGCCTTGGAAGCCGGCAGGTACGACGCCGCGTTTGGCGGGGCTCGCCGGGACGAGGAGAGGTCCCGGGCCAAAGAGCGGGTTTTTAGCTTTCGGGATCGTAACCACCGATGGGATCCGAAGAACCAACGACCCGAACTCTGGAATCTTTACAACGGACGGGTTGACCGCGGTGAGAGCATCCGGGTCTTTCCGATCAGCAACTGGACCGAACTCGATGTGTGGCAGTACATCCACCTCGAAGAGATTCCCATCGTGCCGTTGTACCGGGCAGCTGTTCGACCAGTCGTAGAGCGGGACGGGACCCTCATCATGGTCGACGACGACCGCTTCCGGTTCACCGATGGGGAGAAGCCCCAAATGAGGTCTGTGCGGTTCCGGACCTTGGGCTGTTACCCGCTGTCCGGGGCGGTTGAGTCGACAGCGAGCACGTTGCCCAAGATCATCCAAGAGATGCTCCTGGCCACCCGATCCGAACGCGAGGGACGGGTCATAGACCATGACCAGGTTGGCTCCATGGAGGAGAAAAAGCGAGAGGGGTACTTCTAATGCCCCACGATTCGGACCTCATCACTGCCGATATCGACGCCTACCTGGCTGAACACGAGAAGAAGGACCTTCTACGCCTTCTGACTTGTGGAAGTGTCGACGACGGCAAGTCGACCCTCATTGGCCGCCTCCTACACGATTCCCAGTTGATTTACGAAGACCAGATGGCCGACCTTGAGGCCGACTCGGCAACTATGGGATCGACCGGCGAGCGTGTCGACCTGGCGTTACTAATGGACGGTCTGAAGGCTGAACGCGAGCAGGGCATCACCATCGATGTCGCCTACCGGTACTTCTCTACGTCACGCCGAAAGTTCATCATCGCCGATACCCCTGGTCATGAGCAGTACACGCGAAACATGGTCACCGGAGCGTCGACCTGCCAGCTGGCCGTGGTCCTTGTCGACGCCCGACACGGCGTGGTCGAACAGACCCGGCGACACAGCTTTATTGTCAGCCTGCTGGGTATCCGAGACGTGGTGGTAGCTGTCAACAAGATGGACCTAGTGGGCTGGTCGGAAGGGGCCTTTGGTGACATCCGAGGCAGATACCAGGAGTTTGCCACCGACCTCGAGCTAGCCGACCCGTACTTCTTGCCAATGTCGGCCCTCCTGGGCGACAACGTGGTCGACACTGGCCACAACCTCAGCTGGTTCGACGGGCCTCCCCTGATGGAGTACCTCGAGACCGTTGACGTGGCCACTGACGTGGACCTGGACCACCTACGCCTCCCGGTCCAGATGGTCCTACGCCCCGACCAGGACTTTCGTGGTTTCGCCGGGACCGTGGCCTCCGGAGTGGTCCGTCCAGGCGACGAGATCGTGGCCCTGCCGTCAGGAGTGCGTTCCACAGTGGAGCGAATTGTGACCTTCGACGGGGACCTTGAGGTGGCCGGCCCAGGACGGGCCGTGACGGTAACCCTGGCTGATGAGATCGACGTGAGCCGTGGCGACCTCCTGGTGGGCGGTGACGCTCTACCAAACCAGGCACACGAGATCGACGCCACCGTTGTGTGGATGGACAACGAACCAATGAAACCCGGCCGGCAGTACCTCCTGCGGTCGGCCACCGGTCAGACCAATGCGTCGGTGACTTCCATTCGTCATCAGGTCGACATCAAAACACTGGCCAAGCAGCCGGCAGCGGCCCTCGAGCTGAATGACATCGCCCGGTGCGCCATCAGCACCGATCGAGAACTCCTGTTTGACCCGTACAACATGAACCGGCAGACAGGGTCGTTCGTACTGGTGGATCGTCTACGCAATGCCACGGTGGGCGCCGGAATGGTCATTGAGGCTTCCTCCGGATGGGATCGAGAGCCCGACGCTGGCCTTGTTCGCCACGCTTCAGAAATCTCCCCGGACGAGCGGTCGGCTCGCTTCGGCCAGCACCCCTGCACCGTCCTGCTGACAGGGCTCACAGCAGCCGGGAAGTCGACCATTGCCACCAGCTTGGAACGGCGACTCTTCGACCAGGGGAGGGCCACCATCCGTCTGGACGGTGAAAACGTGCGCCTCGGCATCAGCCGAGATCTCGGATTCAGCGCACAAGAACGCTCGGAGAACCTTCGCCGAGTAGCCGAAGTCGCCCGCCTGGTCAACAATCAGGGCCTCATCGCAGTAGCGGCCCTAGTCGCGCCCAAGGAGGACGTCCGGGCCCGGGCCCGGAACCTCGTCGGACCCGATCGGTTTGTTGAAGTATTCGTGGATACCCCACTCGAAGTCTGCCGGCAACGTGATCCCCATGGTCTGTACGAAGCTGCCGAGAGGGGCGAAATCCCAAAGTTCCCCGGCGTATCGGCCTCCTATGACCAGCCCACCGATATGGACCTCCGGGTCGACACCTCAGCCCAAAGCGTGGACGAATGCGTAGACGCCATCCTGAGCCTGCTGGACGAACGGGGGTTTCTCCGTGGATGAACCCACATCCAACAACATTGTCCGAGCCGAAGGGCTTGTGGGTTCCGTTGAGCGGCTTGCCGCCCTCGGCCAAGATGGCCATACGGTCTGGTTCACCGGGTTGTCTGGCTCAGGCAAGTCCACTCTGGCCTTCGCCTTGGAGGAGGCCCTCCTAGCCCAGGCAAGGGCGGCCTACGTTCTAGATGGCGACAATGTGCGCTTCGGGCTAAACCGCGACCTCGGTTTCTCCCCAGAGGACCGAACGGAAAATGTGCGGCGGATCGGCGAGGTTTGTCGACTCTTCCAGGACGCCGGACTCATTGTGCTCACGGCGTTTATCTCTCCCTACCGAATCGATCGGACCGCCGTCCGGGACCTCCACCCAGAAGGTGCCTTTACCGAGGTGTTCGTAGACACCCCGCTGGAGGTGTGCGAAGAACGGGACGTTAAAGGCCTGTACGCCCGAGCCCGAGCCGGGGAGATCACAGAGTTCAGTGGAATCTCGGCTCCGTACGAGCCGCCGGTGAACCCTGATGTTCGGATTGACACGTCCCGCCCACTGGAGGAATGCGTGGCCATCCTCCTCAACCACCTGACCTGACCTCGGTGAGATTCGTGTTGATCGAGTGGTTCGTCTCGCAGGAATTAGTGCAACTCGCCACCGGCTCGCCGTCGACTAGACCATCGAAGTGCAGGCGGCCGTTGGCCGCCCTGGAAGGACACCGAGGACCGTGACCGACCCGCTGCTGGAGCCGTTCGACCTAGGTGGCCTGCACCTACGCAACCGGGTGTTCTCCAGCAGCCACTCACCCGGTTACAACGTTGACGGCACGCCCAGCGACCGGTACGTCCGATACCACGAGGAGAAAGCCAAGGGTGGCATCGGCCTGACAATGATCGGCGGATCGTCGAACGTGTCACGTGATTCGGCGTCGCTCTGGGGTCAGCTGGACTTTGGGTCGGACTCCATCGTGACGCCCCTAGCGGGCATGGTGGACCGGATCCACGGACACGGCGCAGCAATCATGTGTCAACTCACCCATATGGGACGACGGAACGTCTCCAACGACGGCGACTGGCTGCCGACTATTGCGCCGTCACCGGTCCGGGAACCCATGCACCGCTTTTGGCCTAAGGAGATGGAGCATTCCGATATCCGGCGAGTGGTGAACGATTTTGCGTCAGCCGCCCGCCGTGCGGCTGACGCCGGCTTGGACGGGATCGAATTGCTGGCTACCAGTCACTTGCTGGACCAGTTCTGGACCCCGTTGGTGAATCAACGGACCGACGAGTATGGCGGAAACATGGCCAACCGTCTCCGATTTACCTTCGAGGTTTTGGAGGCCATCCGAGAGTCGGTAGGGGACCGTTTTCTGGTGGGCTTACGGATGATCGGCGACGAGGACCTAGCGGGGGGCCTGGATCGGGACGAGTGCTGCGACATTGCGGTCACCCTTGCCTCCTCCGGCCTCCTGGACTTCCTGAACGTGGCCGGGCCGGCCCTTTCGACTGAGGCCGGGCTAGCCAGAGCTATCCCGCCAGCGGGCACGCCTCTCATGCCATACCTACCGGTAGCGGCGGCTATCAGAGAGGCCGTGGACTTGCCGATCCTGCACGCCACCCGGATCACCGACGTGGCGTCAGCTCGACACGCCGTTGTTGAGGAGCTGGTCGATCTGGTCGGAATGACCCGGGCCCATCTCGCTGACCCGCATCTGGTAGCCAAACTAGAACGGGGCGATGAGGACCGCATCAGAGTGTGTGTCGGCGCTGCCTACTGCATCAACCGTCTCCACCTGGGGTTGGACTCGGTTTGCGTTCAAAACCCGGCCACCGGCCGGGAGGCCTCGGTTCCGCAGTTGGTGGTCCGATCAGAGGGGCCTCGCAAACGGGTGGTCGTGGTGGGGGCCGGACCCGGAGGTCTCGAGGCGGCTCGCACCTGCGCCGAGCGAGGACACGAGGTGGTGCTTTTCGAAGCTCAGGACCGCGTAGGCGGGCAGATGGCCTTGGCCGCCCGGGCTGGAGAGCGCCAACGGGAGGTAGCCGGCCTAGTCGACTGGTTGGAGGCCGAGGTCGCCCATGCCGGTGTTGACCTCCGCCTATCGACTCCCGTCGGGCCGGACGAGGTACTAGCCGAGAGAGCGGACGTCGTCGTGGTAGCCACCGGCGGGTGGCCCGACACGTCATACCTAGAGGAAGGGGAGAACCTCGCCTACACCTCCTGGGACGTATTAGCAGGTCGGGCCCGACCGACCGGCCGTGTACTGATCTACGACGACCACGGTGCCGAGCCGGGACTGGCCGTAGTGGAGTATCTGGCTGGCCGGGACCTGACGACACTTGAAGTGGTGACCCCGGACCGCCACGTTGGTCTCGATCTGGCCACCCCTCTCGGTCCGACCTATCTCCGGATGCTCTACGGCCACGGAGTACTTCTAACCCCTGACCATCGGCTGACCCGGATAAAGCAAGTTTCCGGTGGCCTACAGGTCACGTTGTGCAACGAGTACACGCGAGACGAGGTGTCCCGGGAGGTGGATGCCGTGGTGGTTGAACACGGCGTAGTTCCCAACGCGACCCTTTACGAGGCCCTCCGCTCCAGATCAGCGAACGAAGGTGTCGTGGACCTTGACGCCCTGTTGGCCGGCGAACCACAGCCTGTTCCCGCCAGTGGCTATGCGCTGTATCGGGTAGGCGATGCAGTGGCCAGCCGCGACGTCGCTTCAGCCCTCCTCGACGCCCGCCGCCTCCTCCAGACCCTTTGAATCACGACGGTTGTCGATCGCAGGACATTCCGTCCAGGTCCGAACCGTGACAGGATCCGCAGCCGTGGAAGCGCTATCCGACGAACAAGTGGAGACGTTCTGGCGGGAAGGGTACGTCCTCCTGTCCGAGGCCGTACTTGCCGAAGACTTAGCCGCTCTCCAAAAGGCTGTGGCCGGCTGGATAGAGGAGAGCCGGGGCCACGCCGGCCCTTGGGGCACCACAATGGATGGGCGGCCGCGTTTCGACGTAGAACCGCACCACAGTGCCGAACAGCCCGCCCTGCGCCGGGTGGCCTCACCTCAAGAGGTCTGCGAAACCCATCTACGAGTAATGCGCGACAGCCCGATGGTCGACGCGGCCGCACAACTAGTGGGCCCCAACCTGGCCGTCAACAATGTGAAGTTGAATGCCAAACAGCCCGGTGCCGGCACAAAGGTTCGTTTCCATCAGGACTTCGCCTATGAGGCGCACTCCAACGACGACATGCTTGCCGTGTTGCTCTTCGTTGATGACGTAACGCCGGAAAACGGTCCCCCGGAGATGGTGCCAGGCAGCCATACCGGACCGATATACGACCACTGGCACGACGGGGTGTTTACCGGAAGCATCGACGACGAGGTCCTAGGCGACCTAGCACGCCCCGTGCCGTGTTACGGCCCAGCTGGCACGGCATGCCTGATGCACACTCGACTGGTACACGGTTCGGCCCCCAACCTGAGCGACCGGCCAAGGACGCTCTCGATCTTCAGCTATCGGTCCGAGGACAGCCACATACTGCACCCAAACCACCTCCCAAGCGTTCACGACGGCGAAGTCGTCCGAGGACGGTTCACGGGCCGGATCCGGAGCGTGGCCTACGAGATGGCTCTGGCCGAGATGCCAACTGGGGCGTCGTTCTTTGAACAGCAGGCACAAGAGGAGGGTGAGCACTGAAACCTGATCTGGAGGCTTTGCCGTTTTCTGTCGACGATGGGTTCGGACCCCGAGCCCGGATCGGGCTGGTCGTCTTGGAAGGGGATCAGACGGTGGAAGCCGAGCTCTCATCGCTGTGGCCAGTCGGTGTGGCAGCATTCGCCACCCGAATTCCCATGGAGGATCGGGTCACGGCCGAGACGCTTCGGGCCATGGAGGAGCGAATTCCGACCGCTGCCAAGCTCTTACCCACTGGATTTGGGTTTGACGTCATTGGGTATGGCTGTACCTCGGCAGCCACGCTGATCGGTGAGGCCCGGGTGGACGCCGCCATTCGACGGGCCCATCCGGAGATCCCAAATACCAACCCCATTACCGCGGCAGTTACGGCCTTTGGGGCCCTGGGGGCAACCCGGATTGGGGTGGTAACTCCCTACAACGCTGAGGTAACGAGAGGGATCGTCGACCACCTCTCGGGTCAGGGGTTGGAGGTGATAAGAAGCGGCTCCTTCCTGGAGGAGAGCGACCACACGGTGGCCCGTATCACCGAAGCTTCGGTGGCTGCCGGAGTGCGACAGATCGCCGGCACCCCGGGGAGCCTGGAAGCCGTTTTCGTCTCGTGTACAAGCCTCCGGTTGTTTGGCATCGCGAACAGCCTCGAGGACGAACTTGGAATTCCCGTGGTGTCTAGCAACCTGGTCTTCGGCTGGCACCTCCTTCGCCTAGCCGGGATTGATGACCACCTGCCGGGCTTTGGGAGCCTGTTCGAGCACAACCTGAACGGTGTGTTGTCGTGACCGACGGTGCGGAGCGTGGTTTTCCTGTCGCGGAGTTCGAGGAGCGAACGGCGCGAGCCCAGCGGATGCTGGCCGACAGCGAACTAGGTGCCCTGCTGGTCTGCACCGAGCCGGAAGTCCGCTACTTCACCGGATTCCACACGCCCTTCTGGCAGAGCCCTACCCGCCCCTGGTTCATAGTGATCCCACAGTGCGGCCAGCCCACCGCAGTGATACCAGGCATCGGCGCCTCGGCCATGGCGCAAACTTGGGTAGACGACATCCGGACGTGGCCCGCTCCCCGCCCAGAAGACGACGGTCTAATGCTGCTGGCCGAGACGCTGGCTGAACACGCCGGGTCAGGGGATCGGATCGGGCTTCCCATGGGCCCCGAAACTCACGTCAGGATGCCTCTGGCCGATTTGGACGCCCTACGAGAGGAAATCCGACCGAAGGAGTTCGTGGACGCAACCGACGTGGTCCGCAGCCTTCGCATGGTGAAGTCGGAACGCGAGGTAGCCAAGGTCGCCCACATTTGTTCCGTGGTCTCCGACGGCTTTGAGGGCATTCCGACACTCCTATCCGCGGGGATGACCGAACGCGAAGCATTCTCAGCGTTTCGACTGGACCTGCTTCGCCGGGGTGCCGACGAGGTCCCGTACCTCGTTGGAGCGACCGGCCCAGGCTTTGACGACATCATCAAGCAGCCCTCCGACAGGACCATCGTCGGTGGAGATCTGTTGATGTTCGATACAGGCTCGATATTTGATGGCTACTCCAGTGACTTCGACCGCTACTACGCCTTCGGCTGGGCCGATGATGGAGCCCGACGGGCCTACGAGACGGTATGGGAGGCAACCGAGGCGGGCCTGGCCGCCGTACGGCCGGGAGCCACGACCAGTGATCTTTGGCGGGCCATGGCCACCGTCTTGGATGCCGGCGGCTCACTTGGTAACTCGGTTGGGCGAATGGGCCACGGCCTAGGAATGCAGGTCACCGAATGGCCGTCCAACACCGCCGACGATCAGACGGTGCTTGAGGAGGGAATGGTCCTCACCCTGGAGCCGGGACTCACCTGGGCGCCGGGCCGAATGATGGTGCATGAGGAGAACCTGGTCGTTCGAACTGACGGCGCCGAACTGCTGTCACGACGAGCGCCCGCCGAACTACCACTCATTGGCTGAGGACGCCGACAGGGTGGCCGACAGCATTCCAGTGGTATCTCTCGGCCACTCGGACGCCCTCGTGAGGGCGCTATCTACCACTGGGTTCGCGGCCGTTCGAGGCCATGGCGTCCCAGATGCCGACCTGGCGGCCATGCGCCGCTTGCTCGTCGACCTGTTCGCTGTGGGCGAGGAAACCAAGCGGCGCCAAGCCGTCACTCGCCGGAACTACCGAGGGTTTATTCCTCTGCGTTTCTTCTCTCCTAATCGAGATACAGCGGCTCCTCCGGATGCCTTTGAGGGTTACAAGCTTCACTGGGAATGTCCGTCCGGACATCCGGCACGCGACGAGTGTGACCTATATGGGTCGAACCGGTGGCCCGAACACGTGCCAGAGATGCCAACCGTGGTGGCTTCGTGGTGGGCGTCGATGGACGCCGTTGCCGACCGTGTAACGGCAGTACTGACCGGCGCCATCGGCATGAATCCGGATGTACTTGCCGAGGCCATGGAGGCACCCCTCACCAATACGACGCTTCTCCACTATCCGGAGCGGCATCCCGACGACCCGACGCCAGGATTCCACCCCCACAAGGACATCACTGTGGTGACAATCCTCAATCCTGACCCCGTGGGTGGCCTGCAGCTCCGGACGAGGGACCAGCGCTGGGTGGAAGCCGAGTGTCCGCACGACGCCCTCCTAGTCAACGTGGGTGACCTGCTGGAGGTCTGGTCGGGCGGACGACTGGTCTCTACTCCCCACCGGGTCACCAACCCGGATGGCGCCGAGCGCTACAGCGCACCATTCTTTGTGGTGCCTAATCACCGGACAGTGGTTGAGCCGCTGCTCGAACCCGTAGAGGGCTTCGAGTGGCGGTCGGTGCCGGTGGGCTATTCCCAGGCCGAAGTGTGGCGCACCAACTGGCCGGACGAAGAACCCTCGGACCCTGACACGCACCTAGGTGGCGTAGAGGAGTGACCGGGCCCGAGCCTCAGGCGGTTACGGGTTGGCATGGAGAAACCGGCGAATGTTGTCGACCAGCACGTCAGGGGCGTCCTCTTGGCAGAAGTGACCCACGCCAGGCATCTCCACAACCGGGGCGTCGGGCCACAGGGCACAGAAATCGGCAATAGCCCGATCCGGTGGGATCGCCCCGTCCTCCATGCCCTCAAGCAGGATCGCCGGCTTTGCGCATAGGTCGCTGACACCGACCGCCCCCTCGGCTACGTAGTCCCGGATTCGACCGAGGTAGGCGTCAAGCGGGAACTCCAAACCTCCGATTGCTGAATCCCGGTCCGGGAACGGGTCCGAGTAGGCCCGGATCCAGGTGTCGTCGACGGCTGCCGAGTTAGTGAATCCAATGATTTTCATCACCGACAGAACGGTAGATCCAAGATTGAGCAGGACATCCTCAGTGCGACCAGATTCCAGCCCGCCCCCGATCCACGCAAACCACCGCGATTCAGACATCGGGGTCACTGAAGCCGGGTCAACTCGCCCGTAACCGGCCAGCGTGTTGGCGAACACAATTCGTTTGACTCGTTCTGGATGTCGCACTGTGTACGCCGTAGCAATAGGCCCACCCCAGTCCTGACCTACGAACGTGATATCGGTCAGCTCCAAGTGCTCGATCAGCGAAGACAGGTTCTCCGTGTGGGCCCGCAGTGTGTACTCCCGGTCCTGCGGGGTTTCCGACTTCCCGAAGCCCATGTGGTCGGGTACAACCACACGGTTATTTTCGGCCAGTGGCCCGATCATGTGCCGGTATAGGTATCCCCAGGTCGGCTCGCCGTGCAGGCAGACGATCGGCTCGGCATCTCTCGGGCCTTCGTCCACGAAGTGTTGGACAAAGCCGTGGCCATCGAATGTGTGCGGGGCGAACGGAAACGACCCGTCGTAGGTTTCATCGAGAGGGACCATCGCGACCTCCGGGATTCACATGTGGCTCCGGCTAGGTGCCGAGGCGTCGGAACCGATGTTGGCAGACCAGCCGGACAAGAAGGACACTCAGGAATAGCGGGTCAGCCGTCGCGGGCATTCCGGGGGAGTCGTGG
The DNA here is from genome assembly GCA_036123635.1 of Actinomycetota bacterium. GTDB lineage: Bacteria > Actinomycetota > Acidimicrobiia > Acidimicrobiales > MedAcidi-G1 > UBA9410. Next base: position 22,947 of record JAZADL010000095.1, read on the forward strand.
AACGAGCCGAACAGGTCGCACAGATCAAGTTGCTGATGTCGCGCCTCGACGATGGCCTGACCGTCGATGCCGGCGGCTTCTGCCACAACCCGACGAGTGTCTACGCAGACCCTGACCTGGCCGAGCGTGAGCGCAGGGGCTTTTTCGCTGGCCATCCCCACCTCGTCGGTCTAACCGGTGACCTGCCTGAACCCGGTGCCTTCCTGACGTGCGCCGACTTACCCACACCGCTCCTAGCCACCCGCGACGACGAGGGTCGCTTTCGGGCTTTTGTCAATGCCTGTCGACACCGCGGCGTGGTGCTCGAGGAACGTGACCGGGGTGAGGCCAGGCGGTTCACCTGCCCGTTTCACCGGTGGTCGTACGACATCGGAGGTTCTCTCGTCGGTCTACCCAATGCGGACCACTTCGGTGATCCCGATAAGGCCTGCCTTGGCCTGCTTGAACTACCCGCCGTGGAAGAGGCCGGCTTGTTGTGGGTCCATCCCGACCCGGAAGGCACCATCGATCTCGAGGAGCAACTGGGGCCTGAGCTTCGGGCCGAGCTGGTCTCGTGGAACCTCGGCGAGTTGTCGTATCTCGGAAGGGACGACTACGACGTGGCTTGCAACTGGAAGTTGGCCATGGACACCTTCGGGGAGACTTACCACTTTCCTGCACTCCATTCGGAAACGATCCACCTGAACTTCTACGGGAACGTCCAGTGCTACGACACCTACGGACGAAACCACCGGATGCTGCTGTGCAAGCGCGAGATCGACGGGCTGCGAGACCTACCGGAGGACAGGTGGGAGATCACCACCGCAGCCCTACCCGTCTACTGGCTCTTCCCTAATGTCCAACTCATGCCGTTCGCCGAGGGCATTCACCTGGTGCGGGCCTATCCGAGCCCCACTGATCCTGGCCGTCACGTGAGTCGGATTACCTGGTACCTACGGCCCGGCCCAGCAGCGGACCCCCAGTCCCGCGAAATGTTGACGATGATCTCGAGGGGCTTCGGGTCGATCATCCGCGATGAGGACTACGTGGTGAGTGCGAGCCAGCAGCGCACCGCCTCGTCAGGGACCCTCGGTCACGTGGTGTTCGGCCGCAACGAACCCGCCCTGCACCACTACCACGGGACCTACCGACGGATGCTGAACATGGAACCGCTACCCCTTCTCGATTATATTACCCATCGGTAACTTTCAATAAGTCTTTTGGATCCCCTAAGGAGACCCAATGAGAGCACTTCGTACCCCCGACGAACGTTTCCTCGATCTACCCGACTTTCCGTTTGAGTCGCACTATGTCGAGATTCCGGCTACTCCCGAAGAAGGCGGTCAGACCGCCGGCGACAGACAGTTGCGAGTGCACTATCTCGACGAGGGGCCGACTGATGCTGCGCCGGTGCTACTCCTGCACGGAGAGCCGTCATGGGGTTACCTGTACCGGCACATGATTCCGCCACTGGTTGCTGCCGGGCACCGGGTCGTCGTACCCGACCAGATTGGCTTCGGCCGCAGTGACAAGCCCACAGAGATGGGTGATTACACGTACGCCCGCCACATCGCTTGGATGTCGAGCTTGGTGTTCGAACACCTTGACCTCAACGACGTCACATTCTTCGGGCAGGACTGGGGTGGACTGATCGGACTGCGATTGGTCACCGCCGAACCTGATCGGTTTTCCCGGATCATCTTGTCCAACACCGGCCTTCCTACCGGAACGCCCCCACCCGGGGAGGCGTTTATGGCCTGGCAGAAGTTCTCCCAGGACTCGCCGGTGTTCCCGATCGGCGAACTGATCAACCGGGCATGCGTGAGCGACCTCTCACCGAACGAGATCGCCGCTTACGACGCACCGTTTCCTGATGACTCGTACAAGGCTGGGGCCCGTATCTGGCCATCACTCGTTGTTACGTCACCGGACGGCCCCGAGGGTGCCGATAACACCACTGCATGGGAGACGCTGAAGGCCTGGGAGAAGCCGCTCTTGTGTTGCTTCAGCGACCAGGACCCGGTCACCCGAGGCGGCGACAAACCGTTCCGGACCCTTGTCCCCGGCGCCCAAGGGCAACCTCACCGCACCATCGAAGGCGGCGGACACTTCGTGCAAGAGGACTGCGGCCCCGAACTGGCCCAGCTCATTGATGACTTCGTCGGAGGCCGCCTCACGTGAGTGCGGTTCGAGAACACGAGCCGGACAGTGAGACACCATGGCAAATCACTGGACCGTCAACAACGACCTCGTAACCGAACGGAACTTGAGCAAAGCAACGATGGAGGACCAGTTCATGATGGAGCAACTCCGATGAGTCCTCGCTACGGGCAGATCGACACCGGGTATGGCCGACGCCTGGCATCCACCTCACCGGACGAAGACGGCCCGGTGTGGATGGTGAACCTAATGAGCTACCGAACGGCAGCCGACTACGCAGATGGTCGCGACTCAACCATCAGCGGGCGCGAGGCCGACGACCTGTACGCCCCGACGACTCCGTTAGCCGCCGTGGGTGCCGAAATCGTTTTCGTAGGTGACGTGCAGGACCAGTTGCTCGGCGATGAGCCGAAGTGGGACCGAGTAGCAGTAGTCAAGTACCCGACGCGCCGCAGTTTCATCGACATGCAACAACGCGACGACTTCCAGCGCCTCCACGAACACAAGGACGCGGGAATGGCCAGAACGATCGTCATGGGGACCCAGCCGATGCTGGGAGCCAATTGGGGCATCTTCGATCTTCCCGACTGGAGCGAGGTGCCCCACCCGCCGACTACCGATGACGGCGAGGTGATGGTGGTCCACGTGTTGTCCTTCCACGACGATGTCGGAGCCCAATCGCCGGCAGACATGGAGTCCTACTCCAACCACGCTGGACAGGTCGCGACCCCACATGGTGGCCGCGTCACAGGATGGTTCGCTGTCGAGGGCACGATCATCGGCGACGGACGACGCTGGGACCAGGTTCGTTTCAATACCTTCCCGAGCCGGCGGGCCTTCATGGCCGTTGTCATGGACCCAGACCGTCTTGCAGCTCAACACGACTACCGAGAGCCGGCCATTGCCGATACCTACGCGTTGGTGACTCGGCCACTCGTTAATCGACTGGCAGCCTCCGTTGATCAAAAAGAGGGGCTGTAATGGAACTCATCCTTACCGGGACCGGTTCGCCCCTGCCCGACGCCAACCGGGCGGGCCCATCCACCCTGGTGAAGGCCGGCGACACCCACATCCTCGTCGACGCCGGCAGGGGAGTGGTGATGCGAATGGCTGGCGCCGGGTCGCTTCCAGGATTGCTCGCCGGGGTATTGATCACCCACCTCCACAGCGATCACATATGCGCGCTCAACGACGTGATCACCACCCACTGGGTGATGTCGCAAGGCAACGCGACACTTTCGATCTACGGTCCGGCCGGCACGGCTGAGTTCGTTGACCGGCAACTACATGCGCTCGAGCCAGACATCGGTTACCGGATGGAGCACCACGACGTACTCACCAATCCGCCCCAGGTGCACGTTACCGAGTTGACGCCCGGCGACTCGTTCGCCGTCGGTGGCGTCCAGATCGCCACGGCGGCGACCGAACACGCACCCGTACGGCCGACAATCGGCTTCCGCCTCGAGCATGACGGCAGCACAGCGGCACTCGTCGGAGACACCGTTCCGTGCGACGGGGTCGACGAACTAGCTCGCAACGCTGACGTCTACGTCCAGACAGTGATTCGCCGCGACCTCGTCGAAATAATCCCGATCAGCATGATGCAAGACATCCTCGACTACCACTCCGACGTCGTAGAGGCGGCCCGGACCGCCGAAAGGGTCGGCGCCACGCGACTCGCTCTCACCCATATGGTGCCGGCACCCACGCCTGAGACGTACCCGGAGTGGGTAGCTCTGGTTGCCGAGCACTACTCAGGTGAAGTCATCATCGGCGACGACCTCACTACCGTCACCGTCTGAATAAGGAGATCCGATGAGCGAATTCAAGGGGACGATCGGCCGGACGCTGGCGGACTCCGAGCCGCACTACATGGAGCCACCACACCCGGGCGAGGCCGCACCCAACGTGGTGATCGTGCTCCTTGACGACACAGGCTTCGCCCAACTCGGCTGTTACGGCTCCGACATCGACACCCCAAACGTGGACGCGCTGGCTGCTGGTGGCGTGCAGTTCACAAACTTCCACGTGACACCACTGTGCTCACCGACGCGTGCGGCGTTGCTAACCGGCCGGTCACAGCACGCAGTCGGACTACGGGGCGTTTCCAACTGGCGCACCGGGTTCCCACACCAACTGGGCCACATCTCGAACTCGGCGTCCACCATCGCAGAGGTACTCCACGCCGAGGGATACGCCACCTTCTGCGCCGGGAAGTGGCATCTAGCGCCGACGCAGGACACTTCGGCGGCCGGACCGTTCGACCAGTGGCCGCTGGGACGCGGCTTTGACCGGTTCTACGGGTTCTTGGAGGGCGAGACCGACCAGTTTTATCCCGAGCTTGTCCGCGACAACACTCACATCGACCCACCGTCAACACCCCGGGACGGATACCACCTCAGCGAGGATCTAGTCGACCAACTGCTTCAAATGATCACCGACAGCAAGGGTGTGAGGCCGGACCGGCCGTTCTTCGCCTACTTGCCGTTCGGCGCCACACACGCCCCACACCAGGCCCCGCAGGCCTACCTCGATAAGTATCGAGGTCGATACGACGAGGGCTGGGACGTGGTGCGCCAACGCTGGTACCACCGCCAACTCGAGCTTGGCGTCATCCCTCCCGACACAGAACTTGCGCCCCGGAACCCCGGCGTCGAGGCCTGGGACGACCTACCCGAAACGCAACGTCGACTGGCGTGCCGACTCCAGGAGGCCTTCGCAGCATTCCTGGACCACACCGACGACCAGATCGGCCGACTGGTCGCGGGGCTACGCCACATGGACGAACTCGACAACACGATCCTCGTGGTGCTCGCCGACAACGGCGCGTCGCAGGAGGGCGGACCGTTCGGAGTGATGCACGAAATGAAGTTCTTCAACGGCATTTTGGAATCACCAGACGAAGCCATCCAACGCATCGACGACATTGGAGGTCCACACAGCCACACGAACTACCCGTGGGGCTGGGCCCAGTGCGGCAATTCGCCGTTCCGGTGGTACAAGCAGAACACCCACGAGGGTGGCGTCCACGTGCCAATGGTCATGCACTGGCCTGCCGGCTTCGATGAAGGACAGGTCGGCACGAAGCGCTCGCAGTTCGTGAACGTGTCCGATATCACCCCGACGATCTACGAACTACTCGGCGTCACACCCCCAGAGGTGTACCGGGGAATCGAACAGATGCCAGTCACGGGCCATTCGTTCCGGACCCCCCTAGGTGATGCAGAGGCACCAGCGACAAACACGCTTCAATACTTCGAGAACTCAGGCAGTCGGGCACTGATCGCGGAATGCGAAGGCGTCTGGTGGAAGGCGGTGACCAAGCACAATCAGGGCGATGACTTCGACTCCGAGCCTTGGGAACTCTACGACCTCACCGGCGACCCGTCGGAGTGCATCAATCTGGCTGCCGTAGAGCCACAGAAGCTCGCGCAACTGGTTGACCTGTGGTGGCAGGAAGCCGAACGCCACGGCGTCCTACCACTCGACGACCGGACACTGGAGTTGTTCGCCGCGCATCCAAGCGACCATTCTCCACACCGCCTCAATCGCCGCTACGTGTACCGGCCGCCGATGTCACCGATTCCTGCAGGCGCTTCGGCCGGGCTCGGCGGCCGAGCCACCGACCTCATCGCACGAATCACCAGTGCGGCAGGCGATGAAGGCGTCCTATGGGCGACCGGGACCGAGAACTCAGGCTTCTCGGTCTTCTTGCAGAACGGCCGACTCGTCGTCGACTACAACTCCTTCGATACGCACACAATCGTCGAGTCGACCATTGAAGTACCAACCGGCGATAGCTCGCTCGGCGTCCACCTAGAACGCGATAGCCGCACTTCCGGCTGGATCGAGGTGTCCATCGACGGTGAGGCCTGTGGCCGAGCACCGATCCCTTCGTACATGAGGATCATCTCCTCGGTGGGGGCCAGCGTTGGCCGGGACCACGGTTCGGCCGTGTCGAGCCGTTACTCGGCGCCGTTCGCGTTCACCGGGACCCTGCACGAGGTCGTGATCCAGTTGCCGGAACACCGGTCCCGAATCCTCGGGGGGGGCGAGGCCAAGGCCGACGAGGCGGCGACGGCCAGAACGGAGATGTCGCGTCAATGAATGGCCAGCGCACCATCGACGACGTCCCCGTGGCCCACACCCCTGACGGGGGCTGGACCACCTGGCCGCCCCCGGTCCTGGCTGGCTGCACCGAACCGGCCCCCGTCGATGCTCCCGACCTTGACGGCTACTGGCGCACGGTCGAGATCCTGGTCGACGACCAGGAGCAACCCGACCACCCGGGACTGGGCCATGTCCAGCGGGTTGAACAACGCGGTGACCGACTGGTCGTCACCGGTGGAGGCATCATCCACGACATGCGCTGTGACGGCACCCTGGAACGGGGAGTCCACGACGTCGCTGAGTTCGACAAGATCACCGAGATCCACGTGGTGGCCAGCTACGAGGACGGAGAACATGTACTCCGTCCTAAAGGCATGCCGATCGAGATCCGTCGCCGGCGAGAGGGTGAGAAAATGGTGTGGGACTACCTCGGGTACACGGCGCGGCTCGAACACCTTGCTCCCTCCGAGACTGACCCGGCCAACGTTTCAGCCTTGCAACCAATTGCAGGAGATCGCTAATGGAGACCCACCGGGCCCCTGAGGACGCCGGACCGACACCGGCCCAGGTCCTGATCAGTTTCTGTAACAAGTGATAGAGATCACAGAGAAGACGGTCATCTCCCGGTCACCGGAGACCGTCTGGGCGGCAGTGGCCGATTTCGGTGAGATCAGCCGGTGGGCGCCAAACGTCGACCATTCATGCCTCACAAGCGCACAGAGTGAGGGTGCAGGCAGCGTCAGACGGGTCCAGGTCGACCGAAACGCGCTCCTCGAACGTGTCACGGAATGGGAACCTGGCCGCCAGCTCTGCTACAGCATCGAAGGGTTGCCGCCCGTCGTTCGCTCGGTAACCAACACTTGGAAACTTGACGGCACAGATGGTGGAACAGCCGTCACGATCACGAGCCGTATCGATACTGGCCCCCGACCGCCCCAACAGGTGGTGGCCCGGGTCTTCGGCCGAGTCCTAGCCAAGGCTTCACGCCGCATGCTCGAAGGCCTAAAGACGCACCTCGAGGAGGGCACGCGATGAACCGTCCCGACGTCGTCGTCCTCATGACGGACCAGGAACGTGCCGCTCCACCATATGAGCCAGAGGAAATCGCGGCGTGGCGGCGCGAGAAGCTGACCGGGGCCCGGTGGTTCGAAGACAACGGGGTCTCATTTCGCCGCCACTACACAGGCTCGCTCGCCTGCGTTCCCAGCAGACCGACCCTGTTCACCGGCCAGTACCCCGACGTCCATGGCGTCACCCAAACAAACGGGCTCGGCAAGATGGAAGACGATTCGCGGATGCGATGGCTGCGACCCGGCGAGGTGCCGACACTCGGCCACTGGTTCCGCTCCAGCGGATACGACACCAAGTACGTAGGAAAGTGGCACATGAGCCACGCCGACTTGATCGACTCGGCTACTGGAAAAGCACTGGCCACCCACGATGCCCGTGGTGCCCTCGACCAAGCAGCAGTGCAGGCCTATCTCGAGGCCGATCCCCTCGATGTATTCGGATTTTCCGGATGGATCGGACCTGAACCCCATGGCGCGGCACCAGCCCAGTGGGGGCTGATCTGTGACCCAGTATTCGCCGCTCGTGCCGTCGACTGGCTCGAAGATCGATACGCACGGAGGCGCGCCGGCGAAGAAATGGCGCGGCGGCCGTTTCTGCTGGTCGTGTGCTTCGTCAACCCTCACGACGTCGTCTACACGCCGGCCTGGCTCGGACCAATCGGCCCGGATAATCCGTTCGCAACCGATGCCGACAACCCACCTGACGTCCCCGCGTCGCCTACCGACGACGAAGACCTAGCGACGAAGCCTGCAGCACAGGTCGCGTACAGGGCGTCCTATCCATCGACCTACGGCCCACCCCCAGTAGTTGAACGCACTTACCACCAACGAGCACAGGAATACCGAAATCTCTACTACCGGCTGCACCTTGCCTCCGACGCTCCACTCGATCGGGTTCGCCGAGCGGTCAGCGAATGTGGCTCCGACAACGCGATATTGGTCCGTACGTCTGATCACGGTGAGTTGCTCGGCGCCCACGGTGGGCTTCACCAGAAATGGTTCAACCTCTACGACGAAGCCACCCGTGTGCCGTTCACCATCGCCAGGGTCGGGGCTAAGCAGACGACCGGTCGCGTGGTCAACGATGCGCCCACATCACATGTTGACCTCGTACCTACCCTGCTCGCTGCAGCAGGCATCGACGTGGCTTCGACGTCCGAACGCATGCAAGCGTCCTTTAGTGAACTACACCCGTTTCCCGGCCGCGATCTCACACCGGTGCTCGACGGCGCTGCTGACCCAGACCGTGACCGCACCGTCTACGCGATCACTCGAGACAACATGCCAGAGGGCGACTCCGGCGCAAGCGGCGTGGCTCGCCGCCTAGGGCGCATCGACAGGCAACCGCCGCCGCTACGGATTCGTGTGCCCGCTCACGTCGCCGCGAATTTCGAGAGCATCATCAGTCGCGTCAGCGATATAGATGCCGCCGGCGGGGGAGGAAACCTCTGGAAGATCGTCCGCAGCTTCGACGATCCAGAGACTTGGACCGAACCCGGCATCCGACACCTGGCCAGCACTGGACCGGCTGGCGACATGTACCGCTCAGCTCCGTTGCCCGACCAGTGGGAGCTCTACGACCTCGACGCCGACCCAACCGAAGCCGACAACCGCTGGGAAGAACCGGAAGCGGCAGCAGTCTTTGAGCTCCTCGCCGGCCGTCTCGCTACTGAACGGATACGGGCTGTTCCCCGTCGTAACCGCCCGTGGCCCTATGCCGTTCGCACCCCAACCGGAGGTCCCGCCGTGAAGAAGGCGCGCCCCCCTGCACGTGTCTTGCGAAGGCTCCTCAAGCGAGCCGGCATGCATCCAGATGACACTGAGGCCAGTGATGTCGATCTGACGGGTCGGCGAGCCGTGGTTATCGCCACGAACCATGGCGTGCTGGATGTGGGCAAACCCACGGGCGTCTTCTCCAGCGAGCTCACCGTGGCCTACTACGCCTTTCTCGATGCCGGCATGACCGTCGACGTCGCCAGCCCCAAAGGCGGCGTAATCCCCGTCGACCCGCAATCACTCAAGGCCGTACTACGCACCGACGCCTGTGACCGCTTCCTGGCCGATGACGACTTCAAGGCCAAGGTCAACGATTCCCTGATTGTCGCCGATCTGGAAGTGGTCAACTACGACATCGTCTATCTCGCCGGTGGTTGGGGCGCAGCCTTTGATCTTGGATTTTCCGAAGAACTCGGACGACAGATCACGGTCGCAAACGAGCACGAGCAAGTAATCGGCGGAGTTTGCCATGGCCCGCTCGGATTGATCCGAGCTAAGGCCGAGGACGGCTCGCCACTCGTCCAGGGTCGACGGGTCACTGGGGTGACCGACAAGCAGGTGTACGAGCTCGGCATTGCCAGCACGCCCCAGCATCCCGAAACCGAACTACGCAAGCTTGGCGCCCACTTCGAGAGTGAAACCCGATTCCGTGATCCCTTCGCAAATCACTGGGTGGTCGACGGCAACCTTGTTACTGGCCAAAACCAGAATGCTGCACCGATGGTTGCCCGCGAGATGCTGCGGCTAGCAGCAGCGGCCGAAGTGCCGACCGACCTGGAGGAGGTCTCATGAAAGTCGCGGATGCCTTAGTCGATCTTTGCCGCACATGATCAAAATCATCACAAACCTCTGACGGAGTGTGAGCCCACACCATGCCCAACACCGGCTTTGTCCAAGTTGATGCCTTCGCCGACGAGCCATTCCGGGGTAACCCGGCCGCCGTGGTGGTGCTGGACGGCCCAGCCGATGAGGCGTGGATGCAGTCGGTGGCATGCGAGATGAACCTTTCGGAGACAGCGTTTTGCCACCCGTCGGACACCCACGGTGGAAGCGGGGCGGCGGAGTGGAACCTCCGCTGGTTTACGCCGGTTTCCGAAGTCGACCTCTGTGGCCACGCCACGCTCGCCACGGCCCACGTACTGGTTAGCGAACACGAGATCACCGGCGAGATCGGCTTCCACACCAGGTCAGGTCGCCTGGCTGCGGTCGCTGGCGACTACGGAATCCGGCTCGACTTTCCAGTGGATGTGATCAAGGCCCGTGACGTGACACAGAGAATGAGCGACGCCGTCGGAACCGAGGTCGTGGCCGCCGGCCGTGGAGCCACCGACCTGCTACTTGAAGTCGGAATGGCCGCCGAGGTACGCCAGTGCAGCCCCGACATCGGAATCATCGGGGAGTTGGCGCCCCGCGGAGTGATCGTGACCTCAGTGTGCGACGACCAGCAGGACGTTGACGTGGTGTCGCGGTTCTTCGCCCCGAATGAGGGGATTATGGAAGACCCGGTGACCGGATCGGCCCATACGACACTGGCCGCCTGGTGGGTGCCACGCCTTGGGTCGACCTTCCGGGCCGAGCAAGCGTCGGCGCGGGGCGGCGAGATGGACGTCGAGCTGGTGGATGGGCGGGTCCATCTAACGGGTCGTGCCGTGACCGTGGCCCGTGGGATGCTCCTGGCCTAAGGAGGCCAGCATGAGTGACCGGACCGAACTCCGGCGGAAACCGGACCGTACCGTCGCGGACCGCGATGCCATCCACGCTGTCCTGGATGAAGGCTTAGTCGCCCACGTGGGCCTGATTGCTGGTGACGGTGACACGGCACACCCGGTGGTTATCCCGATGCTGTACGCCCGGGACGGAAACGTGATGTACCTGCACGGCTCGCCAGCTAGTCGGCTCCTGCGGACGGCCAAGAAGGGTGCCGAAGTCTGCGTGACAGTGACCCTCCTGGACGCATTGGTTTTGGCCCGTTCCGGGCTGAATCACTCGATGAACTACCGATCGGTGGTCGTCATGGGCACGGCCACCGAGATCACCGATCGCGAGGAGAAGGTGGCCGCCCTGAATCGTTTCGTCGATCACACCATCCCCGGCCGCTCCGCACAGATCCGTGCCGCCCACGATGCTGAGGTGAAGGCCACCACGGTGCTCGTTCTACCGCTGAACGAATGTTCCATGAAGGCCCGGACCACTGGGGTGGTAGATGATCCCGACGATCTAGACGAGCCGACGTGGGCAGGTCTGATTCCGCTCGGTCTGGCCATCGGAGAGCCCCAGCCCGACGAGGGTTCAGCCGGCGACACGGTTCCCGGCCATGTGGCCTTCTGGTCTCGTGGTCCCGGGCAACTCAACGGGCGGCCAGCCGATCCTAAGAGAACAGGCTGACCATGCCTCTCGTCGGCGCGCTCGACCAGGGAACTACCAGCACCCGGTTCCTGGTAGTCGACGAGACAGGGACAGTGGTGACGTCTGCCCAACGACCCCACGCCCAGCACTTTCCTAGACCCGGATGGGTCGAACACGACGCTACCGAAATCCTCGAGAACACGTGGACGGTGATCGCTGCGGCACTGGACCAGGCCGACTTAACCGCCGGGGACCTCGCTGCGGTGGGAATCACAAATCAGCGCGAGACCCTGGTCGTCTGGGACCCTGCGACTGGCCAACCACTCCACCAGGCCATCGTCTGGCAGGACACCCGGACTACTGAGATTGTGGATCGGCTAGCCGACGGCGACCCGGACCGCTTTCGGGCCACTACCGGCCTTCCACTTGCCACCTACTTCAGTGGCCCGCGGGCTACCTGGCTGCTTGAGCACGTGGACGGGCTACGGGCCCGCGGCGAGAGCGGCGAGGCGCTACTGGGAACTCTCGACTCGTGGCTGCTCTGGAACCTCACCGGGGGATCAGACGGTGGCCGTCACGCAACCGACGTCACCAACGCCTCTAGGACGCTCCTCATGGACCTGACCACCTTGGACTGGGACCCGGATCTGCTGGCCGCCATGGGCATCCCGGCAGTCATGCTGCCCCAGGTTGTCCCCTCGATCGGGCGACTAGGTGTCGGCGTGGGTTCGTTAGCTGGCGTACCCATATCAGGCATCCTCGGCGACCAGCAGGCTGCCCTATTCGGACAGGGCTGCCACGCTGCCGGTCAGGCCAAGAACACCTACGGCACCGGATGTTTCCTCCTGTTGCACACCGGCCAGCAAATAGTGCCGTCCCGCCACGGCCTGCTCACCACCGTGGCCTGCCAACAGAAGGGAAAGGCCCCCACCTACGCACTGGAGGGATCGGTGGCAATGGCCGGGGCAACAGTCCAGTGGCTACGCGACGAGATCGGTCTGATTGCCGACTCGGCCGACGTTGAGACGTTGGCTCGGACAGTCGAAGACAACGGCGACGTCTACCTGGTCCCCGCCTTCTCCGGTCTCTTCGCTCCACATTGGCGAGCCGACGCCCGGGGTGCCGTAGTGGGTTTAACCCGCTACACCAACAGGGGACACTTCGCCCGGGCAGCTTTGGAATCCACGGCCTTTCAGACCGCCGAAGTGCTTGAGGCTATGCGGGCCGACAGCGGCGTAGAACTGTCCGAGTTGCGAGTTGACGGAGGCATGGTCGTTAATGATCTCCTCATGCAGTTCCAAGCTGACCTTCTAGGAGTGCCGGTGGTCCGACCGTTAGTGGAGGAGACCACGGCCCTCGGAGCGGCCTACGCGGCGGGCCTGGCTGAGGGCTGCTGGCCCGAACTAGCCGATGTTCGCGCAAACTGGCAGGAAGGGGGCCGCTGGACCCCGTCGATGACCGCCGACGATCGGACCCGACTCACCACCCGCTGGAACCAGGCCGTACAGCGCACCCTCGACTGGGTCTGAAGTTCATGGCTGGTCTGATCCGAATTCATCGACCACTCCGGCTCTAGCATCCGCGTCGTGTCCGCCCCCTTCGAAACGGTCCGGCTCACTCCGGTTATCGGCGCTGAGGTCCGGGGCCTCGACGTGACCGGCGGAATCGACGAAGCCACCACCGACGCTCTCTACCGGACCCTCCTCGAACACCACGTCCTGATCCTGCGCGGCAGGTCACTATCGCCCGAACAGCTGGAGGTGCTCGCCTCAGCCTTCGGGCCCCTGGCACCTTCCCACCACACGTACCCCCACCTCCCGGGGCACCCGTCGGTGACAGTGCTCGACAACGGACCTGACAACCCACCCGACAACGCCGAATGGCACACCGATCTGAGCTTCCGTCCCGGTCAACCGTTCCTTTCGATCCTCCAGCCGTCACTCCTACCGCCCGTCGGCGGCGACACCCTGTTCGCCAGCCTGTTCGCCGTTCACGACGCTCTCCTCCCAGGAATGAGGACCGACCTCGGCGACCTATCCAGCGTCCACGACATGGGCTCATTCCGCACCCACACCTTCCAAGAGGGCGGGGTGGAACTGATGAACGAGCGGATGGCCGAAGTCGGATCGACAGTCCATCCGATGATCGACCACCACCCAGTATCCGGTCGACCGTTCATCCACGTGAACGAGTGCTTCACAACCCACGTTCTGGGCATGCCTATGCCCGAGGGTCGACGCCTGCTGGCCTTCCTGTTCGACATGATCAACCGACCACAGTTCCAAGTACGGGTCCGGTGGGAGAAGGACATGGTGCTTCTGTGGGACAACCGCGGAACCCAGCACTACGCGGCCGACGACTACCTCCCACACCGGCGGGTAATGCACCGGGTGATGGTTGCCGAAGACCCTCGAGTCAACGGCTCAGCCGACTAGCACCCGTCGGGGGATCGTTGACGTCGACGAATCCCCACAGGGAGAATGCGCGGCAACCAACCACCCTCCCCCGACACCCCATGGAACTTCGGAGCGTGTCCGATGCCCCACAGCCCAAACCCGCCGATTCCCTACGCCGGAGTATCTAACAGCGACTACGAGCCGCCAGTCCCGATCACACCCCCACCGATCTACGCCTGGCCGCCTAGACCACTAGCCACAGCCCGGTGGTTTATCGGGCGCCTCCTGTACCCATGGGTGGGCACCTACCTGATCCTTTCCCTCGTTATATGGAAGTGGCTCCTACCTTCCGAAGATCAGATGGCCACCCTGCAGGCAAACTGGATTTTCCAGATCTGGGTACGCAACCTGGCCGTCCTTGCCCTGGTGGCCGGCAGCTTGCACTGGTCGCTCTACGCCCGACGCCGCCAGGGCGACGCCTACAAATTCAATCGACGATGGCCGGGACAAGGTGGCAAGTATCTGTTCGGCGACCAAGTAAAAGACAACGCATTCTGGACTCTGACCAGCGGCGGATTCTTTCTAACGGCCTACGAGGCGCTCACCCACTGGGCCTATGCCAGCGGACTAGTAGATCGGCCAGGCTGGGTCTCCAACCCGGCCTATGTATTCGTGATGGCCACTCTGGGTGTGGTCTTGTGGTCCACACTCCACTTCTGGGCCAATCACCGGCTCCTCCACTGGAAGCCGCTGTACCGGGCGGCCCACCACCTTCACCACCGCAACATCAACCCAGGACCGTGGAGCGGAATTTCCATGCATCCCCTGGAGCACCTGATCTACTTCTCGCTCTTCCTTCTCTGGTGGGTAGTACCAGTCCACCCAGTGGTCATCTTGATGTGCGGCTTCTACCAAGGACCCGGCCCTGCACCATCCCACTCGGGTTTCGAACGAGTGAGGATCGCCGGCCGGTGGCAAATCCCAGCAGGAGACCTCTTCCACCAACTGCACCACCGATGCTTTGAGGTGAACTACGGCAACACGCAGGCGCCAATCGATAGGGTCACCGGGACCTGGCATGACGGGACCCGCGAGGCTCACGAGCGCCTCAAAAGCCGCCGCCGGGTCGATCAGGTCGCCTGAATGATGTCCCCGGTTGGGGTCGGGGACGGAGCCTGCGCCACGCTGAAGGCATGGACCATCCCACCGTTGACGGCCCGATCATCGGGCGCACCACCAGCGAGTCCACCCCTTGGTGGCCTGAGCCCGTTCTGCCGGCCGCCGGCACCCCCAATGTCGTCGTCGTACTGCTGGACGACACCGGTTTCGCCCATCTTGGGTGTTACGGAGGACCGGTCGACACTCCAAACTATGACCGTCTAGCCGCCCAGGGCCTTCGCTACACAAACTTTCACACCACGGCGCTCTGCTCGCCGACTCGCGCCTGCCTATTAACGGGTCGCAACCATCACTCAGTAGGTATGCGGGCTCTGTCCAACTTCGACACCGGCTTTCCCAATATGCGCGGTCGAATCGCCCGATCGGCAGGCACGCTGGCTGAGATCCTGCGCGAGGACGGCTTCGCTACGTGGGCCATCGGCAAGTGGCACCTCACCCCAATGCGAGAAGCCTCGGCTGTCGGCCCATTCGGAGACTGGCCACTCCAGCGGGGATTCGACCGGTACTACGGATTCATGCAGGGTGAAACCGACCAGTTCCACCCGGAGCTCTACGAGGACAACCACCTAGTTGACGTACCTCAAACTCCGGCGGAGGGCTACCACGTCACAGAAGATCTGGTCGATCACGCAATCGACTTGGTCCGGACCCAACACACGATGGTTCCGGAACGTCCGTTCTTTCTTTACCTGGCCTTTGGCGCTACCCATGCTCCCCACCAGGCACCGGACGCCTATCTCGAGAAGTGGCGGGGACGATTCGACGAAGGATGGGACGTAGTCCGCCAACAGGTTTACGAACGACAACTGGACATGGGAGTGATCCCACCCGGGACGGAGCTAGCCCCCCGGAACCCAGGAGTGGAGGCGTGGGAAGACCTCTCGACCGACGAACGTGACGTGGCCTGCCGACTCCAAGAGGCCTTCGCCGCCATGCTCGACCACACCGACACCCAACTAGGGCGACTGCTGGACTCGCTGGACGAGCTGGGCATTACCGACGACACCGTGATCGTGGCACTCAGCGACAACGGGGCCTCGCAGGAAGGCCGAGCCCACGGAGTCCTGGACACATTCCGACATTTCAACGGAATCAATCAGCCCCTCGACGAAGCGATGGACCGGCTGGACGCCATCGGGACCCGGACGTCCAACACCAACTACCCCTGGGGGTGGGCCCAGGTAGGCAACACCCCCGGCAAGCGCTACAAGCAGAACACCCACGGCGGCGGGGTCCGCGATCCCCTGATTGTTTCGTGGCCCAACGGCATCCACCAGGACGCCTCAGGGGGAATCCGAACCCAGTTCCACCATGTGATCGACTTGGCCCCGACGATTCTCGAACTGGTCGGCTCGGCACCGCCCGATGCGATTGGAGGCGTGGCTCAACAGCCGATCGAGGGGACCAGCCTTGCATACACCTTCGACACAAAGGCCGAGGACGCCGACGCCGTTCCCACACGGAAGGAGAGCCAATACTTCGAGATGCAAGGGCACCGGGCCCTCTGGCACGACGGATGGAAGGCCGTGGCCTATCACCGACACGGCACGGCATTAGACGACGATGTCTGGGAGCTTTACCACCTCGACGAGGACTTCTCGGAGTGTCACGACCTGGCCGATGGCCACCCTGAACGACTGGCTGGAATGGTGGACCGATTCTGGGAGGAGGCCGAACGCTACGACGTCCTACCCATCATGGATGACGCCGGAGACCTCGGCGGGTCACGACCCCTGTTTGCCGGCCACCCCACTCCCGGAACCCCAAAGAACCGGGACGAATTCACCTACCTTCCGCCCACACCGCGTGTTCCCCCGGATGCCGGTCCCGCCTTCGGCTCACGCAACTGGACAATGCGCTTCGAGGTAGAGCGGCCCGACGGAGAAGAGGCCGGAGTCCTCCTAGCCGTCGGCACAGTGAACAACGGGCTGGTGGCCTACGTCGACCAGCGAGGACACCTCATCTACGACCACAACGCCTACGGCAACCACACAGTGCTCCGGTCGCTGTCACCCATTCCAACCGGGTGTTCCGTCCTAGAGGTTCACCAGGACCGCGTGCGGCAAGGTCCCGGACGGGCCCGCCTGGTGGTTGACGGAACACAGGTTGGAGAGAAGAGCATCCCCGAAATTCCCACCATGATCTCACCCGTCGGATTGGACGTGGGCCGGAACCCAACCGGGGTTAGTTCGGACTACGAGCCCCCCTTCGCTTTCCAGGGCCGAATCCACCGAGTGGACATTGCCACCCGACGAGCCTTCCGGGCAGAAGATGAGGCGGCAATCGAGTTGGCGGCCGCCGAACGGATGCAGTGAGACCTGATGGCGACGGCGACCGAACGGACGGCGGAGACCGTTGAACTTCTCCAGGCTCTGATCCGCAATGCATGCGTGAATGACGGCACCCCAGAGTCCGGCCAAGAGGTTCGCAACGCCGATCTGTTGGCGACCTACCTGGAGGGCACCGGGCTGGACCTTCAGCGCTACGAGCCCACCCCCGGCCGGACCTCGCTGGTGGCCCGGATCGAGGGGTCAGACCCCGCCGCCCCATCTCTGTGCCTCATGGGTCACACCGACGTGGTTCCGGTGAATCCAAGCGGCTGGAGCCGCGACCCGTTTGATGGAGAGGTGGTGGACGGAGAGGTCTGGGGTCGAGGTGCCGTCGACATGCTGAACCTGACTGCCTCCCAAGCCGTTGCCTTTCGAAGTTTGGCTGACAGCGGTTTTCGGCCTACCGGCGACCTGATCCTGTTCGCGGTGGCCGACGAAGAGTCTGGCAGCGTCCACGGGGCCCGCTGGATGGCCGACCACGAGGCCGACGCCATCCGAGCCGACTACGTCCTCACCGAGAACGGTGGCCTCCACTCCGGGAACGCAGAGGCTCCGGCCATCTCGGTCAACGTGGCCGAGAAGGGAGCGTCATGGCGGCGTCTGACCGTTCGAGGAACCCCAGGGCATGGTTCGACGCCCTACCGGACCGACAACGCCCTGGTGAAGGCGGCCGCTGTAATCCAGCGCCTAGCCGACTACCGACCACCGGCGCGCTTCCACGAACTGTGGAGGGGTCAGGTGGACGCTATGGCCCTAGATGAGGAGCTCCGAGAGCAACTCCTTGACACGGACCAGATCGACGAGTTTCTGGCTGCCGTACCAAGCTCGGGAACGGCTGGACACCTGCACGCCTGCACCCACACCACCTTCTCGCCCAACGTGGCTGACGGTCTAGGCAAGACCAACGTGATACCTGACCGGGTATCCATCGATGTGGACATCCGCACCATGCCCGGCGACCACACCGAAGAGGTCCGAGAACACCTCCGCGAGGCACTCGGAGACCTAGTCGACCACGTTGAGGTAGAGGTACTCCAAGACGACGCCGCCTCATCCAGCCGGGTTGACACCCCCCTCTGGGATGCGCTGGAGCGGGCTGTGGCACGGCCATTTCCCACGGCCCGGATCAATCCCCAGTTCATCGTGGGATTCACCGACGCTCGTATCTACCGGGAGATGGGAGCCGTGGCCTACGGGGCGGGTCTCCTCAGCCCTCGGATCAGTGGTGGAGAATTCTCCCAGAGGTTCCACGGAAACGACGAGCGGATTGACATCGAGTCACTAGGTCTGACCACCGGGCTGTATCACGACGTCTGCACGGACCTATTGGGATGAGTAGCCAGTTCGATCGGGAGACCGAGGTGGAGCCTGTCGGAGAGGGACAATTCACCGCCCAGGTCAGCGGGTCGTGGAACATCGGAGACAATCCAAACGGCGGTTACCTGACGGCCATCGCCCTCCAGGCCCTACGCCAAACAGGACCTCATCAGGACCCGGTCTCGGTAACGACCCACTTCCTCCGTCCCGGCTCTGGGGGGCAGGATGCTGAGGTAACCACCAAGTTGCTGCGCTCCGGACGATCGGTGACCACGGGACAGGCCACGCTCTCACAGGACGGACGGCCCCGGATTGAAGTGGTAGCCGCCCTAGGCGACCTGTCGGACGCGTCGGGCCACGACCACGAGATCACCTTTCCTCCACCCAGCATGCCGCCCCTAGCGGAGTGCGTTGAACGCGACGGGCTAGAGCAGGGCGTCCGCCTATTCATCTCTAGCCGGGTTGATCTCCGTGTGCACCCCGCGATGTCGACCGCTGGGGGCTCGAACAAGGCCGAGGTGGTTGGATGGATCCGTTTTGCCGACAAACGGCCCCCCGATGCTCTAGGCGCCGTACTGTTCTCCGACGCCTTCGCTCCGTCGATCTTCTCCCGGCTCGGAAGGGTCGGCTGGGTGCCCACCATCGAGCTGACCGTCCACGTGAGACGCCGTCCCGGGCCCGGGTGGATGATGGGCCGATTCATCACCGAGGACCTGCACGACGGCCGGATGATCGAGGATGGATGCATCTGGGATGCCGATGGGTCCCTAGTCGCCCGGTCCCGCCAACTGGCCATGCTCCTTCCAGGAACCGTCGGCAGTTGAACCGAGGTCCGGCAGGCAGCTGGGAGGGAGTCAGCGCCGTTTAGGTCCCGGTCCATTCCGGAGGGCGTTTCTCGGCGAAGGCTCGAGGGCCCTCTTTAGCATCGTTGGACTTCCAGACGGTGGCCATGTGGGGGCGCTGGATCTTCCACATTTCCTCTTCGGTGGCGCCTTGGGTTGCCCGGACGAGCTGTTTGGAAGCGGCCACAGCCAACGGAGCGTTCCGGGCGATTCGCTCGGCCAGGGTGAGAGCCTCACCGAGAGCGTCACCGGGCTCAGCCAGCCGGGAGACCAGACCGCGGTCGGCAGCTTGCTCAGCTGTGATCGGATCTCCAGTGATGGCCATCTCCATGGCCGTGCCGTAGCCGACACGACCAGGGAGTCGGAATAGGCCAGCTCCTGCGGCAAACAGACCCACCCCGACCTCCGGGATGCCTAACTTGGCGTTACGGGCGGCTACCAGCAGGTCACAGGACAGTGCCAGTTCCAGCCCCCCAGCCAGGGCGAAGCCCTCAATCGCTCCGACAAGAGGTTTGGCTGCACCGTTTTGAACGAACTCCAACATCGGTCCGATGTCCTCGCCTCGCGAGAATGCCTTCAGGTCCATACCAGAGCAGAAGCCCTTTCCGGCACCAGTTAGAACGCCAGCCGTGAGCCCAGAATCACTGTTGAGATCCTGCACGGCGGACCACAGGCCCTCGGACAGGGCCCCGTTGATGGCGTTCATGGCCTCGGGCCGATTCAACGTAATGACCATCACCCGGTCCCGCCGCTCGGTGAGCACCGCCGACTCCCCATTGCCGCTCATCTTCGGTCTACCTACTTGGGAGGCATCCGGATGCCCCCGTCCACCCGGACGACTTCACCGTTCATGTATGGGTTAGTAAGCAAGTCCATGACCATAAAGGCCAGCTCCTCCGAAGAACCCAGGCGCTTCGGGAATAACACCGATTGGCCCAGGTGAGCTTTGAAGGCGTCGCTCTGCTCGCCCTCGCCGTAGATGGGCGTGTCGATTAGGCCGGGGGCGATGGTGTTGACCCGCACGCCGACAGCCGCTAAGTCACGGGCGATAGGCAGCGTCATGCCCACGATGCCGCCCTTGGAGGCCGAGTAGGAGGCCTGTCCGATCTGGCCGTCGAAGGCCGCTGCCGAAGCCATGTTGACCACGGCACCTCGCTGTCCGTCCTCATCCAGCGGCTCGGTCGCCGCCATGGCACCGGCCGCCCGGCTGAGCACGTTGAACGAACCAATCAGGTTCACCCGGACCACGAACTCGAACCGTTCTAGGTCCATCGGCTCGTTGTCGCGGGAAATAGTACGGGCCGCATATCCGAGGCCAGCTGAGTTGACGAGCGCCCTGAGTGGGCCCATCTCGGAAGCGGCGGCGACCGCGGTATCGGCGTCGTCGGTGCTGGTGACGTCGCATCGAACAAATAAGCCACCCAACTCTGAGGCCACAGCCTGGCCACGATCTTCGTTCAGGTCGGCGACGACAACCCGACTTCCGGCGGCTGCCAGCTGGCGTGCGCTGGCCTCACCGATGCCGGACGCTCCGCCAGTGACGATGGAGGAACTGCCCTCCAGGTCCATTCGGGGCACGCTGATCTCCTCTCGTGTTATCGCTGGTGTGCGGTTGAACCCGGGTCAGGTCAACCGTGGGGGAGCAGGACGGTTCGGGCCTCAGCGCCGGCCTTCAGGGCGTCGAATGCCTCCTGAAGGCCGTCAAGGCCGGCAGTGTGGGAGACCAACTCGTCCAGTCGAAGCATTCCCCGGAGGTACAGGCCGGCCAAGAGCGGGAAATCCCGCCGAGGCTTACCACCCCCAGCTCGGATACCCAAGAGGTTCTTATTCTGGTGAAGGGCCTGGAACGGGTAGGTGACAGTAGCCGTGAGGTCGGGAACCCCTACGGCACAAACGTTTCCGCCAGCCCGGGCCATAGAGATGGCATCGGCCAAGAGTTTGGTGCTCCCGACCACCTCGAAAGCGTGGTCTACACCGCCTCCGCTGAGCTGTTGAACAGCGGCCACGGCGTCGAAATCGTCGCTGTCGGCCAACAGGAAATCGGTGGCTCCGAACTCGGTGGCCGTCCGCTCCTTGGAGGGTGCCCGGTCGATAGCGATGATCTGAGAGGCGCCACTGAGTCGGGCCGCCTGGATGACGTTTAGACCGACGCCCCCTGCGCCGATGACCACCACTCGGTCACCGACGGCGACCCGGGCCCGGTTAAAAACTGCCCCGGCTCCGGTCATTACCCCGCACCCGATGAGGGCCGCCGAGGTGAGGGGAACCTCAGTGGGGATAGGGACGGCCTGGTTCTCGTGGACGATGGTCTCCTGGGCAAAGGCGCCCAGGTTGGCGAACCCCCACAAGGCCTGGTCGCCCTCGACGTGAGTGTGCCGAAGACCACCGAAGCCACAGTTGCCCGGGTCTCCACCCTCGCAGGTCGGGCAGTGGCCACAGTTCCCAAACGTAGAAAGCACCACGTGGTCACCCACCGAGCAATAGGTGACGGCCGATCCGATCTCCACAACGACGCCGGCTGCTTCGTGCCCGGGGACCAGCGGGGTGGGCATGTAGTACTTGCCGTGCACGCAACTGAGGTCACTTCCGCAGACGCCGGCCGCCCGGATCTCAACGCGGACCTGCCGCGGTTCTAGGTCCGCTGCGTGCTCGAGGGCGTCGGACAGCCGGACGTGTTCCTCGCCGTTGTCCTCCTGGATAAGGCCCTGCATGGGGACGTGCTCCGTTCAACCGAAATCAGACAGAACCCATCATCCCGCCCGGATGTCGACAGGGCCAACGCGTGGAACGGTGTCGACGATCACAGCGAGGACCAGAAGCCCACAAGCAGGTCAGCTGCTTCACCGGGCCGTTCCATCATCCACCAATGGCCAGCACCATCTAGCGGAGCGTGACGGGCCCCCAGGCGGTCGGCTACCTCGGCGGCTCGACCTGGCGGACCTACATAGGGGTCCTCGGTCGGGTCCAGGGCCAGCCCAGGTGGGAGGTCGGCGGTCGCCAGGACTTCGCCTAACTGGACCATTGCCGGCTGGGCACCCGACCGGTAGAGCGGAAGGATGCACTCGACCATGGTTTCGAGAGCGTCGGCCATGTCGGCGGCCGCCGCTTCGGTTACGCCGTTATTGCCCATATTGGCGATCCAGTCTTCGCGTGACACAGAGCGCATGCCTTCTAACACCTGTTCACCGACATCAGGCGTTTGCCAGAGCTCAGCTAAGTCGTGCCACCGGTAATCGGGATGTACAAGGCCTGTGCAGTCACACGCCCACGAGCGAACCAAATCAGGTCGGGTGGCCAGCACGCCGAACACGTGACCGGCACCCCAGTCGTGACCAACCAGGTGAACCGGATTACCACCGGAGTCCAGATCCTCCAGTTCGGCGATCAGCCAGTCCCGGTATTCGACCTGGGTAGCTGTCCACCCATCCGGGGTAGGTGCACCGAATCCGGGCGGTGACAGCAGTACCAGGTCAGCGACATTGCGGTCGGTGAGCTCGCCGACGAGGTCAGTCCAGATGGCGTCAGTCTCCGGGTTCCCGTGGATCAGGACAGTGGTCATGCATTCATCTCCATTTCCGGTAGGGGTCAACCCCGCTCGGTCAGGTCGTATTCGGCCATGAAGTACGGAGTGTCAGGGTCATAGGAGGTGAGCGTGACGGGATCAGCCACCCGGCCTACTGGGCGGACATCGGTGCCAATGGTGTCCGAGGCGTCATCGCCGAGTTCGGCTCGAGCCGCCTCGACAAGAGCCAACAGTTCGGCGACTATCGCGGGGTATTCCTCGACTAAGTCGTTTCGCTCGCCGACATCAGCCTCTAGGTCATAGAGCCTCACCCGTTCCACATTCCATTTCCGAACATGGAGCTTCCAACGTCCCTTTCTCACAGCCTCGACGTTTCCGCCAAGGATGTAGAAGAACGGCGCTTCGGGCGGGGCGTCGCCGCCCTCCAGGACAGTGCTGATGTCGCGTCCGTCCAAGGTTCGGTCGCTGGGGACGTCGATGCCGCACCACCCGGCAATCGTGGGGTAGAGGTCCATGGCATTGACGACCTCGGAGACCGTTTGTCCGGCCGGGATCCTTCCCGGCCACCGGACGATGCATGGCACCCGCTGCCCGCCCTCCCACGTTGTGCCCTTTGATGCCCGGAGCTCACCGTTGCTACCACCGCCGTCGCGAATCAGAGCACCGTTGTCGCTGGTGAAGACAACCACTGTGTCCTCGTCCAGGCCCAGGGCTCGAATCTCGTCAAGAAGCGCCCCGGTCGACCAATCAATGCATTGCACCGCCGCCCCGTAACGACCATTAGTCGACTGTCGAACGAAGTGATCCCGAACGTAGATCGGCAGGTGTACGTAGAGGTGCGCGAGGTAGAGGAAGAACGGACTGTCCCGATGAGAGCGTAGGAACTCGATCGCGTCAGCGACGTATGCCTCGGTCAAGGCGGCCTGGTCGGGCTGCTCGGCTACCACCTCGTCGTCTCGCATAAGGGGAAGAGGTGGGCGGTCAGCCAGCATCGGAGCGTCATCAGGCAATGGCGTCCCCAACTGCTCCATGATGTCTCGGTAGGGCTGCTCCTCCGGCGACAAGGCTTGCCGACCCATGTCGTTGCTGTAGGGAAGACCAAACCAGCCGTCGAAACCATGGCAGGTAGGCAGGAACTCCGGTTGGTCTCCGCAGTGCCACTTTCCGACTAGACGGGTGGCGTATCCAGCGTCGTTAAGGAGGCGGGCGATAGTGATCTCGTCAGGGTGCAACCCTTGGGCTTGGCCGGGGAACAGAACAGGAGCGTTGTCGATGCTCCGCCCACCGAAACCAACCCGGAGCGGATAACTGCCGGTGAGCATTGCGGCTCGTGACGGCGAGCAGACCGGTGACGCCATGTAGAAGTCAGTGAGGCGAGCCCCCTCGGAGGCCATGTGGTCCAGGACCGGGGTCTCATGCTGAGTTGAGCCGTAGCACGACAGGTCGCCGTAGCCCAGGTCGTCACAGTTGATGAGGATGACGTTCGGTCGTCGACTCATGGCTGGCCCTTCAGTCACCCGCGATCATCCTGCGCGAGACAGCAGTCTGCCGAAGCGGGGACTGGGACCGGACCCCGTTTGGAAGCCAGACCGAGGCTACGGTCCGCCCCATGAGCGATGAAGCCGAGAGCCAGAAGGTTGTAATGGAGTGGGAGACCCCCACCCATGCAGAGATTATCGAGATCACGAAGGCGCACATCATGGGGATGGAGGCCTCCGACGACGATGCCGTGTGGTGTGTGGTGGGCATGCACCACGTGCTGTTACACACCGTCGGGCGACGATCAGGCAACGAACACAAGGTGGCGTTGCCGTTCTGGCGAGATGCCGACGGGCACCGAATCGTGGTCGGGTCGTTCGCCGGGGCGACGAAAGACCCGGCGTGGGTCCTAAACCTACGGGACCGAGAGGCCAATCCCCGAGTGAAGATCAGGGTCCAGGGCGGCATGTTTTGGTCCGAGCACGAAGTTCTCGATGCAGGGCCCACCCGTGACGCCCTGTGGGCCGCCTTGGTGGAGGACCGAGCGTTTTACGCCGACTATCAGGCAAAGACGGAACGGGTGATACCCCTGGTACGCCTGGCTGAGACTGAGGCCATTACCGACTGATCAACCGGTCATCGATCAGGTAAGGCGGTCTATCAGAGTCTGAGTTCAGGGCAGAGGAACCGGGGTCTTCATGGCCGGCCTGCATGAGGGCGGTCCACGAGCGTGGTCCAGATGCATCCGTCCCCGGTACCAGTGCGGTCGGAACCAGCCCCGGGGGCGGTAAGGACGTAAAGAGTCCGTCCATCGGCTCCACCCAGCGTGCAGGCGTAGGGCGTTTGTGGAGTTTCGATTTGGTGGGTGATCTCGCCACCCTCTACCACCCGAAGCACTCCCGAGGTGGCTACGTCGGCGAACCAGATTCCGTTCGCTTCGTCCATTGTGCAGCCGTCGGGTGCCGACTGGGGGAGTGGTGCCCACTCTCGGGCCGGTCCGGGCGTTCCGTTTCTGTCCAGGTCAAAGGCGGTGTAGCGCTGACCGAATGTTTCGCCCACGATCAGGGTTCGACCGTCGGGGGTGATGACCGAGCCGTTGGGGAACAGCAGGTCGCCAGGCCCGGTGTCTACGGTTCCATCGGGTCGCACTACGGCCAGTGTGGCGGTCTGTGGGTGGCCGTAGTTGGCCTCGATATCCCAGCCGAAGTTCCCCACATAGGCCGTGCCGTCAACCGCAACCACCATGTCGTTGCAATGCCAGGTGGCGACTTCAGAAAGGTCGGCGTGGACACTCACCTCGCCGTCCACGACACGGAGGACCTGTCGGGCGAGCATGGCTACGACGAGCATGGAGCCATCGGGCATCCATCCAAGGCCAGAGGGCTGCTCGTCGCCTAGGTCGAGCACGGTTTCTCGCTTGCCTTCCAGCGACACGGCGTAGATGCGGTGCTGGTAGAAGTCGCTGTACCAGAGCCGACCGTCGTGCCAGCGAGGTCCTTCGCCAAAGTCCAGGTCGTCGAGCAGCAGTTCGAGTTGTGCCATCCGGGCCTCCCGGTTCCGACCTCAACATTAAGAGAGGGCCGAAGCGCTGGTGAAGACGGCACCCCGCCTAGCCTTCGGCGCCGATGGGCTTCCGAGCGCTAGCGCCGTACGTTTGGCCGATCTACGGACCCTGGATGTCGGCCAGCTTGGGTATGAGCCTCCTCCTAGTGGCTCTGCCAATCATCCTGGTTGGCGATGGCTACGGGTATGCCGTGGCGAGCATCGTGGCTGGTGCTGGGGGTGCGGGAGCTGCTGCTGGGGCGTTACCCGCAGGTTGGGCCACTGATCGGTGGGGTCCAGCCAGAGTGGGAGCGGGATCCCTCCTGGCCATGGCGGGTTCAGCGGCCGTCATGACAACCAGCGGGACGGTAGCCATCTTAGGATTTGGTCACTTTGTCTTCGGCGCCGGCGCTCTCGGCGTGCTGTTGTCACGTCAAGCCGACCTGACCCGCCGGATTCCACCGCTGCTCAGAGGTCGAGCCATGTCGCTGATGGGTGGGACAATGCGGTTCTCAGTTCTCCTCGGGACCATTGTTGGCGGCACCCTCGTCGATGTGGCCGGTGCCCGTTGGACCTTTGGGGCCGCCGGCCTAGGAGCAGCGATAGGTATTCCGGCAGTTCTTCCTGGCGCCCTAAAGCCGGAAAGAGAGGTCGCTCCGATTGGTGCCGGAGGTCCGGGCCTGTTTGAGGTGGTACGGGCGAATCGGCGACGTTTACTACACGCAGGACTGTTCGGAATGGCCGCGATGACAACGCGTGAGGGCCGGATGGTGTTGCTTCCCCTGGTGGGGGTTGCCTTGGACCTCCGTCCGTCGGCTATCGGGATCCTGGTGGCTGCCGGCTACAGCGCAGACCTGATCCTCTTCCCGCTCTCGGGCTTGATCATGGACCGCTTGGGGCGCCTAGCGGCAATAGTGCCAGCGTACGGATTACTCGCGCTCGGCCTGCTCAGCCTGCTGGCGGCGGACTCGGCGACGGGGGTTCTGCTGTCGGGGCTAGTGATGGGCCTCGGGAACGGCCTGAGCGCTGGCTCCCTGTTCACCCTAAGTAGTGACCTGGCTCCCGAAGAGGGAACAGCTTCATTTCTCTCGGCGGTCGCGCTCCTCACCGACGGCGGTCGAGTATTCGGACCGCTGGTTGTGGCGGTGGTGGCCAGCCTTGGCAGCTTGGATGCTGCAGCGGTCGGTCTGGCCCTTGTCATGATCCTCGGTCTGGTCTGGCTGGTGGCCGTGGTCGGCGAGACCTCGGCCTAGGTTGCCTCGAGTGGTCAGCCTCTTCTCCCCGACGTCGCTCGGAACTCTGGAACTCAAGAACCGAATCGTCATGGCGCCCATGACCCGCTCACGATCCACCGAGAATGGTGCAGTAACCGACCTGATGGCTGGGTATTACGGACAGCGGGCATCAGCAGGCCTAATTGTGACCGAGGGGAGCGCCCCGAGCGAAAACGGCAAGGGTTATTGCCGTACGCCGGTCCTGGACTCGCCGGAACGGGCCGACGGTTGGCGGCCCGTAACTAGTGCGGTACATCAGAGCGGCGGATTGATCGTCGCCCAAGCCATGCACTGTGGACGAATTGCCCATAGGGACAACAAGGCCCCAGACGCCGAGACTGTGGCTCCGTCGGCTGTGCGTGCCGCCGGAGAGATGTATACGGACAGCAACGGCTTACAGCCCTTTGACCAACCGCGGGAATTGACGGAAGACGAGGTTTCCGGAGTGGTGGGGGAATACCGCCGATTTGCTGCCTTGGCTGTCGAGGCCGGATTCGACGGTGTCGAATTGCACGGAACGAGTGGTTACCTCCCGGCCCAGTTCCTGTGCACGGGCACAAACCGGAGAACCGACGCCTACGGTGGGCCAGTTCGAAATCGGATCCGGTTCGTGGTCGAAGCGCTACATGCCATGTCCGACGAGGTGGGGGCTGACCGGGTCGGCTTCCGTATTTGCCCGGGGAACCCGTTCAACGATCTTCAAGATGAGGGACCTTCCGACGTTGAGGACACTTTCCGGGCACTGCTAGAGGAGATCCGTCCCATGGGCCTGGCCTACCTGCACGTCATCCGTCTGGCGGGAGCGGATCTGGACAACTTGGCACTGGCCAGTGACCACCACGACGGGGCACTGGTCGCTAACGACTCCTTCGACGCCCGAGAGGCCGAAGATGCCATCTCCGGTGGACGGTGTGACGCCGTGTCGTTCGCTCGACACTTCCTGGCCAACCCCGACCTGGTTGAGCGCTTAGCTGACGGCCTGCCACTGGCCCGCTTCGATCCTCGGACCCTCTACACCCCTGGACCCGTCGGCTACGTCGACTATCCGACAGCCAAAGAGTCATGACAGCAGTCCGGGAACAAGAGGAAAACGCGTACAAGGAACCGGTGAGGTCCGCCTGCCACATTCAGGGGTTGGCGAACCTGCCGTGGCGCGACGATCCTGATGCGACATGCACTACGTGATCCACGCCCTTGACCGTTCGGACGCTGGCGACCTGCGGGCCCGAACCCGACCGGACCATCTGGCCTACTTGGCCGGCTTTGAGGTGACGTTTGGCGGGCCGCTCTTAGACGATGACGGTCAGATGTGCGGTTCTCTGATCGTCCTTAACGTTGATACCCGCGAGGCAGCCGAGGAGTTCGCGGCCGGGGACCCCTACGCCGAGGCAGGACTGTTCGAACGGGTCACGATCACAGGCTTCCGACCCCTACTAGGCACCTGAACCCCGGCGACGCGCTCACAGATCAGTCCAGGGCAGCCAGGAAGTCGAGCATGGCGGGGTTGACTACGGCCGGTGCCTCAAGGTTGCTGGTATGGCCGGCGCCGGGAACCACTACGAAGGTCGACGATCCCGAGAGTAATTCCGAGACGAGACGTCCCCTTTCCAGAGGAATGGCCATGTCGGCATCGCCGTGGAAAACGATGCTCGGACAGGTGATCTCGCCAAGACGGTCGAGGATCGAGTCGCGCTCGAAGAGGCAATCCTTCGCTCCCTTCCAGGCGGTGATCGGCTTGGAGGTCCACTTGCCCCGCCAGTAACGGGCATCGGCGTAACCAGGGGCGAATAAAACCATCTCGAGGGCGTCACCGACCTCGCCGGAAAGCCCTATGGCGATCGCGGCGTCAAAGAGCGCCTGATACTGCGTCCGGTCCTCGCCGGAGAGAACTTCGGCTTCGGTGTCGACCAGCACCATGGCCCGGACCCGGGCAGGAGCGGTGAGAGCGGCCCGCAGCGTCAGGAAACCACCCTGGGACATACCGCCGAGCACCGCACGGTCAATGCCTAGATGGTCCATCAGGCCGATCACGTCGGCGGCCAAATCCCAGTAGTCGAACGGCTCGGTGTGAACGGTTTGGCCCCAGCCCCGCTCATCGTAAGTCACGACCCGCCATCCGGCGCCGGTGAGAGGGCCAACCTGATGGACCCACATCTCGTGGTCCATGCTGAAGCCGTGGCTCAGCAAAATGGCCGGCCCGTCGCCACCGGTGTCTAGGTAGTGGATGGCCTGACCGTTCACGTCAGCGAAGGGCATAGAGGATCTCCTCGGGTGCTGTATGTCGGGCCAGCCGAGTGACAGCCAGTGCGGGCTGCGTTCAGGATGGAATTCGTCAATGGGGCGCGTACAAAATCTAGTCTGGGCCGGTGACCGTCGGCTATCGCAACCCGTTTCTGGCCGCCAGTGGGAACCCGATCGCCCACGGTCGATGCGATCAGCAGGACTGCACAGAGATAGCTGGGGCCATTCCCGACGGTGCGGTCGAGTTAGCCGACGACGAGAGGCAGTTCACCTGGCTCGGGCCCGGCCACTTCGGGGGTTTGATCTCTGGCCCGTACCCCGATGGGAAGCGGACAATCTGGAGCAATGGCCGCGAGCGACTGGTCAAGTTGGATTACGAAACCCTGGAGGTCCTGGCCACTTTGGATCTACCTGGCCCGGAGTCCAGCACGATGGCGGACTGGGAGGCTGGCGTGGCGGGCCTCGACGATCTGGAGGGCGACGAGGCAGTCCTCCACGCCGTCGATTTGGCCACCCGGTTCTTGACCGGTCTCGACGGGGTGTACTCCCTCCTGGATGCGAACCACACCCTGTTCCTGGGGTGCAAGACGGGTGCTGTGGCCTACGCCGAGGTGGACCCGACGGATCGTTGTTCACCCCTTGTGGAGGTCGCACGGTGGGCCAAACCAGCAGAGGTCGAGGGGCTGTTCGTCGGTGTCAATATGACCCCCGACGGTCGCCTGGTGCTGTCCACTGACCACGGGTGGCTGGTCAGCCTGGCCCGGGACTTCTCTGACCACGTGGCCGTCCGGCTGCCTGGAGCGGACAAGGAGGCAGCCGACCACTGTGCCCGGATGGAGGCCGAGCGGGGTAATACGGGATACGGCTGGGTGCGTACCAGTATGTGTTGCGACGAGACGGGGGGCATTTACGTCAGTTCGGTGGACCACACCCATCGGGTGGTGTGGACCGGCGAGCGTTTCTCGTTAGACGAGGCCGACGGCGCGTGGAGTGCTCGTTACCGAAACGAAACCGGCCGGGGCTCAGGAACAACGCCGTCGCTCATGGGGTTCGAAGCTGACGAGGACCGCTTCGTGGTGATCGGTGATGGCGACGA
>JAZADL010000096.1:0-2713 GCA_036123635.1 Actinomycetota bacterium
GGGTGCCAACTCCGGCCCTCTGACCGATCCGCTTCCTGAACTGCTGGTTCGTGGCTGTCCGGGGAGGGCTCGAACCTCCAACCTCCTGATCCAAAGTCAGGCGTTCTGCCAGTTGAACTACCGGACACTGCGCATGCCCGACCGAGCGTAGTGGCCGTACCATCGAGACCTTCTGGAAGCCTGTCTCCCGTCTTCCGTTCTAAACGGGGGCAACAGGCCGGCACCCGGTTAGCCTGCCGCCCGTCATGGGATCTCTGATCAAAAAGCGCCGTAAGCGCATGCGCAAGAAAAAGCACCGCAAGATGCTCAAGCGCACCCGCGCCCAGCGGATGCGGGGCAAGTAGGCCGGTCTCAGGCCGACGGCAGGGTCCGAACGACTCGCCGCCCCTCCCCCGGATACTCCCCCTCCACGAACCAGGTACTCCCGCTTCCGGCAAGTTTCGGCCGACTACCCGCCGCGTCCCCCAACTCGTCGCGCCACCGCGCCAGGGCGGGCACCAGGTCGACGGCTGCCGGCTCCAGATCGTTGCCGTGCTCGCCGATCGGGCCGCCCATCTCGTCCCATCGGCGGTAGACGTCCGGCGTGGGACACCCGACCGGCGGAGTCAGCAGGGTGAACACCTGCTCCTCGAACGGCAACGACTCCACTACTTCACCGATGCCGGTCACCCGGGCGCGCCCTCCAATCAGGCAGAACGGTACGTCGGCACCGAGAACCACTGAACCGGCCACGTCGTCCCAGCCGGCCCACCGCAGGATCGCTGCGGCGTCCGCCGAGCCACCCCCTAAGCCGGCCCCGGCGGGAATCGACTTGTGGACCGTCACGTGAACTTTCCTGCCAACGAGGCGCAGGGCCCGAGCTACCAGGTTCTCTCCGTCCTCGAGGACCTCTAATCCGCCATCGACAGCCATGACCTCAAGACCATCACCGTCTGACACCTCCAGCCCATCGGTTAGGTTCACAGCGACCATCTCGGCGTCCACCAGGTGGTAGCCGTCGTGTCGGACTCCCACCACGCTCAGCGACAGTGTCAACTTGGCCGGTGCCGACAGGTAGGTAACGGTCATGACGCTCCTGCCACTGCAGCAGCCAGCGCCGCCCATCCATCCAGCCCTAACTCCTCGGCCCGGACCGTCGGCGCCACCCCAGACGTCACGAATGCCGCCTCGTCGACCGAACCGGACAGCGAGCGTCGCAGCATCTTGCGACGCTGTCTGAAACCGGCCCGAACTAGATCGAACAGGACCTCCGGATCTGCATCCACGGTCGGTGCCGCCCGACGCACCAATTCAACTAGTGCCGAGTCCACCCGGGGCCGGGGCAAGAACACAGATGGTGGGACCCGTCCCACCATCTGCCCGGTGGCGTGGTACGCCACCTTCACCGATGGGAGACCGTAGGAACTATCGCCTGGCCCGGCCACCAGCCGTTCAGCCACCTCCTTCTGGACCATCACCACCATGCGCCGGATCGCCGGGACACCGTCCAGAAGGTCGCAAACTAACGGCACCGACACGTTGTACGGCAGGTTGGCCACCAGCGTCCACTGGTCGTTACCCAGTAGGTCCGACCAGTCCACGGCCATAGCGTCGGCGTGCACTACGACCACGTCGTGGCCAGCGGTGGTCTCGGCCAGCACATCTACTAGCGCATCGTCGATCTCAACGGCGGTCACCGCTACCCCGGCCTCGGCCAGAGCCAGGGTTAGGGACCCGACACCGGGTCCTATCTCCAACACTCGGTCGCCTGGACCAACGGCCGCCAACTCAACGATCCGGCGCACCGTGTTGGGTTCGACGACGAAGTTCTGACCCAGGGACCGCTTAGGCCGGATGCCGTGCCGGTCCAGTAACTCTCGGACCTCGGTCCGGGTGAGGGTCACAACGGAGGCCCGACGAGGTCGGTCAGGGTAGGTAGCGACCGCAGACCGGCCACTGGCCACGCCCTCGCAAGTCGTAGAGGGCTTGGGCCATGCGATCCTGGTCACGGGGTGCGGCGGCGGCCGGATCTACTCCGACCAGGTGGTCATGATGTATCCCGGCGATCCAGTCCCAGGTCTGGCGGCTGAACTGGTAGGCCCCCCGGTACTTCCCGGTCGGGCTGACCGCCTCATAGTTCCCGGTGGCCTCACAGAAGCGCAACGCCTCCCACTGCACATCGGATGGGCCGTCCGGGTGCGGATCGGTATCCCACGGGATGGTCGTTGTCGGCCCTGGTGTAGTCATCGCCTCTTCGCGCCGCCGTAGCTCCTCTTCACGGAGACGGACACGCTCGGCCTCTCGCTCGGCCTCCCGCTGACGAGCCTTCAGGATGGCGTTGAGGCGCTCCTGGGCGGCGAACTCTTCAACCGCCACCAGGCGGGCAGCAGCCAGCGCCTCGGCTTCATGCTGGCGGGCCACCTCGGCCAACTGGGCTAGCACCGGGAGAGACGACCGGGCAGCATGCCAGCTCTGGGCCCGGGCGCTCATCTCGGCCACGTCCAGGACGAACTGGGAATCCGAGGCCACGACCAACTCGACGACCTTCATCGGGGGACCAATCTCGTCCACGGCGGGCGCGACAGAAGCTCCCGCCGTCCCAGCCAGCGAACCGGGAGACGTCGGATCTTCGAGTACGAACAGGGGCAACGCGGCAATCGTGGCCAAAGCCACGACAACCACCCGCCACCGTTCCACGGTGGTTTCGGCGCCCAGAGCTCCGTCCCTTTCCCCT
>JAZADL010000097.1:0-2777 GCA_036123635.1 Actinomycetota bacterium
TGGAGCATCGACGCGTACGGACCGTCCGGGTCGCCGTGTACCGAACCGGCGTCCCACAATCCGGTCCGGACGGACGCCGGTTCGACGATGGCCACCGAGACCCCGAGAGGAGCCATCTCGTGGGCCAACGACTCGGCCCAGCCCTCCAGCGCCCACTTGGAGCCGCAGTAGGCGGCTAGGCCGGGGAGGGCCGATAGCCCGCCAACCGAGGAGGAGACGACTACCCGCGAGCCCTTGGTGGCCCGTAGGGCCGGCAGGGCCGCCCGGGTGACGTGCATCGCGCCGTACAGGTTGACGTCGAACGTCTGTCGCAGGTCAGCAACCGGGGTTTCCTCGAAGGCGCCTGCCACCCGGATCCCTGCGTTGGCCACTACGGCGTCCAGGGTCCCGCCGGTGGAGGCCACGACCCGGGCCACCGCCTCGTCCACGGCCCGACGGTCGGTGACGTCCACGGCAACGGGCTCCACCGAACCTCCGAAGCCGGCCAGGTCCGACGGGAGGAGGGGGGCGTCGCCGGCCGTGAGGTCGAACCCCACGACCCGCCAACCCCATCGGGCGAGGTCCAGGGCGAGAGCCTCACCGATCCCCCTAGCCGCCCCGGTAACGATCGCCGTACGCATAGGCGGAGGCTACGAGAGGCACCGGGGTACCCAGTGGGCAGGCAAGTGGATACCTGGAGGACCCGCCTCCGATCCGCAGGATCGATCAGGAGGACCGGTCATCGACGGCCGACAACCGGTTTTCGGACAGCGTGGTTCTGTCAGGTTGTGGGCCAGACTGCGTCGATGGCGGCAAGGCGGGAACGCAGCGAACTAGAGGTCGTCGCTTTCCTGGCCTTCATCGGGATGTCGGTGGCCTTCGGCATCGACGCGACCCTGCCCGCCTTTGACGAGATGCGGCCCGACGTCGGTCTCCCTCCGGGCTCCAATCGGATCACCCTGGCCGTCACCGTCTACTTCCTCGGCATGGCCGTCGGGCAGATCGTGTACGGGCCGGTGGCCGATCGCTTCGGACGGGCCCCCACGCTGCGGATCGGCATGGCCGTCTACGCCCTCGGCGCCACGGGCTCGATGCTGGCCACGGACTTTGAATTTCTCTTGGCCAGCCGGCTCGTTTGGGGGCTGGGGGCATCGGCGGCATCGCTCATGAACCTGACCATCCTCCGGGACCTCTACACGGGAGACCGGATGGCCCGCGTGATGTCCACCATCACGGCCGTCTTCCTCGTTGGCCCGGTGGTGGTACCGCTGATCGCCGAGGGGATCCTCCGCACGATGTCGTGGCGGTGGGTGTACGCCGTCGGGATCGTTCTGGCCGCCGCCATCACGGCCTGGGGAATCCGGTTCGGTGAGACGCTGGACCCGGCGAACCGACGTCCCCTCCGGGTCGGACCAACCATTGACGCCATCCGACGGGTCGTGACCTGTCGTCGGACGGTTCTGTACGCGTCTGCGCTCCTATTCGCTGACGGCGCCTTCCTCATCTTCCTGGGGAGCACCCAGCAGGTGTTCGAGGTGGTCTACGACAGGGCCGACGAGTTCGCAGTGCTGTTCGCGGCATCGGCCATCGTCTTCGCTGTGGGCTTCCTCGCCATCAACCCGGCCATCGGCAGGTGGGGTGCCCACCCGGTCGGGGTATTTGTCCTCACCATGGCCATGGCCTTCGCCGTCGTGCTTCTCGGCCTCACCCTGGCCACCGACGGTGTGCCGGAGTTTTGGACGTGGTTTTCCCTCATAGTCGTCGGCAACACCCTGCTCGCTCTCATCACGCCTGTAGCCATGTCCATGGCCCTCGAACCGCTGGGCGACGTGGCTGGGACGGCCGCCGGGGTCCTCGGCATGGGGGCCCTCACGTCGGCCTCCCTGCTGGCTGCCTTCGTCGGGATGCGCATCGAATCCTCCACCACGCCTTGGGCAGTCGGCTTCCTCGTCTACGGCCTGATCGCCCTCGGGTTTCTCCTGGCCGCCGGACGGACGCCGAAGCCGGTGGCGGACGCCGCATAGGTTGCCGACCGTGGGCCTCCTCGACATTGACGTGCCGGCGGAGAACCTGTGGCGGGGCACCGACCTTGACGGCACCGATCCGATCGCCGTAGACCTACCTCCAGCCGACCTGGCCGACCTGGAGGCGGCTGCGGTCGACCTGGCCTATCGCGGTGTCGATCCGGTCGAGACCTCTGCCGCCGACCTACCGTTGGGAGCCCTCACCCCCCTGGTGGCCGACCTGCGCCACGAGGTGCTGCATGGACGGGGCATCGCCCTGTTGCGGGGCTTTCCCGTCGACCGCCGAAACGTGGAAGAAATCGCCCTCATGTTCTGGGCCATCGGCCTCCGGCTGGGACGGGCCGTCTCACAGAGTGTGATGGGCGAGCGCCTGGGCCATGTGGTCGACGTGACCGACGTGGACCCCCACGCCCGGGCCTACCGCAATCGTTCAGAACTGGCCCCCCACAGCGATCCCGGCGACCTGGTGTCGTTCCTGTGCATCCGGGCGGCGGCCGAGGGCGGGGTCAGCCGTTTCGTGAGCTCCCTGACCGTGTTCGACGAGATTCGCCGGTCCCGGCCCGATCTCCTGGAGGTGCTTGCCCGGGGCTTTCGCTACCACCGGTTCGGGGAACACGGGCCGGATGACGACCCGGTCACGCCCCACTACATCCCCGTGTTCAGCGAGCGAGAGGGGCTGGTAAGCGGCCGTTACGTCCCCGAGTACGTCCAGATTGCCGCCGACGAGGACCCATCAATCCAGTTGAGCGACCTCGATCTAGAGGCGCTAGAACT
>JAZADL010000098.1:0-2789 GCA_036123635.1 Actinomycetota bacterium
AACCGAACAGGAGGCGACGCCGTTCGCACCCGTACCGTGGTTTTGGAGCGACCAGTACGACCGCAAGGTCCAGTTAGCCGGCCGGACCCATCCCGACGACGACGTCCAGGTAGCGGTCGGCTCGACCGTCGAACACCGTTTTGTGGCGTTCTATGGACGGGAAGGTCGCTTTACTGCGGTGCTTGGCATGAACCGGCCCCGATACGTCATGCAGGCCAAGGCACTACTCGAGCAGGATGCCTCATGGGACGAGGCCCAGGCTCTGGCCGCCGATTGGAACTGACCGACCGACGGTTGATCCGGCGAGCCTGCGTGGTCGTCCTAGCGGTCCTGTCGTTGTCCGGCTGCGGGGGGTCCGAACCGGCGACGTTCAACGTCGAGGCCGTGGAACCGCTGGTTCCGGCGGCTCTCCTCCCGGCTTCCCCTGACCTGGTAGCCGACGTGGACTGCGGAAGCCCGGATCCGGACCGCCTCGGACCGGTGGCCTGTGTTGCCACCATCTCAGGCGTTGAGGTGTCGGTCCTGGTGCACCGACCAGCCATCGACGGCAGGATCCGCGTCGAGTCCCCGGCCCTGCTGGTGGACGCCGCCGACGTTGCCATCCGGGCCGCCGAACGTCTGGAGGCCGACCTCGGGTTCCCGGTTGTCGTAGCTTGTCGTCCCGCCGTGCGGGTGGCCGTCCCCGGCCAGGAGTTCGCCTGTCGGGCCACCGATCCGGGAGACCGTCCAATGGATCTCGTGGCCACCCTGGTTGACGTCGACGGCTCCTTTCGTCTCCGGTTCGGCTGATCAGCCGAGGAGTCGTTCCCGGAGGCGGATGTTCACCATGCGCCGCTCGCGGTGTTGGGCCACCATCAGGGTTCCCTGGGGCACCGGGTGGTCGTCCAGAAAGCAGTCCACATCAGGATCCACCTCGGGCCCAACCAGGGCCCGGACGCCCTCCAGCATGCGAGCGATGCTGTTGGACGGCAGCCGGCTAGCGAGGTCATCCCAGCGATCGGTAGTTGAGTGCCAGACGAGGGACCGGTGATGGGGGTGGGCCAGCAGTGACCGGACCAGAAACGGGGCATCCTGGGTGCGGATGACCCCGTCGTAGATCTCAGCCAACAGGGCTTCGACGGCGGCCCGGTCGGGAAACAGGGCCAGCGCCCGGAGGTACCTCTGCTCAATTTGAGCACTCTCCGCCCCGTTGACTAGTCGCCGGAATGCGTCGCGTTCCTCGGGCCCACCATGGCTGGCCACCACGGTTACCACGGCACCGTCCACGGCCGGGTCGGAGAGGGCCGAGTCCGTCCAGCGGCGTTGGGCCTCTCCGACCACCGACAGGTCATCGGCCAGAGTGCCGGCTGCGGCCAGCACCGCCCCTCGCAGCCGACGGGTCCGGTCGTCGTCGTCGTCGGCTGGTTCCCAGCCGAGGTGGTGAACCACCCCCTCCAACAGAGTGTGGGCTTCGGCGGCCAGGATGTCGTGGCGTTCGGGAGCTACCAGGTCCAGCGTCCCGAGTCCCCGCAGGACGGCTTGCCAAACGGCCAGGTCCGAGTCGTTGGCGAAGGCGGCGGCGAAGTCGGTGAAGGTTGCCGGGTCGTGGTGGCCTGCCAGAGTGGCCGCCCACCGATCGTCCACAGCCATGGCCCGTTCGGCAGCAGTCAGTAGGGCCGGCCGGGGGGCTTTGGACAGGGAGGTCCGGTGAAAGCCCGCTGCATCGGCGTTACCGGTGAGTAGGGGACCGTCCAGTTCCACGATCACCGGCTGGTCGTGGAGTAGCACCCGGTGCTCGCCGACTGTGGTCCGGAGTCGCACCGGGACCTGCCATCGCGTGCCGTCGTCTCGACCGTCGTAACGGAACGGCCGTTGAGAGAGCGTGCACCGGCCATCGTCTTCCGTCACCTCGACTAGCGGGTGTCCGCCGTGAAAGATCCAGTTCTCCATGAGGTCGCCTACTGGCTGGCCGGAGGCCGCCTCCAGAGCCGCCCACAGGTCGGCGTTGTCGGTATTTCCCCCAAGGTGGTTTGACAGATAGTGCCGAACGCCGTCCCGGAAGGCGTCCTCTCCGAGGAATTGCTCCAGCATCCGGACCACGGCGGCGCCCTTCTCGTAGGTCAAGACGTCAAACATGGATTCGGCGTCGGCTGGCGTGACCACCGGGTACTCGATGGGGCGGGTGGAGGCTAGGGCGTCTACGTCGAAAGCTGCGGCCCGGTTCGCACAGAAGCCCGACCACATGTCCCAGCCGGGTCTCCACGCCTCGACCGCCTTGACCTCCATAAACGTGGCGAAGGCCTCATTCAGCCAGATCCCGTTCCACCAGCGCATGGTGACCAGGTCGCCGAACCAGAGGTGGGCCAGTTCGTGGCTGATCACCGAGGCCACGGCTTCCAGCTCCCGCTGGTCGGCCTCATCCGGGTCGACCAACAGGAGGACCTCGCGGAACGTGATACAGCCCAGGTTTTCCATGGCACCAAAGGCGAAGTCGGGCAGGGCGACCAGATCGACCTTGCCTCCCGGCACCTCCAGGTCGTACCAGGCGGCAAGCCACCGCAGCGAGTGGGTAGCCACCTCCAAGGCGAAAGCCGTCTGGTGGGCCCGTCCCGGCGGGTGGACGATTCGGACAGGCACGCCGTCCACGTCGACCGGTTCGGTCGCTTCCAGGGGTCCAACCACAAAGGCCACCAGGTAGGTGGACAAGGGGATGGTGTCGACGAACACCACCCGGTCGGTGCCGTCTCCCAGCGGGGTGCGCGAGGCCTGGGCACCGTTGGAGATGGCCAGCAGATCCTCAGGGACGACCA
>JAZADL010000099.1:0-14375 GCA_036123635.1 Actinomycetota bacterium
GCCACACAGCAACTACCGAACAATTGACGGGCGGTGGCTCACTATCGCCTGCACCAACGATCGGATGTTCGGTGGTCTGGCCGGGGTCATGGGTCGGACTGACTTGCTCGATGACGAGCGGTTTGTCACGAACACCGCTCGCATTGCCAACCGTGAACTGGTCAACATGGTCGTCGGCGACTGGGTGGCGGTTACCCCAGTAGACGAGGTGGTGAACGGTTGTGAGTCAGCAGCCGTGCCGGTGGGACTAGTTCAGGCGGTGGACGCTTATGTATCCCACCCTCAGGTAGCAGCACGGGACTCGGTTGTCACGGTAGAGCATCCGACGGTCGGACCAGTTTCTGTCCCGGGTGTCGTGCCTCGCCTGCTGGAGACACCGGGAGCCATTCGCAGGCTGGGTGCGGTTTTAGGTGAGATATCAGTGTCTGAGGTCTTAGGGCGTTGGGCGGCCATTGACCGCCGAGAGGAGAGTGGATCGTGAGTTGGGACTTGACCGCTGATCAAGAGGCCCTCCGGGCCCGTGCCCGGGAACTGGCCGTCGAGGTCGCCGCCCCCCGGGCAGCTGAAGTGGACCGGACCGAGGCTTACCCCTGGGATGTGGTTGAGGCCCTTCGCGAGGAGGGATTCATGGGCATGACAGTCCCGGTGGCATACGGCGGTCTGGGCCTTTCGTTTCTTGATGCCGTGCTTGTGGTGGAGGAGATGGCTCGGGAATGCGGCGTGACGGGACGTATCGCGGTGGAGGCAAATATGGGGGCCATCTCGGCGGTCATGGCCTATGGAACCGAGGACCAGAAGCGTTTGGCTGCAGAACTGGTGTTAGCTGGGGACAAGCCGGCGATCTGTATAACCGAGCCTGAGGCCGGTAGCGCAGCCTCTCAGATGACCACCCGGGCTGATCGGCGAGGCGATCGCTACGTCCTAAACGGTAAGAAGCACTGGATAACCGGGGGAGGCGTGTCGCGCCTCTACCTCGTGTTTGCCCGGGTCTTCGACGAGGACGGCAACGAGGAAGGGATCGGCGGCTTCCTAGCCATCCGGGACGAGAACCCAGGTCTCGTGATTGGAAGCCGAGAACCGACTATGGGCCTGCGAGGTATCCCGGAGACGGAGATCTTGCTTCAGGACATGGAGGTTGATCTCGACATGGTGCTCGTTCCCCCATCTGGCTTTGGACGAGGATTTGCCGAACTCATGAATGCCTACAACAGCCAGCGTGTGGGTGCCGCCACAGTGGCTCTTGGCCTTGCCGCCGGAGCCCATGACCGCTCCGTGGCCCACTTGAAGAAGAGAGAGCAGTTCGGACGGCCGCTCGCCGAGTTTCAAGGTTTGCAGTGGATGGTGGCCGACATGGCCATTCGGCTGGAGGCGGCGCGGAGTCTGATCTGGCGGGCAGCTACCTCTCGGGGCTCGGGCAC
This sequence comes from Actinomycetota bacterium, assembly GCA_036123635.1. Taxonomy (GTDB): domain Bacteria; phylum Actinomycetota; class Acidimicrobiia; order Acidimicrobiales; family MedAcidi-G1; genus UBA9410. Next base: position 1,419 of record JAZADL010000099.1, read on the forward strand.
CAGCCCATTCCCCGATCCAGCCATGGCGGCACAGGCCAAGGTCTTCGCGTCCGAAACTTGCATCGGAGTTGCCAATGACGCCCTGCAGTTATTCGGGGCTGCTGGGTACTCGCGCAACAGCCCGATGGAGCGGATTTGCCGAGATGTACGGATGTTCACGATCGGCGGCGGAACGGCACAAATCCTGCGGACCGTTGTGGCTTCTCAGGTACTGGACATGAAACTTCCCCAAGGAAGAGGAGGCTTCCTTCCTCAGTAGATCGGCTCCGAGCCGACGGCGAAATGGCAGGGAATCGATTCACCCCGACTCATGGGTTGAGGTTGCTGCTGGGTTGCCGCTTCCAGCGTTAGCGGACGCCGTCAGGTCTTCGATGGGGAGAGTTCTGCGGTGCTCTCCGAAAGTTCACCAGCGCGCCTAACGGGTCAGCCATCCCCCGTCTACTGGAAGGTGCACCCCGGTAATCCACGACGATTCATCGGAGAGAAGGAACGACACTGCTGAAGCGACGTCCTCCGGTTGACCAATTCGGGGGATCAGGAGCCTGTCCTTAAGAGCTTCGAGTGTCTCCGGGGCGGTAATGCCCTCCAAGGAGACGAAGTCGGTGGCGATCGGTCCAGGTGCCACTGCGTTGACTCGGATGGAGAACTTGGCCAATTCAACGGCAAGAGCCTTTGTGAGCATCTTGACCCCGCCCTTGGACGCGTTGTAGTGGACCTGGCAATAGCCGGCGGAGGAAACAACCACCTCAGCTTCGACCGTCGAGATGTTGACGACGGATCCGCCGCCAGCGGTGGCAATATCGCGAGCGACTTCTTGTGTGACCAGCCAAGTTCCTTTCAGGTTCACATCGATAACCAGGTCCCACTCTTCTTCCGTTAGGTCGGCCAAAGAAGTCATGGTGACGACGCCAGCGCAGTTCACGAGTCCAGTGATTCCACCTAACTGGCTACTTGCATTGTCGGCAGCTGACCGTATGGAACTTCGATCTCGGACATCTATCTCTTGAAAGATCACGCTCCCCCCTGCCGAAGCGATGGACTCACAAGTCTCGTGACCGTTCTCGACGTCACTGTCAGCAACGACAACGGACGACCCCTCGTGCGTGAGCCGTTCGGCCACTGCTCTGCCGATTCCAGAAGCCCCGCCAGTTACAAAAACAACATTGGCTCGACTCATGGTTGGTCCCACCTGCACGGGAGTTCGGTGGGTCCGCGGAACTCGAAACCGTGGAGCTTGATGGCCTTGCCTGGCTGGACTTCCAGATTCGGTAGGCGATCGAGGATCCTTTGGGAACCGATCCTGACCACCTGTCTGCCGAGCCACTCGCCCAGACATCTGTGGTCGCCGGTTGCAAACGCCGCATGGCCACCCTCGGAGCGGTGCAGGTCGAACTGCTCAGGATTGGACCAGCGTTCTTCATCGAGGTTTGCTGACCGGATGACTCCGGCGACCAACGATCCTGCGGGAATGGCCTTGTCGCGCAGCGAGGTTTCGCGGGTTGTCTGCCGGGTGATCGTCCCCACCGGAGAGTGCAGCCGGAAGACTTCCTCGACGCACCTGCGCCAGAGCGAAGGCTCCGTGGCCAACTCGTCTCGCAGTCGGTGATCGGTGAGCACGGTTCCGACGACGAGTCCGATTCCGTCACGCGGTTCGTTGATCCCCCCGCTGATCATCAGACGGACGTTGTTCACGATCTCGGCTCGGTCTAATGGCCCACCGGTGGTCTCGGCGGCGACGAACTGAGCGATGGCGGACGCCTCACCACTGTTCCCGGCGATCTCGTCGATTCTCTGGTCGAGCGCCGTTCCGAGGGATTCTCGTGCCCGGTCTCCGACGGAGGTCAACTCCGGGTCGTTCTCGAAGTTGGCGATGTCAGCGCACAGGCCTTCGCACCACTGCCAGACCTGCTCCCAGCCGTGGGAGTCGAGTCCCAGCACGGCGGCCAGGGAGCCCGCGGCCAGAGGGGCGGCGAACGACGTCATGAGGTCACCCTCGCCGTCCTTGATGAATCCGTCGATCAACTGGTCTGCGAGTTCGGCTAGGTGCTCCGAAGCGAAGCGGCCGGCCACTCCGCCCGCCTGGAAGGCGGGGAGCATGGCATCGCGCGCCCGGGAGGCCTCGGGCCTGTCCTTCGTCAGCATGTTGGGGCCCAGTGCTCTGGCGAGGAAGGACGGGTCGGTGTTGGCGCTGAAGATCTCGGGGTTGTTCTCCATGAAGATGAGGTCATCCCACTTTGTGACCATCCACATGTCGAGGGACGGCACGAAGCAGACAGGTTCCTCCGCTCGCATTCGGGCGAGGATTGGGTTCGGCTCGAGTTCCAGATCCCTCAGGTTGACTGACTCACCGAGGCTCACGATCAAGCACAACTTTCTGGCCGCTAGAGGTACGGGAGATAGGTCTGTTTCTCCCATTCTGTAAAGGATCCGATTGTCTCTTCCCAGGTTCCGTTCGCAGCAAGGTATTTGGCCCATTCGGCTTCTTTGATTGCGATGTGCTGGGCGACCATCTCTGGGCCAATAGCGTCAGTGAACTTTTCGTCGGCTTGAAGGGCTTCGATAGCAGCTCCAAGGTGCTCGGGTGTGTGCTCCTCGGTACAGGCCGTCTCAAGCGCATCTCCGGTCTCCGGATCCGGACAGGGAAGGCTCGCTTCCACCCCGAGGCGCGACGCGGTCAATACGGCGGCGATTGCCAAATGGGTGCTTGCTGCTCCATCAGGCATTCGGTTTTCAAGGCGAGTGGATGCGTCACGTTCCGGGTTTACGCGAACCGTGGCACACCTATGGTCATGCCCCCAGTTCTTCCAGTAACCAGAGATCTGGCCAGGCAACAGGCGCTTGTAGGAGTTCGCCGTGGGTGCGCATAGCGCCGCCATTGCGGACATGTGGTGGAGTTGTCCGGCTATGCAGAACTTTGCGAGTGCTGAGAGTCCATCGGGCATGGATGGATCGAGCATTGCGTTGTTGCCGGAACTGTCTTCCAGGCTCAGGTTGACATGTAGTCCATTGCCTCCATATTCCGGGATCGGTCTCGGCATGAAGGTGAGGAGGTGCCCATTCTGCGCGGCTACTTCCATGGCCATTGTCCTGAAGAGAAACACCTCATCGGCGCATGCCATCGCGTCATCGAATTCGAGGGTCAGTTCGAACTGGCCCATGTCGAATTCTCCGTTGATTGATTCGATGCGAAATCCCAGTCGGTCTGCGGTTTCATCGATGGCTTGCACAATCCCCGCTGGGTCGGTACGCACTCCCGTGCCGTAAACCATCGAACCGGGTGCGTTATAAGGACGCCACCCTCCATCGGGATCGGGTTCCATGACGTAGGCCTCTAGTTCAATCCCCACCTTCGGTTTGAAACCCATCGACTCCCAGGCGCCAATCGCATTGCGAAGCACTGTCCTTGGAGCCAGGGGTACTGGTTCACCATCTCGCTCAAGATCCCCGATGACGACGCCAACGCCGTCCTCCCAACTTGGCCTTATCTCAGACATGTCGAAATGGCAGACCATGTCTGGCATCCCCTCCAGGAATCCTGTTCCGGGTACTGGACTCATGTCCCGGTCGTACTCCAGAGAAAAAACAGTCAGGCAATGTCGGGTTCCTCGCTCAGCGAGGCGGTAGGGCAGGTACTTGCCGCGAGCCAGATTCAAGTGGTCGGGCCACAGGACACGGACTCTCCTGTACTGGTCTGTTCCCATTTGTCAGCCTCTTCCATCCTGTTGTTGAGAGGTCTCGCAGTGTCGACTGAACGATTATTGCTAGTGAGTTGTCCTCCAAGACAATCCGCTTACTAGATCGTTCGGTACCGAATAGTAGTGTCCGTATATGCCCCGAGCCTTTTCCGCAGGTGATGAGGAATTGATCGAGGCTGAGCGTCTGATCCGGGACCGGATGTCCGGTCTCGACCTCGACCTCCTGTCGTTGGCTGCAGTGTCAAACGTGTTCCGGACAGCCACAGTGCTTCGAAACCACATGGAGCGTGACGTGCTGCGCCGCCACCAGCTGTCGTGGAGTGCCTTCGTGGTGCTGTTCGTGTTGCGGATCTGGGGTTCCCAAGAGTCACGCAGTTTGGCTGCCGAGGCGGGGGTTTCCGGAGGCACCCTTTCCGGGGTGCTCGACACCTTGGAGCGCAAGGGCCTAGCCGAGCGGAAAGCCATCCCAGAGGATCGGCGCCGCGTCGAGGTGGTCCTCACCGCGGCTGGGAAGAAGGTGGTCGACGAGTTGATGCCGACCCTCAACAGCGAGGAGGCGCTGGTCACTGGCGGGCTTACCGACGACGAGAAGGCCTCCCTAGCTCGGCTGCTGCGCAAGGTTTTGCGAACCACAGAGGGCCTCGACGAGGGGTGACCGGCATTCGGCCTGCGCTTTGCCTCTGCTGGTTCAGCACGGCGACCGAAGTTACTGAGGAGGCGTCGGTCCTGGACGGCTTTGAAGCAAGCCTGGAGGCTTGAATCATTCGGACCCAAATGATTAGTGTTCGTGATATGCATTCCCAAACGACACTCGCCAGACAAGGTGCAGGCCATGGGTGAGATCGTGGGAGCGGCTGTCGTCTCGCACGTTCCACCCATCGTCATGCCGGAGGCTCTTCGCCGAGAACTCAACGACGGAGATGACTTTTCTCTTGTGGCCGGGCTCCATCGGTTACGCGCCGAATGTCTAGATCGCCTGGCACCCGACACCATCGTCGTATTTGACACGCACTGGTTCACAACCGTGGAGCACATTGTCACCTCCCACGAGCGACGGACAGGAAGATTCACATCTGATGAATTGCCGAGAGGGATGTCCCAAGTCCCCTATGACATGCCAGGTGATCCCGACCTCGCCCGTTCGATCGAGTCACTGGCTTCTGGTCGGGATGACACCAGGGTCTTGGCTAGCGACGATCCCTATCTTCCGGTCCACTATCCAACGATCAATCTTCTGGGGTTCCTTCAGGGCGACGAAAGGTGGATCTCGATCGGGGTGTGCCAAACAGCGACTCCAGAGGACTTCCTCTTGTTCGGAGGTCTCTTAGCGCAGGCAGTCGACGCTTCCGACCGGCGCGTTGTTCTACTGGCTTCCGGAGGGCTGAGCCATCGTTTCTGGCCGTTGAGAGAATTCGCCGACCATGAATCGGCCTCCCTGGAAAATATTCGCACTCCAGCAGCTCGCGACGCTGATCAAAAGGTGCTCCGGTGGTGGGAGCACGGTGACCACCGCCAAGTGATCGAATACCAAACTGAATATCGGAGACACGCCCCTGAGGGATTCTTCGGCCACTATCTGATGATGGTCGGTGCAATCGGTGGAAGTGGGTGTAGTGCAACTGGCCGTCGGTATTCAGAGTATGAATCAGCGGCTGGAACAGGCCAGGTCCACATGTGGTTTGAGAGGCCTTCCGACGGCTGGACCACCCAGAGTCAGAACGCTGATCAGTTAGGAAACTCATGCGAATAGCGAACGTGGAAGGCCGGGGATCGCTGATCATCGATGGTCGAGTGGTCGATGTCGAATCGGCTACATCCGGGAAAATTTCCAGTGATCCCATGGAACTCGTCAATCTCAAGAATCATGCCCTGATGGCCGAACTCGGACCGGTTGACGGGTCTGAGGAGGTGATTGATTCCAGATTGGGTCCGCCAGTTCCAAGACCTAGAAAAATCATTGCCATCGCTCTCAATTATCGAAGCCATGCCGAGGAGGCGAACAAGCCGATTCCGACTGAACCGCACATAATGGTCAAGTTCTCCACTTGCATCGCTGGTCCTTACGACGATGTGCTGATGCACGACCTTGAGATGGTCGACTATGAGGTGGAACTCGTCCTCGCAATCGGGCGTCGTGGGTTTCGAATCCCCAGTGCTTCAGCTTGGGACCACATATCTGGGTTAACGGTAGGAAACGATGTGAGCGATCGAAATGAGCAGTTTCGACCGCCAATCAAGCAGTTCTCTATGGCAAAGAGTTACGACCGGTTTGGGCCCACCGGTCCAGTTCTCGTGACACCGGATGACCTTCCTAGTCGTGACGACCTCGAGATCTCTCTGAAAGTCGATGGCGAGTTACGCCAGCAAGCGAGAACCAGCGACTTCATCTTTCCCGCGCCGGTCTTAGTCGAGTGGCTCTCTCGATATGTCACTCTCGAAGTGGGTGACCTGATCTTCACGGGAACGACTGGTGGCGTCGGTGATTCGATGGACCCACCTACCTACCTGCGCGACGGCCAGGTCGTAGAGGCCTCTATTGAGGGGATCGGCACGATCCGTAACAGGTTCGTTGCTGGGGATCTTCCATGATCATCGTGACCGGTGGAGATCGAGACAGCAGCTATGGAGGGTTGTTCACCGGACACGTCGAACTTGAGATGCTCCATGCCACACCAGGTGACCAAGACCCCGATACTGCCCTGGTCCACTTCCATTCGGGAGCGGTGACCAACTGGCACCATCATCCTGGTGGGCAACTGCTCTTCGTCGTGTCTGGTAGCGCCCGCGTGGGGACTTTGGCCGATGGAGCAGTGGCTATCGACCCTGGCCACCTGATCGTTGCCCCACCGGATGAGGCTCATTGGCATGGGGCAGCAGCTGGGTACGACTGCACGCTGCTCGCCGTCACCTGGGGGACTACCTGCTGGCACGACGAAGTGCCGGACTTAGACAACTAGAGACGTGCCTCAGGTCGCGGTAATCGGCTGTGGGCCCGTTGGTGCTCTGCTGGCGAATCTCTTGGGCACAGCCGGTGTTGAGACCTCAGTCCATGAGGCCTCCCTGGAGGCCTACCCGCTTCCGCGGGCCTGTCATCTAGATGCAGAGATCATGAGGATCTTCCAGGGGGTGGGACTCTCGGACCAAGTGGGGCGACTCGTCGAACCCTCTCAGGGGATGGAATTCGTCGATACGGACGGGACGAGGCTCTTCACCTACGAAGACTTTGAGAGATCGCCAATCCTCGGTTGGCATGAGGATTATGTATTCCAGCAACCACAACTCGATCGTGTCCTTCGTGAAGGGCTCGAAAGGTTCCCCGGCGTCGAGTTGACCCTCGGTTCAGAGGTCACGGATCTGGACTCCATAGACGCACAGTTCGTTGTTGCATGTGATGGTGCCTCGAGTGCGACCCGGCGGAGTCTCGCCATCGGCCTATCGGACTGGGGGTTTGACCAGTACTGGCTTGTGGTGGATCTCATGTTCGAGAACGATCCGCAGCTGCCTTCTGTCATCCAGCAGGTCTGTGACCCGAAGAGGCCGGCTACCTATGTGCCCTCTGCTCACGGTCATCACCGCTGGGAGTTCCGTCTTCTGGAAGGCGAGAATTTCGAGGAATTCGAAGAGCACCAACGAGTTCGCGAACTGCTTCGACCTTGGATTCCTGATGATGCCGGCAAGATCGTGCGGGCTGCTCCCTACCGGTTCCACGCTGTCGTGGCCGAAAGGTGGAGAGATGGTCGGTTCTTCCTTGCTGGCGACGCGGCCCACCAAATGCCACCGTTCATTGGCCAGGGGATGTGTTCCGGGATCCGTGACGCCGCCAATCTGGCGTGGAAACTGCAATCTGTCCTGAAATACGGGGCCCCGGAAACACTCCTCGACACCTATGAGTTGGAACGCCGTAGCCATGTCGAGCGGTGCATCGCCATGTCTATTGAGGCCGGTCTCGTCGTCTCAGGACAAGTAACAGATTTCCCCATCCCGGACGTCAATGAATCGGAGCGCTGGTCGCGTCTCCCACCGCTAACGGACGGGGTCTTTTCTCTAGGGGACGACAGCAGGATCGGACACCAGGCACGTCAACCGAGGGTTCTTTTCAATGGAACCGAACTCCTGCTCGACGACGTTGGTGGTTCTGACTGGTATCTCGTGTCCCGGGTTCCGTACCAGACGGGAAACTGGTGTCAAACAGTCCTCGTTGAGGACTTGACTGATTTGGACGGCGGTCTTGATCTCCTTCTTGCCGGGAGAGCAGCAGTGCTAATTCGGCCAGATCGCTACGTCTTTGGTTCGGCGAACGAAGAATCCATCGACGAGCTCGTCAAGACCGCAGAAAGACTGGTCTGGGGCGGGGTGCCCTGACATTTCGCGACTACAAGGCTTCCAGGGTTAGCGGCAGGTGTTTCAGGCCATTGATGAAGTTCGAGCGGATTCGTTCTGGCTGGCCATCGAGTTGGATACGTCTGATGCGCCTCACCATCTCTTCTAGGAAGACCCTCACTTCCAACCTGGCCATCCAGGCTCCCAGGCAGATATGTGGGCCTCCACCTCCGAACGTCACGTGCGGGTTGGGATCTCGACTGAGGTCAAGCGTGAATGGGTCGGCGAAAGCACGCTCGTCGTAATTCGCCGAGATGTACCACATCACGACCTTGTCGCCGGCGGAGATCGACACCCCCGCCAACTCTGTGTCGCAGACTGCTGTCCTCCTGAAATGGATCTGAGGGCTAGCCCATCGAAGGATTTCTTCCGTTGCGGTCTCCATCAGGGTGGGCTCTTCTCGCAGGCGGTCGAGTTGATCGGGGAACCTTGCCAGGGCCAAGGCTCCGTGGCTCAGGCTGTGGCGGGTGGTCTCGTTCCCCGCGATGACCAGCAGGAGGAAAAAGGTCTGAAACTCCAGGGGAGTTAGCTCTTCTGAGGCCGCGAGGATCGAAACCACGTCGGCTTCAGGACTCTTCGCCTTTTCGCTAGCGAGTTTCTGGGCGTACTCGAACACCTTGAGGGAACTGGGGCTCCTGAACGGGAGTAGTCGGTAAGGCTCGGTGTCTTCCTTGTCGTACAGCAACTCCGAAAAATCCGGGTCGGTGTTGTACACGACGGCATCAGCCCAGTGGAAAAGTTGTTCAGCGTCCCGGTCGGGGACACCGAGCAACTTGCTGATCATCTGGATCGGGAACTGTCGGGCAACCGTCTCGACAAAGTCGACACGATGGTCCAAGAGGGCCTTGTCCATGTTCTCTGCGATCAGAGTCCTGGCGGTGCTTTCCCACTTACTGATGGCTCCGCGGGTGAAGTTGCGAGAAACGAGCTTCCTGATCCTGGTGTGCTCGGGTGGGTCGGTCTCCAGCATCGTCCGACGTGCTTCGCGTGCTTCGGGGTCATTCTCGAGTTCCTCGAGTTCGGTTCCACCGACTTGTGATGAGAAGGTTCGGTGGTCACGGTGGACGTCGACGAGATCGTCAAGGCGCGTGATTGCCCAGAAGCCAGAGTTCCCGTCCGGCTCGTCGAACCACGCAACAGGAGCGCGGGCACGTAGCGTCGCGAACTCGGTATGGGGGATCCGCTCTGCCCAGATGTCATTGTCCAATATCTGGACGCCGGGTGGTGTCCCCTGCCTTCGGGCCATGGCGTCGTGGCTCAGTGGAGGAACCAGTCGACTAGACGGTCTGCCCTCCGGCGGGATTTCACCTGGTGGCCGACCGATTCAGAGATCATTGACGCCGGATCGATACCGAGGTCTTCTAGCTCCTCTCTGCCTTCGACGGTCCAGCTAGCAACTATGTCCGCGGTGACTTCTGGGTGGAACTGGACGCCGACGCTCTCGCCGACGCGAAAGACCTGAGACGAGATCTCACTTCGGGCGATCTCGGTTGCACCGTCGGGAACTGTGAACCGGTCGTGGTGCCATTCAAACCAAGGCCCTGTGGAGACGATCTCTGGCAGGTCCGAATCGATTTCGTACCAACCGATTTCTGGTCGTTCTGCTCGCGTGACTTCGCCACCAAGGGCGGCGGCTAGAACTTGGCCTCCGAAGCACAAGCCGAGAACAGGTATGCCATCTCTGTGTGCGTTGCGAACCAGGTCGATTTCGCGATCAACCCACGATTTGATAGGGCCGTTGTCCCAGACCGACCATTGGGATCCGAGCACTACGACGACGTCATGACCAGTCGGATCAGGGAATTCCTTGACGCAAACAGGACTGGACGGATCATCCAACACACGGAAGAGATGTAGTTCGAAGCCGTGCTCGACAAGGCGTTCACCTACTCCTGCGACCGGGCCGGTTTCGTCATGTTCGATAACCAGTGCCTTCCCCATGGGCCCGAACTCTATGGCGTCCTGTGCTGCCCGGTGCCCGCCTGCGGTCTAGCACCCGGGGGCTTTTGGATACGAACGAAGTCAACTCAAGGACGTCAGGAAGTTGCAGTCGACAATCGTCCGACGTCCCGGGTGAGGAGAGGGTTAGGAACCGGTGCCTTCGGTCGTCGGTTCCTGAGCTTCGAGGAACTCACGGACCAGTCGGTTGAACTCCTGAGGGGCCTCGTTGGGGGTCAAGTGGCCGATACCGGGCATTTCGACAAAGCTTGCATTAGGGATTCCGGCGGCCAGAAGCCGTGCCACGTTGGGAGGCGTCGATGGGTCGAGTTCGCCAACGACAACCAACGTCGGCACGCCGATCGTGGCTAGGGCATCCCGGACGTCGTGGTCGGGCAAACAACGCACGGCGTCCTCGTACGCCCCGGGCGTAAGGCGCTCCATGGCCGCCACGGCTAGGTCGAAGTCTGGACCAGAAAACCCAGGCCCTGAGACGCCGACCATCACGGATTCGGCAATATCCGCTGGGGTGAGCCCGGCCCGTAGGGGCTCGAGCCGCTGGTCGATCCACTCCTCGCGGGTCGTACCGTCGAGGCCAAAGACGGGACTTGTATCGGCGAGTACGAGCGACCGGACCCGTTCGGGGTGGTCGAGTGCGACGTGGAGTGCGTGTTGCCCGCCGAACGAAAGCCCGACCAGGTGCGCCGAGTCCGCGCCGAGTCGGTCGAGCAGGGCGATAGCGGCATTGGCGATCGCTGGAAAGGTCATGTCCTCGAGGGGTTCGGAGGCTCCGAAGCCAGGGAGGTCCCAAGCGACACACCGCCAGCGGTCAGAAAGATCCTCGAGTTGGCGATCCCAGGCGATCCGGCTGTGACCGAGACCGTGCAAGAAAAGCACGACGTCACCAGTCCCGGCCTCCCGCCAGGCGATCGGGTGCTCGTCGACGTCGATCAGCATGGAGGTCCCGGGCATCCGAGCAACGCTAGGCCCCGCTGGTGGGTAGAAGCCACAGCACCTTTCCCTGGTAGGGGCCGGATCCGCCCGCCGTTACCCTTCTGCCTGCGGGGTGGAGCAGTCTGGTAGCTCGTCGGGCTCATAACCCGAAGGTCGCAGGTTCGAATCCTGCCCCCGCTACCAAGTAAAAGGCCCGGCCCTGTTGGCCGGGCCTTCGTTCTTCTGGACTATGCCCTAGGGTCGTCAACCGGATGATGTCTGGCACTCCCCAGGCCTGGTCGGTGCGGGCCCGGAACCTCCCTGAGCATGCGGATAACCCGATTCATACCGACGAAGGTGGTCGGGCCGCCGGGTTCAATGCCGCCCTGGTCGCTGGGGTAACTGTGCATGCATACATGGTTCGACCGGTTGTTGAGGCGTGGGGTGAGGGCTGGCTGGGAACCGGTTCGTCCACTGTGGAATTCCTGGCTCCGGTGGAGGCTGGCGATCTCGTCGACTGTGTACCCGAACCCGTCGACAACGGATCGGTTGAGGTACGGGCTTTGGTCGCCGGCGATTTGCGGGCCCGACTGGTCACCCGTCCGCCCGGTGATGTTCATGTCGTGGGAACGGACTGGTCGGACCGGCCTCTCTCCGAACGGCTTCCAGACCATGTCGAACCCTTGGTTGACCGGTGGGCCAACTATGGAGAACGTGCTGGGGCCGATCTTTCGCTGTGCGCCGACGCCGCAGTTGTACACCCGTCGGTCTGGCCAGCGCTGGCTAACGGGGTGATAACCCGCCACCTAGTAGAGGGACCATGGATCCACACCGGGAGCCGAATCGTCCATCACGCTGCGGTGCCTGTCGGTGTCTCCGCGCTAGTGGAGGCCACCGTCATCGACCGGTTCAATACCCGGAGTGGTAGCCGGGCCGTAGTCGACGTACGGATTTCTGTCGACGGGTTACCCGTGGTCACGATCGAACACGAGGCCCTCGTTTCCCTAAGGTCCACCGCCCCTTGACCGATATCGACACGGGGCAAAACCACCCCATTCGCTTCTCGTGGATACGCCAGGTCCCGTCCATCTGTCCAGCCTCGTAGGATCGGGCGGCACTCGTCCGCTGGAGGTTGGCTAGATGGCCCTTGACGTCCGACCGCTCACCGCCACCCTGGGAGCCGACGTGTCCGGCGTGGACATGGCCGACGTCGATGGTTTGACCCTAGAAGCGCTCCATCGGGCCTGGCTGGACTACAAGGTTCTCGTCCTGCGCGACCAGCACATCACCATCGAGGAGCACATCGCCTTCGGACGGTTGTTCGGTGACCTTGAGGTTCACCCCTTCGCGGTGCGCCGCCGGGCTCGTACTGACCACCCGGAGGTCGTGACCATAAGGTCCGACGCCGAAACCACTTACTCAGCGTCGCGCTGGCATTCCGACGTGACCTGGCGGGAAGCGCCGTCAATGGGTTCGGTCTTGCGGGCTGTCGAGATTCCTCCGGTTGGTGGTGACACGTGCTTCGCCGATGCCACAGCTGCCTACGATCGCTTGCCCGACACCTGGAAGTCCAGGGTTGATGATCTGGTGGCTGTCCATGACTTCACCCGCGCGTTCGGCGGTCGGCTTGACACCGACGAACTGGCCGAGAAGCAGGCGACCTATCCGGCGGTCGAGCATCCGGTCGTCCGCACCCACCCGGAAACCGGCGCCCGGGGGATTTACACCAACCGGTCGTTCACTTCGCATGTGGTGGGTGTCAGCGCCGACGAGTCCGCAGAGATCCTGAGGAGACTGGAGCGGGCGATCATGGATCCGAGCGTGCAGTGCCGGATCCGGTGGGAGGTTGACACGTTCGTGATGTGGGACAACCGGGCCGTCCAACACTTTGGGACAAACGACTTCTATCCGGAGACTCGACATATGGAGAGGGTCACCATTATCGGAGACCGGCCCGTCTGATCCCGTGGCCCTGCCTCAGGTAAAGGCGGGGATGACTTCGGAGCAGAAG
>JAZADL010000100.1:0-25236 GCA_036123635.1 Actinomycetota bacterium
TCGAGGTCGACAAGTTCATCATGAATAATGAGACCGTGACGTCGTTGAGTTCCAGCGTGACACCAGAGATGGCCGAAGGGGCGATCACCCTCACCGGCCTCACCGAGCAGGAGCAGTTCGACAATCCTGACAGCCAAACGATGTGCATCGAACCGTTCGCTGCAGCACACCCCGACATCGTGATTGGTATGCCGGACACCCACGAAGACGGTCTGGAGAAGTGGTGGCGGTCGATCATGACCCACTGTTCCCAGTTGAGGCTGTTCGAACTGGTCGCCTCCGAGGCAGGGCCAAACCTCACTCACGACACCATCCGGACGGCCATGGAGTCAATTCCCCAGGCATCGACTCCCGTGTGTCCCTATGGGTCGCTGTTGCCCGGCAAAGCCGACTTCTGCGACGCATTCCGCCTGTCGACCTACAGGGACGACGGCTCGGACAACGGACTCGTGGAAGCTTGGACCGAGATCATGGACGGCACCCCATAGGGGACCATTTGACCGTGTGAAGCGGGGCCCCGGCCACCGGCCTCAAGCCGGAACGGTCGGGGCCCCGACGCGTCCGGAGACCCTCGGCGCTAGCACCCCGACGTCGTTCAGCCACCTGTATCCATGGCGTGTCTGCGCACTTGACGGCAGGGGATCCCCATGCCGGAATCCGAACTCTGTCAAGATAATGGATATTATCATGCACTAGGATTGGTACTTCCGGCTACATGACCTACAGAGCACTACCAACGAACGAGGACATGCAGTCGGTCTTTCACGAGTGGCTGCATTGGCTTCCGCTCTACGAAGACAAACCGGACCATACGGTCCGCGCTTATAGCCAGGGTGTCCGGCGGGTCGTCTCGTTCGCTGGGCTATCCCCGAGCGACTTCGGGCCGGGAAGCCTCGATCAGGCCAGTCTGACGGACACTGTCCGGGCCATGAGGGCCGATCCGGATGTCTCCAAGGCGACGGTCAACCAGACTCTGGCCGCTTTGAAGTCGTTCTTCGACTTCTGCATCGCTGACCGCTTGGTGACAGAGGTCCCTGATATCTCCCGAATCCGCAAGGTGGCGAAGCTGGACGTTCCGCAGGTGGACCCGGAGTACTACCGCCCGGCGGAAGTCCGGGATCTGTACGCCGAGGCGAATGCTCAAGATAACGACAGCGGCCGGGTGCGGTGGTCCTCCCGAGACCTGGCCATGTGCTCGTTCCTCGCTGTTCTCGGACTACGAGCCTCCGAGTTGGCTGCCGCTGACCGAGGCTGGTTGTCCCGGGAGCGCCTGATCGATCAGGACGACCAGGCCACCTGGATGCTCCATGTGCTCGGCAAGGGACGTCGGATCCGCCGTCTCCCCCTCTCTGAAGAATTGGTGTTGGCTCACGATCGCTGGCAAGACGAACGGACCGAGCGTTTCGGACCGTCTCGTCCCGATGAAGCGATGTTTGTAACCAACGACGGCGACCGCTTCAACTATGGACGGTTGCGGTACTGGCTACGGCTCCTGAACCGGCAGGCAGGCCTCCGCGACCGGTCCCTACACGCACTCCGACACACGGCGGGAGTACAGCTTGCTGCGGACGGCGTACCCATGAACGTCATCCAGAGCCTGTTAGGTCACGCCACCATAAAGACGACCGGGATCTACACCGAACTGGCCGGCGGTCAGCTAGTCGGGGTCTTGGAACAGTCCGGAGCCAACCGCCTGCTCGGCGATGCTCTCCTAGAGGTCCGGCGGTGAACGGATCCTCCCGGGCGCGCCTTCTGGTGGCTACGCCGGAGCTGCTAGATCCCAACTTTCATCGGGCCGTCATCCTGGTACTGGAACACAACCAGGACGGCGCCCTAGGCCTCGTGCTGAACCAACCCCGTCTGATCGGGGGCGCTGCTGCGGTTCCACAGTGGGAGGAGCGCCTTGCCGCTCCCGGGTACCTCCACACTGGTGGACCGGTGTCGGCGGATTCGATAATCGGGTTGGCCCTCGGCCCCCCCGAGGGCATCGACGGCCTGAGCCCGCTCTTGGGACCTCTTGGGGTGGTTGACCTTCACAGGTCGCCAGAGGACCTCCCCGGCGTCGGGTCGGTACGGCTGTACGCCGGGTACGCCGGGTGGTCGGCAGGACAGTTAGACGCGGAGATGATGGCCGGAGGGTGGTTCGTAGTCGATGCCTTTCCTGAAGACGCAGTAGCCGAAGAGCCCACCGATCTTTGGCGGGTGGTCCTAGGTCGGCAGCCGGGCCTCCTTGGCCATCTGGAGGAGTATCCGGACAATCCGTCAATGAATTGACGATCGGCTCAGGTTCGGACCTCCACAGGGGTCCCCAAGGGTAGGAGAGCCAGCCGGGAGACCACATCGTTGTGAACCCGGATACAACCCAACGAGACCGCACCACCGAGGACGGATGGATCGTTGGTGCCGTGGATGGCCAGGGCTGGATCTCCGCCGTAGACCTCTCCCAGCACTTCGGAGAATCCGGACGTTCCGATGATCCAAGAGCCGTAGAGGGTGTCGGAATCAGCCTGAGCCTGGATCTCGTTGACGTAGTACTCCCCCACCGGCGTCGGAGTTTCTTGCCTCCCGAGGGCGATCCATCCCTCGACTATCAGAATTCCGTCCTGCCAGGCCCAGAGGCGGCGGTCTGACAGGTCGACCAGGATCCGAGCCGTGTGGGTGGTCAAGCTCACGTCCTCTTGGCGGACCCAACCCGTGGTGCCGTTGGGGCGTACCGGGAGATCCACGTGGAGCCAGCCGTCCTGTTCGCCGAGGACCAATAGGACCCGGTCGCCCTCGTACGGACCGGGATTAGAGAACGACCACCAGACATCCTCTGACCCGGGCGCCCGGTAGGCGTCCAGCCACTCGCCAACTGCGGTGGCCACCGTGAACGGGCTGTCGGGAGTCGGGACGGTCGTGGTGGGTGGATCGGTGGTGGACGGTAGTGCCGTAGTCGTCGTCGTATCTGTCGGGGTGGTCGTCGGCGTCGCCGTAGTAGTTGCCGGGAGCAGAGTGGTCGTGGTCGTGGTCGCAGGAGCGTCGACGGCGGCCGATGTAGACGGTGGAGCCGTACCGATACGAACCATGCCGGCCCGGTCGTCCGGTGGTAGAAGCTCTGGCGACGCACAACCGACTAGTAAGAGCGCCAACGCACAACCGACCCAGCGAGGGGTCTGACACGGGGCCATCTCAGGAACTCGAAAGCGGCCGGTGGCGGACTCGCCCTGACGGCGAAGGACGAAATAGCGGTGGTCCGAACACGGGAAGGGAAGGTGGGACTCCGCCCCGATCAAGGAGAGCGACCAGTACACCGGCCAATGCTCGGGCGTCGCCCAGAGCTTGGTGGGCATCCACCAGAGGGGTTCCCAAGGCCTCGGCCAGTCTCCCGAGGCGACCGGGAAGACCCAGACTTCGGGCCAGAGGAACCGTGTCGACGGCCTCCAGGTCGAGTGTCCCGAGGTCGGCGCGACGCCATTCGGCACGCAGAAACCCCAGGTCAAAACCGGCGTTGTGTGCCACCGGAACACACCCTGAAAGCTCATCGGTCAAATCCCCGGCAATGTCGACGAAGCAGGGGGCGTCCTCCAACCAAGCCTGTCGGATGCCGTGAATGTCTGTCCGACCCAGATCGTCGGTTCCGCCATCAACCAAAGTGGTCCACTCCCCCGCTGGGGTTCCATCACGTTCGACACGGGCTACGGCCACCTCGATGACCCGACCCTCGGTCGAGTCGAGGCGAGTGGTCTCCACGTCAAAGCAGGCGAATGTCACCACGGGCCGACGGTAGCCGCCGGGTAGGACGCACCTACCGCCCCACCCGTACGCTCCGCCGATGCATCAACCGCCCAGTGAGTCTCTTGATGAGGCAGTAAGGGACAGACTCCAACGGCGGACACTACGCACACTGATGGCAGTCCTCGTGCCGGCTGGTGCGGCCATGAGCGGCGCCTACAGTTCCGCCGCCATCCTTGGAGAGGAACTCTCTGGCAGCGAGACGCTCGGCGGGATCGCAGCCTCGGGCCTTACTGTTGGATCAGCTCTTTTCGCCGTGCCCCTTGCGAAATTCATGGCGGCTAGGGGTCGCCGCCCCGGAATTGCTGTGGGCTACCTGACCGGACTGTGTGGGGCAGTTCTATGTCTGATTGCCGCATCGGCAGGCTGGTACCTCCTTTTGATTCCAGGAATGGTGGGCGTCGGAGGTGGTCATGCTGCGAACTTGGCTGCCCGATTCGCAGCTGCCGACCTGGCTCCGGAGGCTGGGCGAGCGATTGGGACCTTGGTCTGGGCATCAACGTTCGGGGCTGTCGTAGGTCCCACGCTGAGTTTCGGTCCGGCCAAGTCAATTGCTGAAGGATTAGGAATGGCCGAGCTAGCCGGGCCCTACCTGCTGTCAGCGCTCCTCTTCTTGGTTGCGATGGCCCTAGTCATGCGGTTCCTTCGCCCTGACCCTCTTGTGGTGGCAGGCGGCGTGGGTCAGATGGAGGATCGGCCTCCGCTTCGTGCATTCTTTGGCCCACTGTTCAGGAATCCAGCCGGGCGCCTTGCTGTGGTGGCCATGATGTCGTGCCACGTCGTGATGGTCGGTGTCATGACGATGACCCCGCTCCACCTACGCGACGGGGGACACGAACTGGAGTTAATTGGCTTCGTCATCTCTTTGCACATCGTCGGGATGTACGCGCTTTCGCCCTTGGTGGGTCGCTTCAGTGATCGCTTCGGCCCAAGACGTCTGGTTGCTTTCGGTGGGATCCTGTTGATAGTTGGTTCTGAGCTAGCGGCTCATAACCAGGCTGGGGAATCCCTCGGTGTCTTTGCAGGACTCTTCCTGATCGGACTCGGATGGAGCTGTGGGCTGATCGCCGGCTCGGCCCTCTTGGTTGAAACATTCTCTGGGCCAGACAGGGTGGGATTCCAGGGCATGGCCGACATGTGTATGACGGCTGCCGGAGGGGTCGCCGGTGTCATCTCAGGACTGATCGTGGCGGTTGCGTCGTTCCACGTACTCAGTCATGGAGCGACGGTGTTGGGAGCAGTCCCAACTCTCATGGTGGTGGCCAGGGCCCTCTCGAGCAGGGAGCGGAAGGGCTAGCGTCGATCCATGTCCATTATCCCCACGAGCCATTCAGACCTGTTTGACCTGCCCGCCGTTTGGCATGTGGCAACCATCGGACCATCTGGCGAACCGCACGTTTCCCCCGTATGGGCCAACTTCGATGGCACCCACATTCGCTTTCCGCACCTAGAGGGCCGCCAGAAATGGCGGAACCTCCAGGCTGACGATCGAATCGCCCTGTCGGCCACCGACCCTGATTCCAACGAGCGGTATCTTGAGGTGCGCGGCCGGGTTGTTGCCTTCGAGTGCGAGGGGGCCCTGGAACTTCTTGACGCACAGTCCCAGAAGTATCGGGGCAACGACTTCCCACGGGAGGACGCTCAGCCCCTAGACAAGCGGATCAGCGTGGTGGTGGAACCCCTCCACTGCACGACCATGGGTTGACGCTCCCCGGGCTTCAATTAATGGAGCTCGTGGATCGACAGTCGAGGGCTGACCGGCACCTACCGGTTGGTTGGGTACAGCGCCTCCCGTCGTCGAGCAGAATGAAAAGGCGGCATCAGTACCAGCGGTCCTCGTCGGAGGCTTTCTTTGAGTCCATGAAGCCTCGGAGTTCCTCATCGGCACTCTGGTCAAACGGCGGGGGGTGGTACTGGGCCAGCATCTCCTTCCATCTCGAGTTGGCTCGATGGGCGGAGTCGAGGGAACCGTCAGCCGACCACTGTTCGAACGAGGTGTCGTCGGCCAGGTCTGACTGGTAGTTAGCCGTCTCAAAATTGGCCATCGTGTGGCTCGCCCCCAAGAAGTTGGCTCCCGCCCCGACTTCTCGGAAAGCGTCAGTGGCCAGAGTGTTCTCGTCGACCAGAAGGCCGGACAGCATCCTTGAGTGGCTGCCGCAACGGTCGAGGTCGAAGACGAACTTCTCATAACCGATCACCAGACCGCCCTCGAGCCAACCCGCGGCCTGGAGGACAAAGTTGGCACCGGCCTGAAGTCCCACCAGCATCGTGTCGCCCGACTCTTGCGCCGCCTGGGCATCGAGGACTTTCGAGGAGGTCAGATGACCACCGGCCCTCAGGGGAAGATCAAGCCGACGGGCTAGTTGACCGATGGCGTAGGTGGCCAAGTTGGCTTCTGGAGTACCAAAAGTTGGTGCCCCGGTTCGGAGGTTCATGGTCGTGAGGAAGACCCCGAGAACCATTGGGCTTCCAGGTCGGATGAGTTGAGTGAGGGCAATGCCCACCATGGCCTCAGCCAGCGCCTGAGCAACCAGTGCTGGCTGGGTTACCGGGCCCATGGCTCCACCCAGGATGAACGGGGAGATCACACACCCCTGGTTGGCCCGAGCGTAGGCCTTCAACGAATCGACCATTACTTGGTCGAACACCAGTGGCGAGTTGATGTTGATGTTTCCCTGAATCACGCAGTGATTCTCGAGGTAGTCGGCGCCGTAGCAAATCCGAGCCATCTGGAGAGAGTCCTCTGCCCGCTCGACTGAAGTCACCGAACCCATGAATGGCTTCGTGGAGTACCGGAGGTGGGCGTAGACCATGTCGAGGTGCCGCTTGTTAACCGGGAGATCAACCGGCTCACAGATCGTGCCGCCCGAGTGGTGCATCCAAGGAGACATTTGGGCCAACTTCACGAAGTTCTCGAAATCGTTGATCGTGGCGTAGCGCCGCCCTCCCTCGAGATCCGAGACAAACGGTGGGCCGTAGGCCGGAACAAAAACCACGCTGTTACCACCAACGGTGATATCCGAGGTGGAATTCCGTCCGAACATCTGGAATACAGGTGGGGCCGTGGCACAAAGAGCGCGAACGAAGCCCGGCTCAAACCGAGCTTGCCTACCGTCCACCCTTGCGCCAGCTTGTCGAAAAAGATCTAACGCCTCGCCGTCGTGAATCTCCACACCGATCTCATCGAGAATCCAGTCGGAGTGCTCCTCCAAACGGACCAGGTCGTCCTCGTCGAGGAGCTCGTAGGTGGGAATGCTGCGCCTGAGTGGCTCCGCCGATCCGATGAAGGACGGAAGTCGGCGAGAGGCTGTTCGAGAGGTTCGCCCTCCTCTGCGGCCCAGTGCTCTCTTGTCGGATCGATTTTCGGATTTCAGGAGGGGTATGCCTTCCTGTGGGGTTAATGAGTCCGTAACGGGACACCTGGAGAAGAAGCAGAGCGTAGGCAACACCTTTAGAGCGAACAACCGACTCCTATGCGAGGATGCATCGAGTCGTTGCCGTCCACCCGAGGAGGTCCACATGCCGGCCATGCACCACAAGGGCAAGATCCTGAGGCGGGAGCTGCCCCGGATGGAGGAGTTCGAGGCGAATGCCTTTCTCGACGACTTTGTCGTATCCGAGGATCCTGACAAGCCGATTACCGCTGGCCTGTTCCGCCTTGAGGCCGGAGAGTCAATGACTTACACGTACACCTACCACGAGATCAAGCTGATCGTGGACGGCGAGTTCCGTATCTCGGATGACACTGGTCAGACCGTCGAGGCGACTCAGGGAGACCTGTTCTACTTCCCAGCGGGTAGCACAATTACCTTCTCGACTCCGGAGTTCGGGCTTGGCTATTTCGTAGGACAACGCGGTGAGGGAGAAGCCTGATATCGCATCCGGGACAGGTCACTTCGTTTTGGGACTTTTAGAAGGCGAAGTAGATGAAGGGAGCTACGCCGGCGGGACCCAGGACGTCGAAGGCCAAGATGGCCGCTGTGATCCCGAGGGCCTGTACTACGACTGGGAGTTCCGAAGCCCGCTCCCACCAGCGATCGGCCCGGCCGGGAGCCGTCAACTGGGTGGCCATCCCAACCAGCAGGAGGAGCGCTACTCCGATCGATAGTCGTGGTGCCGAGGTCCAGGAGCCGCCGAGAGCCTCGAACACCTCGAAGGCCCGTTCCAGGTCCACGGAGCGGAAGAAGACCCACCCCACGCACACAATGTGGAAGGTGACCAGGCCCCGGACCGTCCGGCCCAGTCGACCGGCCGCACGGGTTTCCGGCTCCGGCCACACGAGCCGCTCGACGACCAGGCCCACTCCGTGGAGTGCTCCCCAGAGGACGAACGTCCATCCGGCGCCGTGCCAGAGTCCGCCAAGCACCATGGTGGCTAGGAGGTTTCGCATCGTTCGGGCCCGGCCGCGCCGGCTCCCGCCCAGTCCGATGTACAGATAGTCCCGAAGCCAAGAAGACAGGCTGATGTGCCACCGCCGCCAAAAATCCCGGAGGCTCAGTGCCCGGTAGGGCTGATTGAAGTTAGTCGGAAATCGAAAGCCCAGCAGGAGAGCGATACCGATGGCGATATCGCTGTAACCGCTGAAGTCTCCGTAGATCTGCAGGGCATAGCCGTAGATAGCCAGCAGGGTCTCTAAACCGGTGGCACCGCCGGGGTTCGCGAACACGCCGTCCACCAGTTCGGCGGCAAGTACGTCGGCCAGGACCATCTTCTTGAACAAGCCGCCCAAGATGAGGCGGGTGGCCCGTCCGGTGTCGATTGGTGACCGGTCGTCGGTGCCCAGCTGGGACAAGAAGTCCCGGGCTCGAACGATGGGTCCGGCTACCAGTTGAGGAAAGAACCCGACGAAGAGAGCGAAGTCGAGGAGCCGGTCGGTCGGCTTCAGAACCCCCCGATAGATGTCAATCGAGTAGGACATCGTCTGGAACGTGTAGAAGCTGATCCCGACCGGGAGGATGATGCCCAGCGGGGTTGCTGACACCGTGATCCCGAGATCAGCGAGTACGTCAACGAAGGAGTCCACGAAAAAGTCGGCGTACTTGAAGAAACCCAGCATCCCGAGGTTGGTGCCGAGGCTGCACCACAACAGGAGCCGGCGTCGACCCTGGTCGGAAGACCGGTAGAGCGCCCGCCCGGCCACGAAGTCGACCAGAGTAGACACCCAGATCAGAGACAGGAATCGCCAGTCCCACCAGCCGTAGAAGGTGTAGCTGGCCACCAGCATCGTGCCCTTCCACGCCGTGGGTCGGGTCAGCAGGGCCGTGTGGGCGGCCAAGACCAGAGCCAGGAAGACGGCGAAGGTGATGGTCGGGAAGAGCATGGGTCAGTCGATTCTGCCACCGGTTCCGCCCCGGCCCGGTCGATCAGTGGTCGGCCGGTACGATTTCCCCGGCATGACCGACGACCGGCCCCTTCACGTGAGCCGTCCCGGCCTGCCCGTCGGCGGCCTCGGCGATCTCATGGCGACCAGCGAAATCCGGCGGGTCCACGTCCTTGCTTGGCGAGATCTCGACGATCCCGAGGCTGGCGGTTCAGAATTGCACTCCCACGAGGTAATGCGCAGGTGGGCGGCGGCCGGAGTGGAGGTAACTGCCCGAACTTCGGTTGTGGCGGGACAGCCACCGGATCTCGTTAGGGACGGGTACCGAGTAGTCCGAAGGGCCGGACGGTACGGGGTTTTCCCGGCCGCCGCCCTAGCCGAACTCGGACGCCGGCACGGCCCACGTGACGCCGTCGTAGAGGTCTGGAACGGCATGCCCTTCCTCAGCCCCATATGGTGCCGGGGGCCGAGGATGGTCTTTCAACACCACCATCACGGCGCTATGTGGCCACTCGTACTACCGCCCCTTCGGGCCTGGTTCGGCTCCCTACTGGAACGGCGCCTCGCTCCCCCGTTCTACCGAAGCACGCCAATCGTCACCCTCTCGGCCTCTTCGCGTCGGGGTTTGTTGGCCAATCTAGGACATCGTCCTGAAGGCGTTCACGTGGTGGAACCAGGGATTCACCCTCGTTTCCGGCCCGAAGGCAAACCGGAGGTTGCCCCACTCGTCCTAAGCGTCGGGCGCCTCATGCCGTCCAAGGGCGTAGATCGGCTTCTCGAAGCGGTCTCCCTAGCTCGTCAATCGGTACATGACCTTCGCCTTGAAGTCGTTGGAGAAGGTCCAGAAGAGGGTGCCCTGCGCCAACGGGCAACCGACCTAGGTATCTCTGAGGCCGTCCGGTTCCGGGGTCGCGTCGACGACGAGGCTCTCGTGTCCGCCTACCGGCGAGCCACCGTTGTAGCCAGTGCATCGGTCAGTGAGGGGTGGGGCATGACGCTGACCGAAGCGGCAGCGTGTGGGACGCCGGCGGTAGCCAGTGACATCGATGGCCACCGTGATGCCGTCGAGCACGGGACCTCGGGTCTCTTGGCGCCCGATCGTGCCGGCATCGCCGCCGCTCTCGTGGAGGTAGCCGGCAATCCCGCCCGCCGAGCCGAATTGGCCGCCGGGGCCACCCGCATGGCGACACGCTTCGACTGGGATCGCACGGCCACCGAAGCGTTCCGGGTCTTGGCATCCACAGTCAGTCACCGATGACCACTCAAACCACACCACTTGGCCGTGATGCCGTCCAGCGTCTTGTACTTACCGTGGTGGCGTACCTGCCCCTCCTGGCAAACGACATGGGCCGCGTGGCCGCGGACACAAAGGCATATCTCTACCTGGACCCCGGCCGACTCTTGGCACGGGCGCCCTATATGTGGCACCCCGAGGTGGCCCTGGGCACCGTCACCCACCAGAACATCGGTTACCTCTGGCCGGTAGGTCCGTTCTTCTGGCTCGGTGAGGCCCTGGGCCTACCGGACTGGGTCACACAGCGACTGTGGCTGGGTTCTGTACTGCTGGCTGCCGGTCTAGGTATGCGCTGGTTCCTCCGGACCCTCGGTTGGCGGGGGTCCGCCCTTTTGGTCTCCTCACTTGCCTACATGCTCAGTCCATACCTCCTCAACTACGTGGACCGGCATTCCGTGATCCTCCTGCCGTGGGCTGGTCTTCCATGGCTAATGGGCCTCACCGTCCGGGCACTTCGGACGAAGGGCTGGCGCCACGCTGCAGTCTTCGGTCTGGTTGCGTTGACCATTGGTGGGGTCAACGCCAGCTCACTGCTATTGGTTGGCATTGGGCCGGTGGCGTGGCTGGTCTGGTGTGGTTTGGAGCGGTCCGCCTCCTGGTCGCGGATCATCGGAACAGCCAGCCGGATCGGTACGGCCTTCGTTGCGACAGGGATCTGGTGGATGGTGGGCTTGGCCGTCCAGGCCCAGTACGGCCTTCCGACACTCCGCCTGACAGAGAACTACAAGGTTGTCTCCGACGCCGCCACCGCGCCCGAGCTCTTCAGAGGTCTCGGCTACTGGTATTTCTATGGACAAGGTCGTCTCGGAGCCTGGATCGAGCCCGCAACGTCCTATACGCGATGGGCACTCCCCCTTTCCTTTGCCCTACCCCTCCTTGCACTCCTCGTGGCTGTGGTTGTGCGTTTTCGCCACCGCAGCCATGCCTTAATGCTGATGGTGGTTGGACTACTCGTGGGCATAGGAGCCCACCCCTACGACGGGCCGTCCCCGCTGGGCCGGTTCTTTCGGGAGTGGACGCTCACCGATACAGGGCTGGCTCTACGGAGCACCCCGCGTGCACTCCCCCTCTCGATCCTGGGAACGTCCATGCTGCTGGGTGCAGGAGTAGCGGCCCTAGGGCGATGGCGTCCCCGCTGGGAGCAACCTGCAGCAATCGGACTCTGCCTGCTGATCGTGGCCAACCTGTCGCCCCTCTGGCAGGGCGAAATGCTCGGCCGATTGGTCCAACGTCCGGAAGAGGTTCCTGCCTATTGGCACGCAGCGGCAGTTCAGCTGGAGACCCGGGGGGATGCAACGCGGGTTCTTGAGATTCCGGGGAGTGACTTTGCCGCATACCGCTGGGGCAACTCGGGCGACCCTGTGCTTCCGGGTCTCATGGACCGCCCCCATGTCGCCCGGGAATTGATTCCACAGGGTTCTCCGGCCTCAGCGGCTCTTCTGGTTGCTCTGGATGCCGAGATACAGGAGGGACGCTTTGATCCCGATTCCTTGGCTCCAATGGCACAGCTTCTCGGAGCAGGCGATGTGGTCTACCGGGCCGACCTTCAATTTGAACGGTTCCGAACACCCCGACCCGATGACCTCTGGGCCGACCTACGCGATGCCCCCGGGTTCGAGGACCCGATCGGTTTCGGTAATCCAACAGCCAACGTGGCGGGACCCGACCGCCCCCTCATTGACCAGCACACTCTGTCGCGGCCCCCTACGGCCGAGCATCCGGCTCCAGCCGTCGTCCTGCCCGTGTCGGATCCACAGCCGATACTCCGGCTGGCCGACCCCACGCGCCCCATAGTGTTAGTCGGGGACGCCGTGGGCCTCTTAGCAGCGGCCGGCGAGGGCCTGCTCGAACCCGGACGACCCGTCTTGTTCAGTGCGTCGTTCAGTGACGATGCCGCCACCATCCAAGGGCTGAACCTGGCCCAATCCCGTCTCGTCCTCACCGACACCAACCGCAAAGACGGACATCGATGGGGAACTATTCGCGAGACGACCGGCTACACCGAACGCCTCGACGAGACACCAACGGCAGGCGACCTCTCCGAGCATCGCCTCCCCGTGCTGCCAGAACGCACCGGTACGAGAACAGTCGCCCGACAAGTGGGAATCCGCGTGGATGCCACCGCCTATGGCAACCCTGTGACGTTCACCCCCGGAGACCGACCATTCCATGCCGTCGACGGCCAGGTAGACACCGCCTGGTCCGTTGGGGCGTTTAACGACGTGGTCGGAGAACGCCTCGACCTCCACCTCGACCGTCCAACTCCTGTTGGCTACCTGCTTGTCCTCCAGGCTTCCTCGCAAGGCCAGAACAGATGGATCACTGACCTCAGAGTCCATCTGGACGATCGGTGGATCGATGTAACCCTCGACACGTCGTCCCGGACGATGCCCGGTCAACGCGTGAACCTCCGAGGTGAAGAGGTGTCTGACATCGGCTTGGAGGTACTCGGAACTGACGTCGGGGTCCTCGACCACTACGCAGGGGTCACCGGGGTCGGTTTCGCCGAAGTACTGGTAGATGGTGTCTCAGCAGACGAGACGATTGTTCTGCCTACAGACCTAACCGATGCGCTGGGGGTCGATGCCGGATCTGAGCTCGTGGTACTCCTAACCCGTCAGCGGTCGAATCCGTTGGATCCGATCCGAGAACAGCCCGAAAGAGCCATGGACCGGACGGTGACGATTCCGTGGAACCGAACCTTCCTGCTACGCGGCGATGCACGCCTCTCGGCCACTGCCACAGACGATCTCATAGACCATCCGTCCGGCCCCTTCGCCCGTTCGACGGGCAGCCTTGCCGGCGACCTTCGATCTCGGGCACGTTCGGCGTTTGACGACGACCCGGCGACCGCCTGGCAGGCGCCGATCGGCGACCCAGTGGGCCATTCTCTGACGGTTTCCCATGCTGAAGCCCAACGGTTTTCCGACCTCTCCCTGACCTACCGGGCCGACAGCCTCCACTCGGTCCCCACCAAACTCCTACTCGTCGGCGACGACGGTCCGGTCGGCACAGTAGAACTGCCCAGCACCCCACGGAATCCCGCCAGCGGGGTCATCACCGTCGCCCTACCAGTTCCTGCGTTCACCAGCCGAACCCTCACTATCGAGATCCTCGAAGTGACAAAGAGGCGGACAATGAACTGGTACTCCGGCCTGCCAGACATCCTGCCGGTCGCAATAGTCGAGGTCCACGACGGTCCGAACACCCCACCGGTGCGCCCATGGTACGACTCGGGATGTCGCGACGATCTTCTAAAAGTCGACGGTCATCCGGTGGAGATCCGGATCTCAGGCTCGATAAGCGACGCCCTTGCCCGACGCCCCCTGAAAATCAACCCTTGTGGGCCAGCTCTCCAGCTAGCAGACGGCGAGCACCGCGTGGCTGGCACCGCCGGTGTCGAAACCGGCGTTGACATTGACCGCCTCGTCCTCACGTCTACACCCACCGCCGACACCGCCCCGAACCCCCTGCCGGCCATCACGACCATTCACACCTCCAGAACCGGCCTCACCGTTGAAGTAGGCCCAAGCGATACGCCCATCTGGCTCGTACTCGGACAGAGCCTCAATAACGGTTGGAGCCTTCAGGACGAGGAGGGCATGGACCACGGACCTCCGACCCTCGTGGATGGCTACGCCAACGGCTGGCTGATCAACCCAGGCCAGACGGCTGCCACCTATCGCCTCCGCTGGCTGCCTCAACGCACCGTGTGGGCGGCGCTCTACCTATCGCTGGCCACAGCACTCATCTGCCTGGCCATAGCGGTCCGAGGGCGAATGGATACGGGTTCACCAGACATAGAGCGTCCAGAATTCGTGAACCCCATCCGTCGTCGACGTCTTCTGGGCCATCGCCCGGCACTGGCCATCGGACTAGCAGTTGGAGCATTCGCAGTCCTAAACCTTCCTGCATGGCCAATCACAGGGGCCGGTATCGGGGTCGTGACAGCACTAGGCCTCTGGGGACGCCTGCCTCATCGTCTGACCCCGACCCTCGCCGTAGCGTTCATGTCCGTCGCCGCCGGCCTTATCGCCATTGAGCAGATTCGGTTCCGTCATCCACGTGACTTCGTCTGGCCACTCTTCTTCGAGCAGTACCACGTAGTCGGGGTCCTGGCGATCCTCTGCCTAGCAGGCGCTGCTGTCGAGGCGCTGCTGGAGTATCGGGTCCGGCGCTAAGTCGACCTCAGCCCAGCGGCGTGTTGGCACCGGTCCACAGCCATGTCATCGCAGACGCTCCTACAGCAACTACCGGCACTCCAGCGATGATCAACGCAGCGGCCCGTTCGGACAGGCGGGAGGAAAGCATTCGGCTCGAACGAGGCAGCCAGCTCACGACGGCCAACGGGGCTAACGGGATGGCGTAGCGGGCCATCTGGAGACCGATGTGTGCGTAGTCCGTCCGGTCGGTGAAATAGACGTAGCTAGCGGCGTACAACGCCACTAGAAAGCCCCCCACACCCAGGGCCATCAGAACCCGCCGTGCCCCCCGAAGACGCACTAGGTCACCACCGTCGAGTCGGAGGAGAGCTAGGGCGGCCACGACGAACAGGGCCCACGGAATGACTCGCGGCAGGTCGGCCTCCCAGAAGCCCAGTTGGCGGAACCACCCCTGCACGTAGAACCGGTATTCAGTCAGCCAGGTGTCCACCGTGGCCCAGAGGAAACCGGGGAGGTCCCCCAAGAGCCGGTCCCACTGCAGCCCGGGCTGGTAGTTGATTTCCTGGATCATGGTTGTCGTTACGGCTTGGTAGTTCTCAGACGAATTGGTTACCGCGGTGGCTAGGCCCACTAGGAGGCCACCTGCGGCGACCAGAGCTGCCCGGGTCCTAACTCGGCTCGGCTGAAGCACAGCTGATACCAGGAAGAGCGCTAGGACCAGGAAGTACGGGGGCTTAGCCAGGGCCAGGAGAAGGGATGCTCCGATGAGAGCTGGTACTCCGACCTCATCGCCCGCCTCCACCCGCGTCCATATGGAGAATGCGAGGAGCACAGCGACGACTGTCAATCCGTCCGGAGAGACCGAGGAGGCCAGAGCCAGGTTTAGGGGAGCGAGAGCTGAGGCGGCCAACGACCAGCGGAACGCCGAAGCCCCGCGGACAGCCACCGTGGCGATAGCAAGGTAGACCGCCAGAGAAGCGAGGCGGCTGGCCCACAGGACCACCAGCCCGGGAGCATCGAGGACCACCGGCACCCAAGCTCCGGCGGCAGCAGAGAGATAGGCCACCGGGGTGGAAGCCGTGGTGGGACGGGTGTCGATAAAGGTAGTCCGACCATCCGGCCGGTGGTCGAGCAAGGAGCGGATCGACGTCGGGGACCACGGCGGTCGACCTTCCTGGTGATCCAGGATGATCTGGCCGGTGGCCTCCCGGTAGGCGGCGGGGATATGAGAGCCGATGCCCTCGCTTGACCGGGTGGGCTCCAGGTTCCCCTGCGCCATGTCGACCACGCGAGCGAAGTGTGTGAACTCGTCATAGGCCGTCCAAGCGGGCGACAGGAAGGCGATCAGGAGGCCAAGGGGCAACCCGACCACAATCAGCAGGCGTTGCGGAGTCACCGGATCAGGGTACCGACGTCAAATCCACTGGTCAGGGAAGCCCAGCGAGGAGGCCGAGCAGACGACAGGTAAGTTCACCCGGTGTCCGGTCCCGATGTTCTGCTTGTCCACGGGTTTGGGACCTCCTTCGAGGCCACCTGGCGCAATAACGGCTGGGTCGATCTGCTTGGAGACGCCGGCCGAACAGTCGTCGGGGTGGACCTCCTAGGCCACGGGATGGCCGATAAGCCCAGTGACCCAGAGGCCTACCGGGACTTAGAGGACCGGATTCTTGGCGAACTGGGTCACGATCCGGTCGACGCCGTCGGATTTTCGGCCGGTGCCATGGCCGTCCTGTGGTTGGCTGCCCACCACGCTCACCGATTTCACCGAATTGTGTTGGCTGGCGTGGGACGCAATCTCTTCGAACGTGACGCCCAGAGGGGACGGGCGATAGTCGAAGCGGTTCGAACCGGAACGGCAACAGATCCCGAGATGCGCTATTTCGCCGACCTTCCCGATGTAGCGGGAGCCGACCGCGAGGCGCTGTCGGCGTTCCTGCAGCGACCTGACCGACGGTCCTTCACCCCGGAGGTTCTCGCTGGTGTGTCGGTCCCGGTCCGGGTAGTAATCGGAGAGCGAGATCACGCCGGTCCTGCCGACCCACTAGTGGACGGCCTGCCGGATGCCGACTTGGTCGTTCTGCCGGGCGTAGACCACTTCGCCACGCCAAAGGACTTCGGCTTCATAGATGCAGCGTTGGAGTTTCTCGACGCCCAACCGTTCTAGGCGCGTAATAGCAAACGTTTCACCGGACTCTAGTTTTTGCTATTTCCGAATTGGTTCGGCCAGACCAACTCAGTTCGTTTCCCGCTTCCCGTACGTCGCCAAGCGGTGCCGTCGTGGCGACGGACCACACGGCCGGGTACGCCAACCACCACCGAATAGTCGGGGATTTCGCCACGGACTACCGAGTTCGCTCCTACGACGACATGGATACCGATTCGCGCTCCTGGGAGAACCACCGCACCGGATCCGATCCAACTTCCTGACCCGACAACTACTGGTTCTTCCGATGGGGTCTGCACCCCGATCGGGAGGTCGAGGTCTTCGTATCCGTGGTTCTGGTCGGTGATGTAGACGTTCATGCCGGTGTACACGTCATCACCGATATCGATAGCCCGGTGCCCGACGATCGCTGTTCCCCGACCGATGAGACAACGATCACCGATACGAACTACCGACTCGGTGTCCATCTCCACAGCCGTAGCCATCCCAGCCGACAGGGTGACGTGAGGGGCGATCAGGGTGTCACAGCCAATCCAGATCCACCGTTGGCCGAACACCGAACCGGTCGGCCACCCGAGATGCGTGCCGTCGCCAAACCGGCCGAAGTTTCGAGCCGGACCGTCGTTGGGGCCAACAGCGGCGACCCGGCTGGCTACGGCCGCCGTTCGGCGAACCACTGCTCCAGCCGCCGATAACGCTGTTTCTCTAAGCCTCGGCACCTCTGGAACCTACTCACTCTCAAAGCGTGTTGAGGATGGTCGACGGTGGACCCGGCCCAACCACATATTTCTCTGCGGCAGCGGCGGATGACACCACATGGGCTTCTGGCCCACCGTGACCTCAGCGAAGAGGAACAGCGGTGGGTGAAATAGGTGCAGGCAGGAGTGTGCTTCCCGAGAGCATCCGATCCACGGCCGCTGCACACGACCGGCCCTCAGCAATAGCCCACACGATTAGCGACTGCCCTCGCCCCATGTCTCCGCAGACGTACACCCCGTCGACCGCGGTCTGGTACTCCCCATCCCGTGCGACGTTCCCTCGGGCGTCCAGCTCGAGACCGAGGCCGTCGGTGAGTTCGTTGCGCTCCGGTCCGGTAAAACCCATGGCTAGGAGGACCAAGTCTGCGGGGAACTCCTGCTCAGTACCTTCGATCGGCTCGAACGACATCCGCCCCTCGGTGTACACCTGCTCTACCCGGTGGGTACGCAGAGCGCTGACTCGACCATCTTGGCCAACGAATTCTGAGGTGTTGATGGCGTACTCGCGCTCCCCGCCCTCCTCGTGGGCCGACGACACCCGGTAGATCATCGGCCAGGTCGGCCACGGGTTGCTGTCGGGCCGTTCGTCGGGGGGTCTAGGCATGATCTCAAACTGGTGGACCACCCGTGCTCCCTGGCGTAGAGCAGTGCCCAGGCAGTCGGCCCCGGTATCGCCTCCTCCGATGATGACAACGTCCATGCCCGCGGCATCTACCGGAGCGGTGTCCAGGTCACCCTCCTGGACGCGGTTGGAACCGGGGAGATACTCCATGGCCTGGAGGATGCCGTCCAGTTCTCGCCCGGGAACCGGAAGGTCGCGCCACTGGGTGGCTCCACAGGCCAGCACTACAGCGTCGAAGTCGGTCCGGAGTTGGTCCACGGGGAGGTCCACGCCGACGGCGGTGTTAGTCCGGAACTCTGTTCCTTCGGCTTCCATTTGGGCTAGTCGTCGGTCGAGGTGGCGCTTTTCCATCTTGAACTCCGGAATCCCATACCGCATCAGGCCACCGATCCGGTCGGCTCGCTCGAACACCACCACGCTGTGCCCCGCCCTGGTGAGCTGTTGGGCGGCAGCCAATCCGGCAGGTCCCGAACCCACCACGGCCACCCGTCGACCGGTGTTCTCGGCAGGAACTAGTGGAACGATCCACCCCTCCGCCCATGCCCGATCGACGATGCTGACCTCGATTTGCTTGATGGTGACCGGGGGTTCGTTGATTCCGAGCACGCAGGCCCCTTCACAGGGGGCCGGACAGAGCCTCCCGGTGAACTCAGGAAAGTTGTTGGTGGCGTGCAGTCGCTCGATGGCGTTCTGCCAGTGGTCGCGGTAGGTCAGGTCGTTCCAGTCTGGGATGAGGTTGCCCAGTGGGCAGCCGTCATTACAGAACGGGATACCGCAGTCCATGCACCTGCTGGCCTGTTCTCGAAGGTTGTCCTCGCCGAAGGGCTCGTAGACCTCATTCCAGTCGCGAAGCCGAACTGGCACCGATCGGCGGTCTGGAAGCTGCCGGTCATGTTTTAGAAAACCTCGGATGTCACCCATGATCGTGCCTAGTTCCGCGTGGAGGCCATGATTGCCTCCACTTCGTCGCGGCCGGTCTCGCGGGCGACGGCGGCCGCCTCGAGGACTCGCTTGTAGTCGGTGGGCATCACCTTCACGAAGGGGGCTGTTTGACGGTCCCAGGAGGCCAGAAGCCCCTCGGCCACCGTCGACCCTGTTTCGTCGTGGTGCCGGACCAGGAGATTCTGGAGCCACTGACGATCCTCGGCATCCGATTCCTCCACCAGAACCATCTCTGGGTTGACCCGGTTGGGAAAGGAGCCGTCCGGATCCAAGACGAAGGCGACTCCACCGGACATCCCGGCTGCGAAATTCCTACCGGTGGGGCCCAGGATCACGGCTCGTCCGCCGGTCATGTACTCACAGCCGTGGTCTCCGATTCCTTCCACCACTGCAACGGCACCAGAGTTCCGAACGCAGAACCGCTCCCCGACCCGCCCCCGGATAAAGGCCTCGCCGGAGGTCGCCCCGTAGAGAATTACGTTGCCGGCGATGATCTGCTCCTCAGCCGTGAAGGGGGCATCGGCTGGTGGTCGGATGGCGATACGGCCTCCGGAGAGGCCCTTGCCGACGTAGTCGTTGGCGTCACCGGTGAGACGCAAGGTGATTCCCCGAGGCACGAACGTCCCGAAACTGTTCCCCGCCGATCCGCTGAGATCCACCTGGATGGTGTCGTCGGGTAGCCCTTCTCCCCCATGCCGACGGGTCAACTCGTAGCCCAACATGGTTCCGACCGAACGATCCACGTTAGTTACCGAGGTGGCGACGTGGACCGGCGTTCCGTCTTCCAGGGCCGCAGTGGCCTCAGCGATCAGGTATCGGTCAAGGATGTGCTCCAAGCCATGGTTCTGACTGCCGGTGTTGCGGCGATCGGCATTGCCTACCTCGGGCACGTGGAGGATGGGAGACAGATCCAGACCGGCGGCCTTCCAGTGGTCGACGGCGTGGCGGACGTCGAGGACTTCGGCGTGGCCGATGGCTTCGGCCAATGTACGGAAGCCCAGTTCAGCAAGAATTTCCCGGACTTCTTCGGCGATGTATTCAAAGAAGTTCACGACAAACTCGGGTCGGCCGGTGAACTTTTTGCGCAACTCGGGGTTCTGAGTAGCCACCCCCACTGGACATGTGTCGAGGTGGCAAACCCGCATCATCACGCAGCCCGAAACCACGAGGGGTGCTGTGGCGAATCCAAACTCGTCGCCGCCCAGCAGGGCGGCGATCATCACGTCGCGGCCGGTCTTCAACTGACCGTCGACCTGGACCACGATGCGATCCCTCAATCCGTTGAGAAGGAGTGTTTGCTGAGTCTCTGCGAGGCCCAACTCCCAAGGTGCTCCGGCGTGCTTTATGGAGGTGAGAGGCGAGGCGCCGGTACCACCATCGTGACCCGAGATCAGGACAACGTCGGCATGGGCCTTGGAGACGCCGGCGGCCACCGTGCCTACTCCGACTTCAGCTACCAACTTGACATGGACCCGGCTGACCGGATTCGAGTTCTTGAGGTCATAGATGAGTTGGGCCAAGTCCTCGATGGAATAGATGTCGTGGTGAGGCGGTGGGGAGATGAGTCCTACGCCCGGTGTGGAGTGTCGGGTCCGGGCGATCCAGGGGTAAACCTTGTGGCCCGGCAACTGCCCGCCTTCGCCGGGCTTGGCACCTTGAGCCATCTTGATCTGGAGGTCATCACTGTTAACCAGGTACTCGCTGGTCACGCCGAAGCGCCCGGAGGCGACCTGTTTGACGGCCGAACGGCGGAGATCGCCATTCGGCTCGGGCGTGAATCGGTCGGGGTCTTCTCCGCCCTCTCCCGTATTGGACTTGCCGCCGATCCGGTTCATGGCGATGGCCAGCGTTTCGTGGGCTTCGGCACTGATTGACCCGTAAGACATGGCGCCAGTGGAGAACCGCTTCACGATCTCGGACACCGGTTCTACTTCGTCCAGTGGGACTGGTACCCGAACCCCCTCGCGGAATGTGAAAAGGCCGCGGAGGGTGGCTAGCTGCTTCGCTTGTTCGTTGATCAGGCTGGTGTACTGCTTGAAGACGTCGTACCTCCCCTCCCGTGTGGCGTGCTGGAGTCGGAAGACGGTTTCTGGATTGAACAGGTGGTATTCGCCCTCCCGGCGCCACTGATACTCGCCGCCGGCCTCCAGTGTGCGGTGGGCGCGTTCTGCCGGGTTGGATGGAAAGGCGAGGGCGTGGCGTGAGGCCACCTCCAGGGCCAGAACATCGAGGCCTATGCCACCCAGTCTGCTTACCGTCCCGGTGAAACAGGTGTCGACGACGTCGGTCCCGAGACCGATGGCCTCAAAGATCTGAGCGCCGGTGTAGGAGGACACTGTCGAGATGCCCATCTTGGACATGATCTTCAATAGGCCCTGATCGAAGGCCCGCACCAAGTTGGCCCGAGCTTTCTCAGAAGTCATCGTCGCAGGAAGGCCGTAGCGTCCCTCGCTGACCATGTCGTCCACGGAGGCGAAGGTCAGGTAGGGACAGACGGCAGATGCCCCGTATCCAAGCAGTAGGGCCACATGGTGGACTTCCCGGGCGTCGCCGCTCTCCACGAGAAGGCCGACCCGGGTACGAGTCTTCTCGCGGATCAGGTGGTGGTGTACGGCCCCGGTAGCCAGGAGCGATGGAATCGGGGCCAGTGTCGGGCTGATCCCCCGGTCGCTGATGACTATCAGGGTGATGCCATCTCGGATAGCTGTAGAGGCTTCGGCCTTCAGTCGATTCAGAGCGTCAGACAGGCCGTCGCCACCGCGACTCACTTCGTAGCGGCCGTCGAGCACTCGCGACGTGAAGCCGTCGGGACCGCCAGGGCCATCAATTCCGATCAGGGTGGCCATCTGGTCCTCGGTTAGGACGGGGTGTTCCAAGTGGACCTGCCGACAGCTCTCGGGGCGGGGATCCAGGAGGTTTCCCTCGGCTCCCACGGTGGTGCATAGCGCTGTGATCAATTCTTCGCGAATGGCGTCTAACGGCGGATTGGTTACCTGGGCGAAAAGTTGCTGAAAGTAGTCATAGAGGGGGCGCGGCCGGTCGGACAACACAGCTACCGGCGTGTCCGTGCCCATCGAGCCAATGGCCCCCTTTGCGTCCCGGGCCATGGGAGCCACCAACAGTTTTAGGCCTTCGTGGGTGTACCCAAAGGCCTGTTGGTGCTGGATGATTGTGTTCTCATCCAGGGTTGCTTTGGCCCTGGGGGGAAGGTCGTCCAGGTGGATGAGATTGTTGTCCAACCATTGGCGGTATGGCCGGGCGGAGGCCAACCCGGCCTTGATTTCGTCGTCACGAATGATTCGACCCTCGTTGGTGTCGATGAGGAACATCCGTCCAGGTTGGAGGCGTCCCTTCTCGACCACCTCGCTGGTCGGCACGTCGACTACGCCGACTTCGCTGGCCATGACCACCAGGTCATCGGAGGTAACCCAGTAGCGGCTGGGGCGTAGGCCGTTCCGGTCGAGGACGGCTCCGATGACCGTGCCATCGGTAAAGGCAATGGACGCCGGACCATCCCATGGTTCCATTAGGGAGGCGTGGTACTGGTAAAAGGCCCGCCGGTCGTCGGACATCTCGGCATGGTTCTCCCACGGCTCCGGGATCATCATGAGGACCGCTTCGGGCAGCGAGTAGCCGCCCATGGTCAGCAGCTCCAAAGCCTCGTCGAAACCTGCGGAATCGCTAGCTCCCGGAGTACAGATCGGAAATAGCCTGTCTAGGTCACCAGCCAGTACCTGGGTGCCCATCAACGCCTCCCGGGCCCGCATCCAGTTTCGGTTCCCCTGCACGGTGTTGATCTCGCCGTTGTGGGCGATGAAGCGGTAGGGGTGAGCCAACGGCCACGACGGGAACGTATTGGTCGAGAAGCGGGAATGGACGAGAGCCAGGGCGCTCACCACGCGTTCGTCGGTCAGGTCAGGGAAGAACTGGGAGAGTTGGAGGGTGGTGAGCATCCCCTTGTAGACAATGGTCCGAGCCGAGAGCGACGGGAAGTAGACGCCGTAGTCCTGCCCGTCCTCGTTGGTTACCGTCACCTCGTGCTCGGTCCGCTTCCGAACCACATAGGCGATTCGATCTAGATCCAAGCCGGTCGGCCGGCCTTCGGGCCCATCTAAACCCGCTAGGAATACCTGACGAAATATTGGCTCAGTGGCACGGGCCGCGTTGCCGATCATCGAGTCGTCGATCGGCAAGTTTCGCCAACCAAGAACCTCCAGACCTTCCTCGTCGGCAATGCGGGCCACCTCAGTGGCCGCCTGATCGGCCGCACTCTCTCCCTGAGGCAGAAAGGCGATTCCGGTGGCATACCGTCCCGCTTCCGGGAGGTTGAATGGCACCACCTGCCGGTAGAAGTCGTCAGGAATCTGCAGCAGTAGACCGGCACCGTCCCCGGTATTGGCCTCGGCCCCGAGGGCGCCCCGGTGCTGCATTTTGCATAAGGCGCCGATTCCCAACTGGACGATTCGATGAGTCGCTACGCCGCGAAGGTGGCAGACGAAATTGACACCGCAGGAATCGTGCTCCATGCGCGGGTCGTAGAGACCCTGGGCGGTCGGCAGATCCCGGCGCAGGTAGGCGGGTTGCTGGAGTACAGCCGGTTCGCTGGACGTGGAGTAGACGGACCTTTTCGGGATAGTGGTCTCCTGGGTTGGGGACCCAGCAGGGTCCGCTTTCTGGAGATCGCCCGGAACGCCGTCGGTCGGAGCGACTGTAATGAGATGCTGCCGCGTGGCGGGCATCTCAACTCAGCTGTGGACGGTCCATGATAGAGGCATGTCCCATCAGGACCCCGCCTCCGCTGTCGACCTGTGTCGGTTTATCGACAGTTCACCTAGCCCATATCACGCTGTCGACGAGGTCGCTCGTCGACTAGATGAGGCCGGTTTCGTAGAAATCGGTCTGGATGATGATTCACCCGGACCCGGTCGCCATCTCGTACGTTCCGGAGGCGCTCTAGTGGCCTGGGTGGATCAAGGTCGGGCTGATGACGCCCCCGTGCGGATCGTCGGCGCCCACACCGATAGCCCGAACCTCCGGTTGAAGCCGGTTCCTGACCGTGGCGCTGCTGGATGCTCCCAATTGGGGGTGGAGGTTTACGGCGGGGTCCTCCTCAACTCATGGTTGGACCGAGACCTCGGGATTTCAGGTCGCCTGGCTGTCCGGGACGGCGATGGCGTACGACAAGTCCTGATACGTGATGACCGTCCCCTTGCTCGGATCCCGCAGTTGGCTATTCACCTCGACCGGGGCGTTAACGAGAAAGGACTGGTGCTGAACCCCCAAGACCACCTCTCCCCCATTACTGGAACCGGTGGGTTGAGACCAGGGGCATTCGAGGCTCTGGTGGCCTCGAGCGTCGGAGTCTCAGAGGATGCCGTAATTGGGTGGGATGTGATGTTCCACGACCTCTCCCCCTCAGTGTTGGTCGGCGCTAATCGTGATTTGGTGAGCGCACCGCGTATCGACAATCTCCTCTCCTGCCATGCCGGCACCCAGGCCCTAGTGGATACCGCTGAAGCCGACGGACCGGTCCCGGTCCTGGCCCTGTTTGACCATGAGGAAGTGGGCAGCGTGTCGAGCAGCGGGGCAGCAGGACCACTGCTGCCCCGGACCCTTCGACGCTTCGTGGCTCTGGAATCCCGAAGGTTTTCGGGATCGTTGGTGCTCTCCGTCGACGGGGCCCACGCCACGCATCCCAACTACGTCGACCGGCACGACCCGGAGCATCCAGTCCACCTGAACGGTGGTCCCGTTTTGAAGTTCAACGCCGGGGAGCGGTACGCCACTGACGCCGAGGGAGCTGGGATAGTGCGCCTAGCCGCCGAGCGGGCCGGGGTCCCCCTGCAGTTCTTCGTCAGCAGAGGAGATTTGCCCTGTGGCTCGACCATTGGTCCGGCCACTGCAGCCGGGACCGGAATCCGGACCGTCGACCTGGGTGTTGCCCAACTGGCCATGCACAGCGCCCGGGAAACCTGCGGCAGCTCTGACCCGGGCCACTTGCAGACCCTGCTGGTGGAGTTGTTGTCCGGCTAGTGGCCGGGGTGCCTCGTCTGTCGGGCCGCTCCCCGGAAAGACCGGTAGGGCGCTACCAGCATCAACAGCATGGGGAAGATCTCCAAGCGTCCGACCAGCATCAGGAGGGCTAGCACCAAGCGAGCCGGAGTTGGGAAGCCGTCGACAAAGGAGGCCGTGGGGCCAG
>JAZADL010000101.1:0-5724 GCA_036123635.1 Actinomycetota bacterium
GGCATGGCGGGTCGACTCCGGGCCCTAGACCCGGCTCGGATCGTGGCCCGCGGCTGGTCGATTACCCGACGGGCCGACGGCAGCCTGGTCCGGTCGGTGGCCGACGTCTCGGCCGGTGACCCACTAGTCACCCGGGTTGCCGGAGGTACGGTCACCAGCACGGTCGACGCCACGTCGGCTGACGATCCTGGGGAGACACGGTGACCGACGACCAGCCAACGGACATCGGCGGTTACGCCGCAGCCCTCGATGAGTTACAGGAGATCCTGGCCGCCCTGGAATCCGACACCACCGACGTCGACCAGCTAGCCGTTCGGGTCGAACGTGCCGACGCCCTGATCCGCCACTGCCGGTCCCGGCTGGACGACGCTCGCCTCCGAGTCGACCAGGTGGTCAGCTCCCTCGACGACGTCTAACCGACGAGGCCGACTACCCCAGCGCCATGTTCATCCGCAAACTGACCGCCACCGATGCTTTCCTGGCCGTAGACCTAGCTGACGTAGCCGGCCATGGCGTGGCTCGACTCGCTCCCAAAATCCTCCAGGGTGGCGCCCGGGACCTGGCCCGATCGGCCACCTACGCCCTGGCGATCCTGGAACGCCGAGAGACCGGCATCTCCGCCGGCATCAACTCCACCCCCGAGGGCCGGACAGTGGCCCTCACCGCCTTCGCCGAGGAAGTCGCCGGCTGGGAGGCTGGCTACCGGCTAGCCGCTGCCAAGGGGGTGGAGGATGGTGAGCTCGGTGCCGTGGAGGCCCCAGCCGATGCGGTTCTGGTAGCCGCCGGAGCGGTAGCCGCCGCGATAGCCGCCTTCCCCACGGCCGAGACGGCGGTGGTCGACGGTTCAGGTGGGCAGGCGCTGACCGAAGCTCTAGTCGACCGGGGACTTTCGGTGTTGGAGGTCGAGGACCCGTTCACCACCCCGGCCGACCTGCTGTTCGCCGGGGTCCGGGTAGGGGCCATCGACCACCGGATAGCCGACCGACTAGACATACGGGTGGTGGTCCCGACCGGGCCACTGCCTCTGACCGCCAAAGCCATCGCCCACTGTCAACGCAACGACATCCTGGCCCTGCCCGACTTCGTCACTACCTGCGGGCCACTGGTCGGTGACGCTGATCGAACCCGAGCTCTGGTAAGCGAGGTCGTCACCGACGTGGTGGACCACGGCGACGGACCCGTGATCGGTGCCTGTGAACGGGCCGAAGCATTCCTGACCGGCTGGCTGGACGAACTTCCCTTTGGCCGCCCCATGGCCACCTGAAGGCCGCCACCTAACACGACTGTTAGCACCTCGTCGGCAGTCCAAACAACGGCCCTTAGCCGGCATCCAACCGGTTGCTGGTGAACCGTGCTGCCATATGCCGGACCAAGGAGCGCTCCCCGGCCACCACCAAGTACTCCTGGTTCCTGAGGTGAGAGACCTTGCCGACCCGTTCGCCGGACGGCGAGTGGATGCCGATCTGGGCTCCTACGTACCGCTTCGAGTCAAAGGCCAGCAGGCAGACCTCACCTCGGATCCGGCACAGGTCAACTAGGTCGTCTCGACCGATCCACGCCTCGTCGTTGTAAGAAACCACCACCACCTCGGCGTCCACAGCGCCCACGACCTCGGCCAGAGCGACAGGCATCTCCCGCTTCCGGTTGAACGAGCTCCTTGTGGAGTCATCGCGCACGTCGACGCGCTTGCAAGCCACTCCGTAGTGCTTCGGGGCGTCCCACGCCACCAAGGTCTCCCACACGTGGT
Source organism: Actinomycetota bacterium (assembly GCA_036123635.1). Classification (GTDB taxonomy): domain Bacteria; phylum Actinomycetota; class Acidimicrobiia; order Acidimicrobiales; family MedAcidi-G1; genus UBA9410. Next base: position 1,748 of record JAZADL010000101.1, read on the forward strand.
AGTTGGCAACGTACCGGTGCTGGTTGTACGGGGGGTCTAGGTAGGCGAGATCGAACGGGCCGAGCGTCCCGACCAGGTCCACGGCATTGCCTCTCACCGCGGCCCCCGCTCCGGCAAGCAGGGCGGGAGGTCGTAGTTCTAGCGGGTTGAACGACCGGGGTGCCCACGACTTGAGGTAGGCCATCTGCTGGCCGGTGGTGGAGTCCACCCGGTCGGCCGCCTCCAACAGGCTGGTTAGCAAAATCGGGAACAAGGGGGAACCAGTGAAGTCGGCATCCAGCGCGTTACGGATGGCGTCGATCCGTGCCCCGTTGAACGGTTGAAAGAAGCGGGACTGTTCACAAAACACCTCGGTGACGTAGCCGGGTTCGCCCGGAAGGTGGGACAGGTACTCCAACGCCCCAGCAACCTCCCCGGCGTCAACCAAGCCGGCGTCGATCTCCACATAGCACCGGGCGAAAGCCTCCGAGTAACGGGCCGAGTCCACGGCGGTAACCAGACCGCCCCGGTGCTTGAACTCCTGGGCCACCCGGGTCGTCCCGGTAAACAGGTCGAGGGCCGTCCGGGCCCCTGAGGCGGTGAACATCTCACCGAGTACCGGCACCAACCGTCGCTTGGACCCCAGGTACTTGATCACGAGGTCGGCCCAATGAACCGCGGTGGAGAGACAAATGGCATCCCGACATCGTGCCTCATCGCCCTACGATGATCGGCGTCCTCTTGGGACGCCTCGGGGCTGTAGCTCAGTTGGCTAGAGCACCTGCTTTGCAAGCAGGGGGTCGTGGGTTCGATTCCCATCAGCTCCACCATGGACCATCCACCCCGTGGGCCATCGATCGACGACCTGGTCGACCGGTTTCGTGATATCTGCCTCGCCCTCCCCGGCGTGGAGGAACGCCTCAACCACGGGATGCCGACGTTCGGCGTGGCCAAACGCCCGGCCTTCTGCAACCTCCACGAAAGTCCGACCGATGGGCGACCCAACCTCTGGTTCAAAGCGGCTCCCGGGGTGCAAGCCGAACTAGTGGAACAAGAGCCGGACCGGTTCTTCGTCCCGCCCTACGTCGGCCCGCGGGGCTGGGTGGGCCTCCGATTGGACGTGGACCTCGACTGGGACGAGGTAGCCGGCGTGGTAGAGGAGTGTTGGCGACTCACCGCCCCCCGACGCCTCATCACCAAACACGATGGGATCGCCGCGAAACTTCAATCCGCCGATGACACGCTGGACGGCCGGTAGAAGGCCAGCATCTGAGCGATACCGCCCCCCACACCAACCACTAGGGCAATCCAGAAGCCGGCCATGCCATCCATGTCGCCGGCGATACCCAGGGCGTCGTCCACCGACCAGGATCCGGGGCCGAGGGTGGCCACCGCCAGGGATACGGAGGCCAACACGAACACGTACTCCCAACCTTCCTTGATGATGAAAAAACCGTTGGTCCGATGCGATGTCCAGCCGGCCACTGTCATAACGCCGATCACCCCTGCCGCGGCTAGCGAAGTGAGTAGCCCCACGGCCAGCAGCAGGCCGGCACCCACCTCGGTGGAAGCGGCCAAATAGGCGTTGAACCGCCCCGGCCGCATACCGATGCTGTCAAACCACCGCCCAGTGCCCGGGATCTTCCCGCCCCCTGTGAACTTGTTCCAGCCGTGGGCGGCCAGCGTCAGGCCGACGACGGCCCGGATCACCAAGAGGGCCAGGTCGGTGGCAGTGGTCGGCTCCATGGGGTGTCCTCCGGCGAGGCGGTCGACCGAACGAGCCGGTCGGGGCGAACCGGACCCTACCGGCCGAATCAGAACCGGTGGTCGCCACGAGCCCACGGGCGCCCACTGGGGACGACCCGTAGGCTGAACAGGTGCTGGTTCTCAAGATCCTCATGGCCATAGCGGTGGCCATGGCCCTCCTCCGTATGGGCCTCGCCGTCCTCCGGACACTGGCCACGCCGCTTCCCGAACCACCACCCGCAGGTGAGCTCCGGAAGGTCAAGCTGCAATACCGGTGCAGCCTCTGCGGAACCGAGGTCCGTATGACGGTCGCCACTGACGAGAGCCCAAATCCGCCCCGCCACTGTATGGACGACATGGAGTTGATAGCCGCCGAGGAGTAGACCCGGACACGTTGTCCACAGGCTGTGGGAAAGTTTGTGGGCAAATCACATTGCTGTGATTCGTCTTCGTCGACCCAAAAACAACCGGTTAGTGGTACTGGGTAGCGGTGATGATGCCGCCCAGGATGGAACCCAAGCCCAGAAGCAAGAACCCGTTACTCGTCCCACCCGGCATCCAACCCACGTAGTTGAAGAAGATGATGAGGATGCCAAGACCCAGTAAACCGAACATCAGCACCGCCACCCAGGTCGGAGATGGCTCATGACCCGCCGACAACGAGTTACTGGGGAGAGCGCCAGCCCGGGTTCCCTTGGGGGTGACCCGACCGCCCTGAACCCTGCGCTTGGCCGGGGTGGGCCGCACCGGCACGTCCTGCGGTTCGGTGTCCTCGCTACTCGACATGACCCGGAGGATAGGGCAACGGGTGGCTGACCCGTGCAGTCCAAGGTGATTCTCCGACAACTCAACGAGCAGCGTTAGCTAGCGTGGCCGGGTGGGCGCCCGGGTTCTGGTCATCGACAATTACGACTCGTTCGTCTACAACCTCGTCCAGTACCTCGGCGAGCTAGGTGCCGACCCCCAGGTCCACCGCCACGATGCAGTCACCCTCAACGAGGTCGAGGCCCTGGAGCCCGACGCAGTGCTAATCAGCCCAGGACCCGGTCGACCCGAGGACGCCGGCGTGTCCACAGCGGTCATCCGCTGGGCCGCCGGCCGGGTCCCCGTACTGGGCGTCTGCCTCGGCCACCAAGCCATCGGGGCGGCATGGGGCGGCGAGGTGGTCCGAGCCCCAGAGGTCATGCACGGCAAGACATCCCGAATCCACCACGAGGGCACTGGCGTGTTCGCCGGACTCCCCGCCCCCCTGGAGGCCACCCGCTACCACTCCCTGATCGTGGACCGCGAATCTGTCCCCGATGAACTGGAGATCACGGCGACTAGTGAGGACGGCCTCGTCATGGGGCTCCGCCACCGACATCTGGATGTCGAAGGTGTGCAATTCCACCCTGAGTCGATCCTGACAGCTAGCGGCCACGACCTGCTGGCCAACTTCCTGGCCCGAGTCTCCTAACTGGACCCAATCCAGATCAGCCGGACGGATCCTCGGTGTCGGCCCCCTCCAGATCCTCGGCCTGCCCGACCACGATGGTCACCGTGGTACCCAAATCGATCTCCAGATCAGCGCCTGGGCTCTGGCTGATAACCCGCCCGTCGTTCGGGCTAAAGGCGGGCAGGATCTCGTAGCGCACGTTCACCGCGAGGTCGATCGACTCGAGAGCCAAGACAGCTGTCGACTCCCTCATACCCTCGACCGGCGGCACCGAAACCAGCGGAAGGCCGGAGGACACCACAATCAGGAGGGTGCTCCCAGGTGCCAGCTCACTGTGGGCAGGCGGCTCGGTGCGAACCACCTGTCCAACAGGTACCGTCCGGCTCCGCTCCTCCATGGTGCTGGCCTGCCAGCCCAATTTCGAGACGATGTTCATGGCGTCTAGTGCCGGCCGGTTGGAGAGATCGGGGACCTCCTCGACGGCCGGCCCGGTCGATACGAACAAGATCACCCGGGCACCCACGGCCACTTCGACCCCCGGGTCGGGTGACTGGTCAATGACCTCACCGTCGGACACCACCGGATGCTCTTGGCCGACCGTCTCCACCTTGAGGCCCATGGCCTGAAGGTCGCGGGTGGCATCGGCCGCCTGGTCACCAATCACGTCCAGAAGAACCATGGGTCCTGTCCCCTGGCTAACCCACAACCGGACTGTCTCGGCTGGTTCGATCTTGGTCCCCGCCCGCGGCTCCTGACCGAAGACCGTGTTCTCCGGGTAATCCGAGTTGGCCTCATAATCCATCTGCACGCTCAACCG
>JAZADL010000102.1:0-4243 GCA_036123635.1 Actinomycetota bacterium
CTACGTGGCCTACGTCCAGTGGCTGGACGGTGAGGCCTTCGTGTTCGACATCGGACGAGTGAAGATCGATCTGAGCCTAGAAGCATTCATTGAGGGCGATAACTGCGTTCTACTCGACTGGTTCGCCGCTCCACAGACACCTACGACACAGGCACCCGCTACCACTACGACGACCACACCACCAACGACGACAACGACTCAGGCACCGGCCACGACGACCACGACTCCACCGCCGGCACTGGTGAGCATCTCCGGGTTCGCCTACAGCGGCGCAACTCAGGCGTCGGTTGGACAGACGATTCGGTTCACCAACATGGACGGGGCAGCACATACCGCATCGGCTGCTGGCAACACCTTTGACACCGGCACGCTCTCCGGCGGCCAGTCAGCCGACGTGGTGATCAACCAGCCCGGGACCTACACGTACTTCTGCTGGTTCCACGGCGGCATGACGGGGACGATCACCGTCACCGACTAGCCCAACCCCCGGTGGTCACGCGGCAAGCCGTCGCAACTGGTGAACGGCCAGAGCCCCGGCAACAGCCACCATGGCACCGAGAGCCACGAGACCTGGCCACGTCATCGTCCAGGTGAGGTCGCCTAGGAACCCCTGACGGGCAAACCGCAGCACGTTGGTGACCGGATTCACCCTGGCAACGGCGTGGAGCCAGCCGTTCATGAAGTGGATCGGCACCTGGCCGGTGGACAGGAACATCGAACTGAACCCGCAGACCTGGATCAAGATCATGGAGCGCATCGTGCGAAATCGGTAGACGACCGCCAAGCCGAGGAGGCAGAACGCAGAGGCCATGCCCGCCGTAGCCACGTAAACGGTCACTAGGGCAAGTGGGCCGCCGGGCAGACTGAGCCCTCCGAGGGCCGAGACGAGCAGCACGCCAGTCGTCGGGATCGTCGACCGCAGAGCGCTATAGGCCATCGTTCCAACCAGGATCGGTACTCGGCTACCGGGAGTCAGCAACAGCCGGTCGAAGAAGCCGTTCTCGATGTCCTCGGCGGTGGTCGAGGCACCACCCACCCCGGCAAACACCGCCCCCTGCATCGCCGCGTATACCGCCATCCAATTAAAGACGTTGTCGGTCCCGTAACCCTCGACCCGGGTGAGGGACACGAATGCCCCGGTGAAGCTCAGAACGAAGATCAGCGGCATCAGTAGTACCGGCATGATCAAGACTGGTCGCGCCATGATGCGGCGCATCCCCCGACCACAGATCGCCGATGCCACCATGCCCGCAAATCCAAGATTCGTGGGGTGATCAACTGTGACGATGCTCACGAGGAACTGAGCTTCCGGTTCAGGGCGACCACGGCCATCGTCACCGTGACGGCAGAAATCACCAACGGAACGGCGAGTGCCTGTCCGACGTCCGACCACGACCAGCCCTCGAGGATGAGGCGCCTGACCGGATCGATAATCCAGGTCACCGGATTGGCCTCAGCCACCTCGCGAAACCAGCCGCTCATCAGGTTGGTCGGAAAGAACGCCGAGCTCATGAAGATGCTCGTGAACACCAGCGGGAACGTGGCGTTGACGGCCTCCTGGCTGCCCGTGAGGATGGCCAGCACCTGGCCCAGCCCTCCGATGGCGATGACGAGAAGAACCGCTGCGGCCACCAGGACTACGGCAGCCGCCGGTCCACCGGCGATCTCGGTGCCGAACATCAGGAAGATGGCGATGATGAGGACCCCTTTGGCGGCAGCTACTACCACGGCCCCGCAGAGTCGTCCCAACAGCAACGGAAGGCGCGTGCAGGGCGAAGCCCGAAGCCGATCAAAGAAGCCGTTTTCGATGTCACGGGCCAGTTCCGTTCCGGCTTCGGTCGCACCGAATGACACCGACTGGACGAGGCTGGCCGGCAGCACGAAGTCGAGGAACGAGTCGACGACTGGGAAGCCGGGCAGCAGGATGGCGCGGGTGAACTGGTGTGTGTAGACGGCAGCCAGCAGCAGCGGGAACACGATCCCCGGGATCACGTTGCCGAGTTGGCGCCACTCCGTGATGACGGAACGGCGGGTAAGGGCCAGGGTCTGGACTCCGGCGAGGCGAAGCCCTGTTGCCGCACCGGCGTTCACAGTCGGGTGTTCACTGTTCGGCCCCCTCCAGGCGACGGCCAGTCGCTTCGGCGAACACGTCATCGAGGCTCGGGGCGTCGAGCTCCAGGTGGGAGACGGTGACTCCGGCGTCATCCAGGGCCCGGACCACCTCGGCCACCCGTGCTGCACCCCCGTCGAGACCGATGGAGCACCGGCCCTCACGGGCCGGACGCTCGGGTCCGAAGCCGACAAGTACCCGGCGAGCCGACTCGAAGAAGACCGGGTCGACGTCCACCCGCAACGTCGGAGAACCAACCGTGGACTTGAGGTCCTCCGGTGAACCTTCGCGAACCAGCCGGCCGCGGTCGATGATGGCGATTCGGCCCGCCAACTCGTCCGCCTCCTCGAGGTACTGGGTAGTGAGGAAGACCGTCGTTCCTAGTTCGGCGTTGAGCCGGCGTACCTCTTCCCAGAGAGCGAGTCGGCTAGTGGGGTCAAGCCCGGCGGACGGCTCATCGAGGAAAAGGATGCTGGGCTCGTGCACCAGCGAGAGGGCAAGGTCGAGGCGCCTCCGCATACCCCCCGAATAGGTCGCCACGCGCCGACCCGCCGCACCCGTCAGCCCGACCCTGGCCAGGAGTTCCGCTCCACGACTCCTGGACTCCGACCGGGGAATGCCGTGGAGCACCGCCTGGAGTCGCATCAATTCGTTCCCCGTCATGAGCGGATCGATAGAGGCGTCCTGCAAAGCCACGCCAATGATCCTCCGGACATCTGCGGCCGACTTCTCTACGTCGTGGCCGCCGATCCTCGCTGTACCCCCGGTAGGTCGGAGCAGGGTGGTGAGCATTCGGACAGTGGTCGACTTGCCGGCACCGTTGGGCCCCAGAAATCCGAAGACCTCACCTCGGGTGACGGCTAGGTCGATTCCGTCAACAGCGACCACCTCTCCGAAGGTTCGTTCGAGGCCATTGGCCTCGATCACGACGTCGTCGCCGAATCGTGCCCTCGTGTTCCCGCCCATACGCGGCCCTTCCTACTCGCTGAACCCCGTCCGGGTGCCAGACGGGCGACAGGTAGCCCACGCGAATCCAAGCCCTGCCGATCAGCCGCTCTTCAAGTGTCCGACACGAACCTTCCACCGGCCACCGTCGACGACCCTAGGGTCGGTTGATGCGCGACGACATCACCACCTGGCACTACGGACTGGTCGCACGCTGGTGGGCAGAATTCGAGGTAGGCGGGGAAGCCGTCGAGTACTTCCGTGATGTCATTGAGCGGTGTGGTGAACCAGCGTTGGACGCCGGATGTGGAACGGGCCGCCTGCTACTCCCCTTCCTTCGATCAGGTATGGACGTCGACGGTAGTGACGTCTCTCCGGACATGCTCGGCTGGTGCGCAGCAAAGGCCGAGGTGGAGGGACTCTCCGCGAACCTCTACCCGCAGGCGATGCACGAACTCGATCTGCCACACCGGTATCAAACGATCATCGTTTGCGGCTCGTTCGGATTGGGTGGTACTCGTGCCTCCGACCTCGAAGGGTTACGTCGTCTTCACGCACACCTGGAACCTGGTGGCACGCTCGTCATGGACCACTACCCACCCAAACGCGACACGGACTATGACGAGGCACTGACTGAAAGCCACGACCTCCCAAACCCTTGGCCAGAGCAGGGCGATCGCCGGCGGACCGACAGCGGAGCAGAACTCGAGTTACGAGCTCGCCTACTTGCAACAGACTCGGTGGAGCGGACCATCACCCGAGAGATCTCGGTGCGTGAGTTCGTGGAAGGCATAGAAGTTGACCACCAGGTGTACTCGATCGTGATCTGTGGCTATTCGATTTCAGAGGTCGAGTCGATGCTCGAAACAGCCGGGTTTGGCAATATTCGGGCAACCGGGGCATTCGAAGCTCGGCCCCCCCACCCCCAAGACGAGTTCATCGTGTTCAAGGCGACGGCCTAAACCACCTTGACCAGGACCGCCGTCAGGATGGCCAGGGTTTCCGAGGATTAGGTCGCATCGGCACCCGTGGGCACGGCGCCTGAACGGGTTGCCTGATCCAGGGCGTAAGCCCAGCCTTCGGGTGGCAGGCCGCCGCTGATCCGGACACGTACCCGACCGTCAGTCCCCACGACTACGAAGTAGGGGAAGCTCCGCAGGCCGTACGCCTCGGCTACCTCTGAGCCGT
>JAZADL010000103.1:0-3228 GCA_036123635.1 Actinomycetota bacterium
ACTCGGACCTTGGTTAAGTGCAGGCCGTTGGGGCGGGTCCATTCAGCGGTCACTCGACCCACAGGATCGGACAGGTTGGCAACTTGTCGTAGTCCAGAAGCCATTCCAACGACCCGTCCTGCATCCAACTGCAGGCGGTCCAGGAAGCCGGGAGCCATCCCGTCGGCCTTCCCCCGGGCCACATCTTGGGCATTGGCTTCCAGGATCCCATTTCGGTTGGCCTCCAGGTAGTCAGCCGCCGCTCGAAGGCCAGCATCCTTCTTGGCGGTAGTCGCAATGGCCAGAATCGGAGCAGCGTCCCGGGCCCGATGGGCCAATTCAGCAACAGTGGTGGTCTTGCTCACCCGTAGAAGGCTACCGAGGCGGCCCGGGGCGCCGAACGCCCGCGGGTACCGTGGCCCCAATGGAACCGGCGGCTGGCGACCCCCTGAACCCTCGCCCTCGAAGCGGCTCTTCGGCAGTCGCCTCCGGCATCGCCCTGTCTCGTCTAGCCGGTCTAGTCCGTGAGTCGCTTCTCAGATCAGTTCTAGCCCTCGGCCCGGCGGCCGACGCTTTCGCTGCTGCCCTACGGATTCCGAACCTTCTCCAGAACCTGCTCGGCGAGGGCTCCCTGTCAGCGTCGTTCATTCCCGTCTACAGCCGGCTGCTTGGCGAAGGTCGAGACGACGAGGCCGGAAGGGTTGCCGGAGCGGTGGCTGGTCTCCTCACTGCTCTAGCCGGAGGCCTAGTGGTAGTGGCCATCGTGTTGGCTAGGCCTCTTGCCGTATTGCTGGCTCCGGGTTTCGAAGGGCGACGGCTGGACCTCACCGTTGACCTCATGCGGATCACTACCGGTGGCCTAGGCCTGCTGGTGCTCTCCGCATGGTGCCTCGGCGTGCTCAACAGCCATCGTCGCTTCTTCCTCCCTTATGTGGCCCCCGTGCTCTGGAACACCGCCCAGATTGCCGTGCTGGCTGTTGCGGCCTTCGGCGACTGGTCACCTCGTCGGGCTGCTGTGGCCCTGGCCTGGGGACTGGTGGTCGGTGGTTTTCTCCAATTCGGTGTTCAGGCAGTGGCCGTCTGGCGCCTAGCCCCCGATCTCCGACCATCACTGGGGAGAGGGATTCCGGCAGTAGCCGAGGTCCGACGCCGATTCGGGCCTGCCGTGCTCGGCCGAGGCGTCCTCCAGATATCCGGCTACCTGGACCTGGTCCTGGCCTCACTACTGGTAACCGGTGCCGTGGCCGGACTCCTCTCGGCTCAGATGCTCTACAGCCTGCCTGTTGCCCTGTTCGCTACCAGTGTGGCGGCCGCCGAGCTCCCCGAGATGTCCCGTCCCGAGGGCCGCCTCCGATTGGCCGAGCGATCCCTATCCGCCCGTCGGAAGACCGCCTTCTTCGTGGCCTTTTCCACCGTGACTTATTTGGTTCTGGGCGAGGCCATTGTCGGAGCTCTCTTCGGCTGGGGGGCGTTCGACGCCGACGACACCCGGGTGGTGGCCCTGGTGTTAGCCGCCTACTCGCTCGGTCTTCCCGCCGTAGCCTCATCGCGAATCCATCAGAACACGCTTTATGCCACGGGTGACACCGTCGGGCCGGCCCGGATTGCCGCGCTCCGGGTGGCGCTAGCCGCCGCCGTGGGCGTAACCCTGATGTTCCCGCTGGACCGGATCGCCGTACACGGGGCCGTCCTGGATTCGGTGGCGACCGAGGGTGGCTGGTTCGGACCGCTGGGGTCAGGGATTCGGAGTGGTTCGCCTGATCCCCACCTGGGGGCGGTGGGCCTGGCCCTCGGTTCGGCCGTGGCGGCGTGGATGGAGTTGGCCCTTCTGGCTCGCCGTTGCCGGACCGTATTGCCTGACCTGTCGGGTCCGTCGGCGGTGATGTCCCGGCTGGCTCCCGCCACAGCCGCCGCTGTCGTGGTGGCTCTCGGCGTCCGTTGGGGGGCGTCTGGGCTTCCCAACGTGGCCTTGGCGCCCCTTGGGCTGTTGCTGGTCGGGTGCACCTACGTTCTGGTCGCTCGAGCTACCGGAGTGGCTGAGGCCGATCTCGTCCTGGCTCCCGTTCGGCGGATGCGAACGCGCTGACCAGTTCGGTGTCGGGTCAAGTGGGGAGCACTACCAGATCATCGGCGTGGATGGCCTCGTGGGCCATACCCTCCGGCAAGTCAGACGACCGTCGGCCCAGATGGGCCCGTAGTAGCCCGGCATCGTGCTTCACGATGCCCTTAGCGAATACTGCTCCGTCACCGTCACAGACCTCGACTGCCGCTCCGGCTTCGTAGGAACCCTCTACTGCTACCACCCCGGCTGGCAGCAGCGAGACCCGACGTTCCTCCAGAGCTCGGCGAGCCCCGGCGTCTACGGTAACCCGACCCGAGGATCCGACGGCGAAGGCGATCCACAGGCGACGTGCTCCTAGCGTGGCCTCCCGGGCCCTGACCACGGTGCCCACGCCGACCGTCCCTTCGCAGGAGTCGACCATTACCCCAGTCCGTTCTGCGTCAGCGATCACCGTACGGACGCCCGACCAACTGGCAATCTTGGCCGCCGCCAACTTGGAGGCCATGCCTCCGCTCCCCCGAACCGAGCCTCCTCTCCCGGCCAGGCCCTCCAGCTCGTGGTCGATTTCCACGATCTCCTCGATGAGGGACGCTTCACTGTCCAGGCGAGGATCGGCGGTGAACAGCCCCGGAGTATCGGTCAGTAGGACCAGCGTGGAGGCCCCCACCAGGTGGGCCACTAGGGCGGCGATGCGGTCGTTATCGCCGAATCGGATTTCGTCGTCGGCAATAGCATCGTTCTCGTTCACAACCGGTACGACCCCCAGCTCCAGCAGGCGGGTCAGGGTCCCACGGGCGTGCAAATACTGGGCCCGCACGAAGAAGTCCAATGGGGCTAAAAGGACCTGACCGACGATCAGATCGTGTCGCCCCAACTCCTCCCGATAGGCGCGAATGAGGCCACCCTGACCGACCGCCGACACGGCCTGCAAAGTCACCGGGTCTCGGGGGCGACGGTCGCCGCCCAGACCCAACTCGGGGAGTCCGGCAGCGATCGCTCCGGACGTCACCACGACCACCCGACGGCCCGTAGCCCGCAGAGCGGCTACCTCGTCGCACAGCTTGGCCACCATGGCGCGGTCAATGACGCCCTCGTCGTCGGTGATCGACGAGGTGCCGATTTTGACCACAGCGGTATCGTTCCGGTTTGCCATCAGCCCTCTTCGTAAGTGAACTCGAGTCGACCGA
>JAZADL010000104.1:0-4409 GCA_036123635.1 Actinomycetota bacterium
CTGAGGTTCCACACCAGCCACACCGTCGAACACGGCCACCGCACCGTCTAGGACCCGTAACGAGCGCTCCACCTCCACGGTGAAGTCCACGTGGCCCGGGGTGTCGATGATGTTGATGCGGTGGTCATTCCAGAAGCAGCTGGTGGCCGCCGATGTAATGGTGATCCCTCGCTCCTGCTCCTGCTCCATCCAGTCCATGGTGGCGGCGCCGTCGTGGACTTCACCGATCTTGTAGTTCACACCGGTGTAGTAGAGGATCCGCTCGGTCGTCGTGGTCTTGCCCGCGTCGATGTGGGCCATGATCCCAATGTTGCGGGTCTTGTCGAGGGGGTGTCGCGTAGCCATCTCTATGCTCTGTATTCGTTGCTCGGTCGATCTCGGTCTCTGGTGCTGGACCTAGGCGGCACGCATGGGTTGTACGGCACACAGGCCGGGGCCGTGCCGACGTGAACGGCCGCCGCGGATCAAATGATGGGGCGCCCCGAGGGGCGACTCACCACCGGTAGTGGGCGAATGCCTTGTTGGACTCGGCCATCTTGTGGAGGTCTTCCCGACGCTTCACCGATGAACCCAGGCCGTTCGAGGCATCCATGATCTCGTTAGCCAGACGCTCGGCCATTGATCGCTCACGGCGGTCACGGGAGTAGTTGACCAGCCAGCGGACGGCCAGCGTATTAGCCCGACGGGGACGGACCTCGACCGGCACCTGGTAGGTGGCGCCACCAACCCGGCGGCTACGCACCTCGAGTTGGGGACGGACGTTGTCGATGGCTCGCTTCAGGGTGCCGACCGGCTCGCTGCCAGTCTTTTGCTCAACGGTGGAGAGTGCGGTGTAGACGATGCGCTCGGCGGTGGAACGCTTGCCTCGTTGCAGCACCTTGTTGACAAGCTGGGTGACCGCTGTAGACCGATAGACCGGGTCTGGGGTCAACTCGCGACGATCGGCGGGGCCCTTGCGCGGCACAGTCAGCCTTCCTTTTTCGTGCCGTAACGGCTACGAGCCTGGCGTCGCTGACCGACGCCTGAGGTATCCAGCGTCCCGCGGATCACCTTGTAGCGGACACCGGGGAGATCCTTCACACGGCCGCCGCGGATGAGCACGATGGAGTGCTCCTGGAGGTTGTGTCCCTCACCGGGGATATAGGCCGTGACCTCAACACCGGTGGTGAGGCGGACACGAGCCACCTTGCGAAGCGCTGAGTTCGGCTTCTTCGGGGTGGTGGTATAGACCCGAGTGCACACCCCACGCCGCTGGGGCGCGCCCTTAAGCGCAGGCGTGGCTTCCTTGCGGCGCTTGGACTGGCGACCCTTGCGGACCAGTTGCTGGATGGTGGGCACAGACCTACCTCGTCGATTAGAAAAACAGGGATTGCAATACAGCGACCGGGAACCAGCACCGGCCAACGACCGAGTCTACGGGTGAGCCTCCCCCACTCACACACGTGCCGACCGGCTGGGCTGACGTCACACGACCAACTACCCGGCCCCGGGGGCCTCCTCGGTTGGAACGCCGACGGCAGCGGCTAGATCGATTACGTCGGCCTCGTAAGCACCCTCGAAAACACCCTCGTCCGGCCCGGCCTGACCGGCCAGCCATTCGGCGAGGTCCTGCTCCTCGTCAGCTGACGAATAAAAGTCCATCGGCTTGTAGTCAGGGGCATGGGTGGCCACCCGTCGGTACTCCTCCAGACCGGTCCCAGCAGGAACCAACTTGCCAATGATGATGTTCTCCTTGAGGCCGATGAGCTTGTCGCTCCGGCACTCGATGGCCGCCTCAGTGAGGACCCGGGTGGTCTCCTGGAAGGAGGCCGCCGAGAGCCATGAATCGGTGGCCAAAGAGGCCTTGGTGATGCCCATGAGCTCGGGACGACCCTCAGCGGGACGGCGACCCTCGGCCACCAGCACGCGATTGGTCTCGGCGAAGAGACGCTGGTCGACCTGCTCGCCGGGCAGGAAGTCCGACTCGCCAGGGTCGTTGATCTTCACCCGGCGAGTCATCTGACGGACGATGAGCTCGATGTGCTTGTCATGAATGGACACGCCCTGGTCCCGGTAGACCTTCTGGACTTCCTCCACGAGGTACTGCTGTGTCTCACGGACACCCTTGATCTCGAGCAGTTCCTTGGGATCGCGCGGGCCCTCGACGATGGCGTCGCCAGCCCGAACTTCCTGACCGTCGACCACCTCGAGGCGGGACGCCCCGACCACCGTGTAGACCTCCTCGGTGCCGTCATCGGCCACCACGGTGACCTCCCGGCCTCGGCCCTCGTCCTCGCCGATCCGGACCACTCCGGAGATGCGGGCCAGGGTGGCCTTACCCTTCGGAGTACGGGCCTCGAAAAGCTCCACGACCCGAGGTAGACCTCCGGCAATGTCCTTGCCGGCAACACCACCGGTATGGAAGGTCCGCATGGTCAACTGAGTCCCGGGCTCACCGATCGACTGGGCGGCAATCACACCGACCGCCTCACCGACCTCGATCGCCTTTCCGGTAGCCAGAGACATGCCGTAGCTGGCCACAGACACGCCGGTGGCCGAGTCGTCAGTAAGCGGCGACAGGACGCGGACGCGGTCGACGTCGGGGTCGTCACGCAACAGGTCGGCCTCGACCTCGCCGACGATCGTCCCGGCGGGAAGCAGGCGCCGACCACCCTTGGTCTTGGCGTGGGCGATGCCCCTACCCTCCGGGTCAGCGACCTCCATGTCGTCGGCCAACGTGCGGCTGAACAGGCGGGTCTCCAGGTAGAAGCGCTGGTTCTCCACGTCAGCCTCGATGCCGTCGATCCAGATACCGCGGACAGCGCCCTCGGCCTCGAAAGGGTCGGTGTCATTAACGATCAGTTCTTGTGAGACATCGACCAGGCGGCGGGTCAGGTAGCCGGAGTCAGCGGTTCGCAGCGCGGTATCGACCAGGCCCTTCCGAGCACCCGGTGTGGCGATGAAGTACTCCAGCATCGTCAGGCCCTCGCGGAAGTTGGATTTGATGGGCCGAGGGATCATGTCGCCTCGGGGATTAGCTACCAGGCCGCGCATACCGGCGATCTGGCGGACTTGCATCATGTTGCCCCGGGCACCCGACTTGACCATCATGTCAATCGGGTTGAACCAGTCGGCCTCCAGGGCCTCCACCATCCGTGCCGTGACCTCCGAGGTAGCCGAGTTCCAGATCTCGACCTCCTTCTGGCGACGCTCACCATCAGTGATGATGCCGCGCCGGAACTGAGTCTCGACCTTCTCGGCGTCCTTCTCGTGCCGGTCCAGGATCTCCGCCTTTTCCGAAGGTGTCTTGACGTCGTCGATGGACACGGTCAGCCCGGAACGGCTGGCGTACTCGAAGCAGATGTCCTTGAGGGCATCCAGACACTCGGCGACCACCTTCTTCGGGTAGCGCCGGGCCAGATCGTCGACGATGAGGCCCAGTTGCTTCTTGTCCATCTGTCGGTTCACGAACGTGATGGCCTTGCCGGGCAAGCCGCCGAGTTCGAGGGGCTCCGACGATTTCCGAGGCAACGCTGCGTTGAAGAACACCCGTCCGGGCGTGGTGGTATGCCAAGTGGCAGCCACCCCGTTGGCCGGCGTCTCGATCAACTCCGGATACTCGTCGGACCGAAACTGGATCCGGGCATGCAGGTGAACGGCACCACTCTCGACAGCCCACCTAAGTTGGTCCACATCGCGGAACACCTTGCCCTCGCCGGCAAGCCCCTCGGCCTCGGCGGTGAGGTAGTAGGCGCCGATGACCATGTCCTGGGTCGGAGTGACCAACGGACGACCGTGAGCCGGGCTAAGAACGTTGTTCGCCGACAGCATCAGGACCCGGGCCTCGGCCTGAGCCTCTGACGACAGCGGCAGGTGGACGGCCATCTGGTCACCGTCAAAGTCGGCGTTGAAGGCAGTGCACACCAACGGGTGGATCCGAATAGCCTTGCCCTCGACTAGCACCGGCTCGAAGGCTTGGATGCCCAGCCGGTGGAGTGTGGGGGCGCGGTTCAGCAACACCGGGTGCTCGCGAATGACGTCCTCCAGGACAGTCCACACCAGGGGCTTACGACGCTCGACCATGCGCTTGGCCGACTTGATGTTCTGGGCTAATTCCTCGTCTACCAGCTTCTTCATGACGAACGGTTTGAACAGTTCGAGCGCCATGACCTTGGGCAGGCCGCACTGGTGGAACTTGAGCGTGGGGCCGGCGACGATGACCGACCGGCCCGAGAAGTCGACCCTCTTGCCGAGCAGGTTCTGGCGAAACCGGCCTTGCTTGCCCTTAAGCATGTCGGACAGCGACTTGAGCGGCCGGTTACCTGGGCCGGTGACCGGACGACCACGACGGCCGTTGTCGAACAGGGCGTCGACGGCCTCCTGAAGCATTCGCTTCTCGTTATTGACGATGATGGTCGGTGCCCCGAGGT
>JAZADL010000105.1:0-15291 GCA_036123635.1 Actinomycetota bacterium
CCAGCCGGGGAGCCGGAGGTGCATCGCACCTCCGGCTCCCCGGCCCGGGTGGGTCATCTGGGGTTGCCGACCGGCGACCCCAACGGTCCTGGCACGGGACCATGAACCGGGAATTTTGACCATGAGCGATCACCAGCGACTAGCTGATCTGGCCGAGAAGCACCTATGGGGACACTTCTCTGTCTTGAAAAACGACGTTGACGGTACGCGGGTGATCGAACGGGGCCAGGGGTGCTACGTCTGGGATGCAGAGGGAAACCGCTACCTCGACGGCCTGGCAGGCCTGTTTGTTAGCCAACTGGGCCACGGACGCCCGGAACTGGCCCGGGCGGCCGGGAACCAGGCAGCCACGCTGGGTTATTTCCCCATTTGGACCTACGGCCACCCGACGGCCATCGAGCTGTCGGCGAAACTGGCCGAACTCGCCCCAGGCGATCTCAACCGCGTGTTCTTTACTACCGGCGGCTCGGAGGCCGTCGAGTCGGCCTGGAAGCTGGCCCGGCAGTACTTCAAACTCCTCGGCCAGCCCGACCGGGTAAAGGTCATCAGCCGCAACCTCTCCTACCACGGCACCACCATGGGGGCTCTTTCCATCACCGGGCTGGAGTCCATCAAGACGGTTTTCGAACCGCTGGTCCCCGGGGCCGTCAAGGTGCCAGAGACCAACCACTATCGGTGCCCGACCTGCCAAGACGACCCGCACTGCAGCCTGCACGCCGCCGATGCCATCGAGGAGGCCATCCTTCGCGAGGGCCCGGAGACGGTGGCCGCCGTGTTCCTAGAGCCGGTGCAGAACGCCGGCGGCTGCTTTGTGCCGCCCCCCGGCTACTTCACCCGGGTACGCGAGATCTGCGACCGGCATGGGGTGCTTCTGGTATCTGACGAGGTCATCTGTGCCTACGGACGGCTCGGGCACATGTTCGGCTGTGAGCGCTACGGCTATCAGCCGGACATGATCACGTCGGCTAAGGGCCTCACCTCCGGCTACTCACCGTTGGGAGCCATGCTGGTCAGCGACCGGGTGGCCGAGCCCTTCGTAGGTACTGGCGACTCCTTCCTGCACGGCATCACGTTCGCCGGGCATCCGGTGAGTTGTGCGGTGGCCTTGGCCAACCTGCAGGTGTTTGCTGACGAGAAGATTCTGGACCATGTCCAGGCCAACGAGGCGGCCTTCCGGTCCGCCATAGATGACCTGGCCGACCTGCCCATCGTCGGCGATGTCCGCGGGGCGGGGTACTTCTACGGCATCGAACTGGTCCGGGAACGCGAGGGCCGAGTCTCGTTCACCGACGATGAACGGGAGCGCCTGCTACGGGGCTTCCTGTCCAACCGCCTGCTGGAGATCGGCCTCATCTGCCGGGCCGACGACCGTGGTGAGCCGGTGATTCAACTCTCGCCACCGCTGATTGCCGGACCCTCCGAGTTCGAAGAGATCAACGCCAAGCTCCGGCAGGCGCTTACCGAAGCGATGGCGGAGATGGGGATGTGAACAAGTTGACAGGAGCCGCCGGCTCGGACCGGAGCGAGGTGTTCACGTTGGACGCCGTCGACCGGTCCATCATCGGTGAATTGCAGGTCGACGGCCGCATGTCGTACGCCGAGTTGGGACCGAAGGTCGGGATGTCGCAGGCAGCGGTGCGCCAGCGAGTCAATCGCCTGATCGATCGGGGAGTCATGCAGGTGGTGGCCGTCACCGACCCTCTCAGCCTGGGACTCTCCACTCAGGCAATGGTGGGTATAACCGTGTCGGGCGACGTCCGGGCCGTGGCTGCCGCCGTGGCCGACCTGGCGGAGGCCGAGTACGTGCTGATCACCGCCGGCCGCTTCGATGTGTTGGCTGAGGTTCTCTGCGAGGACAACGACGCCCTTCTCACCCTCGTCAACGACCGGATCCTTCAGATCGACGGCGTGGCTTCCACCGAGGTTTCACCGATCCTGAAGATGGAAAAACTGACCTTCTCCTGGGGTACGGGCTGACCCACGTTGGGGACCGACCGGTCTCCTCAACTAGCGCAGGGCGTCGGCCATGGTGTCGACGATCCGGCCCACCTCATCGTCGGTGATGACCAGCGGCGGGCAGATAGCCAAGCAGGTACCGATGGGTCGCACGATCACCCCGTTGGCCAGGATCTCGTTTCGCACCGGGATGGCGTCCCGGCCCAGTTCGGCGGCGTAGACGGCGCCCGTGCCACGCCATGACTCGATCAGGCCGTCGGCCACCAGGGCGTCCAGTCCAACGCGGAGCTGACTGCCGACGTGGTTGGCCCGCTCCACCAGGCCCTCGTCGGTCATGAGTTGCAGGTTGGCGATGCCTGCCGCGCACGAGGCCTGGTGACCGGCGTACGTGTAGCCCGACCGGAAGATGAACCCCGGCTCTTCGAACACTTCGCACACCCCCCGCGACAGGATGACGCCCGACAGCGGGAGGTAGCCGGAAGTCACGGCCTTGGCGAATGTCATGAGGTCTGGTGTGACGCCGTAGTGCTGAGCTCCGAACCACTCTCCGGTCCGGCCGAATCCGCAGATCACCTCGTCGAAGATGAGCAGCGCCCCGTTGTCATCACAGAGGCGGCGTAGGCCTTCTAGGTATCCGGCGGGCGGTGGGTGCACACCTCCCGCGCCCTGGACCGGTTCGGTGATCACGGCGGCGATCTGCTCGCCCTGCTCGGCAAAGAGCGTGGCTGCCGCCTCCAGGTCGTCGTGGGGAACCTCCACGAAGTGGGGGACCAGGTCGCCCCAACCCTCCCGGTTGGGGGCGATGCCCTGGGCGCTGGTTCCGCCGAAGTTGGTGCCGTGGTATCCGTTAGTGCGGCGTACCACGACCTGGCGATCAGTATCGCCTCGCTTCTGGTGGTACTGGCGGGCGATCTTGAGCACTGAGTCCACGGCCTCCGACCCCGAACAGCCGAGGAACACCCGTCCGTCCGGGTGGGGGGACCTCTCGACGATCATCTCGGCCACCCGGACTGCCGGTTCGTTGGTGAACGGGTCAAAGATGTTGTAAGCCTCAATCTGACGCATCTGGTCGGCGACGGCGTCAATGATCTGGGTTCGGCCATGCCCGACCTGGCAGTACCAGAGGCTGCCCAGGCCATCGACGTAGTCCTTCCCGGAGTCGTCCCAGACGAGGGAACCCTCACCGCGGACGATGTTCACGAAGTCGGCTTCGGGTTTGGCGGCTGGAGCGAAGGCGTGGAATAGGGCGCTGGTCATCGGAAAGGCCTCCTGGTCGGGTCGGTCGGAATACCGGGCCGGACGGGTCGACGGTCATCGGGTCGGGTGAGTATCGCACCAATGGAAAGCAAGAGTCCCATGGTGACGGCCGTCGCTGTCCAGGCCACGGTGTCGCCGTGGGCGGCGTAGACAGCGGAGGTAACCAGGGCGGCCACGGCCCCCGTCGCCACCTCGACGGCAACCATTAGACCCTGAGCCGAAGCTTGGCGATCCTCAGCCACTGCGGCCGATACCAGCATTGGTGTTGACGGGAAACCGAGTCCTTCTACGACTGAGGTGGCAACGGTCAGGGCGATCAGGCCGATAATCCCGGGCACGATCCCCCAGAAGATGACCATCACCATAATTATCCCGAGAGTCCCGACCGCCCACCGCCGGGCTCCATATCGCTGGGCCAGCGAGCCACCGATAGGCGATAGAAGGGCAATAGGGAGGGCACCGGCAGTGAGGGCAACACCCAACACGGTCCGTGAGGCACCTCGCGTGTCCAACTCCAGTACCCAAACGGCTTCAAAGGCTCCGATGAATACGAAGTAGGCCGCCACCACGAAGAAGGCGCCGATCAGGCGCCGGATCCGAAGTAGCCCCCGCAGGCCGAGACGCTTCTCATCCTGAGTCGCTACGTCTGGTTGAGCTCGAAACGCCACGGGTAGCAGGAGGGCCAATGCAGTGGCCATTGCCCAGAACGTGAAGCGAAACCCGCCGATGGCCGCGAGGCCAGCGGCGATTACCGGTCCTGCCACAAAGCCTCCGACGTCCCAAGCACCTAATCGACCAAGATTTCGACCCAGGTTGAGAGGGTCAGCCACGATCACTGTGCGTCGTGCTGCTGGCCCAGCGGTTCCGAGAGCAAAGCCGAATAGCGCCCGACCGAACACGTAATGCCAGAGGTCATCACCAATCGCGAGAACAACCATCGCGACCACGGCAAGAACTAGACCGGACCGCAACATCAGCGGCGCCCGTCCTCTGTCGGCATGAGGAGCCATGACGAGGTTGGCTACAAACGCCGCGCCAAAGCCCGAGGCGATAGCAAGGCCGATGCCAGTTTCTGAGAATCCAAGCTGGTCACGGAGTTCGGCCAACAGAACAATGATGGAGGCCAGGCCAGCTGAGCACCCAAAGAGAATCAGGAAGTACGGAAGCAGGTTCGGACCGCGGTGCGGTCCAGATCCAGCGCTTCCAGCAGCCGGTGGTTTAGGCGCGGGACTCGACACCGGGCAGGACGCAGAGCATCTCGTAGACCAGGTTGGCGCCGACCAGGCTTGTCATCCCGCTGGTGTCGTAGATGGGAGCCACCTCGACGAGGTCGCAGCCCACGAGGTCGAGGCCGCGACAGCCCCTAATCACCTCGAGGGCTTGAGGCATAGTCAGTCCGCCGACCTCAGGGGTACCCGTGCCTGGAGCGAAGGCAGGGTCAAGACCGTCAATGTCGAAGCTGAGGTAGACGGGCCCTCCATCCACCTGGTCACGGACCTCGGCCATGAGTGGCTCCAAGCTGCGGTGCCAGCACTCCTCCGCCTGCACCACGCGAAAGCCCTGCTCCCTAGACCAGTCAAAGTCGTCGGCGGCGTAGCCGGTTCCCCGCACGCCGATCTGAACCACCCGGCTGGTATCCAGAAGCCCTTCTTCAACGGCCCGTCGAAACGGAGTGCCGTGGGCGATCTTGGAGCCGAACATGGTGTCGTTGATGTCGGTATGGGCGTCAACGTGCACGAGGCCTACCGGGCCGTGCTTCTTTGCCATGGATCGCAGGATCGGGAGCACGACGGTGTGGTCGCCGCCTATCGACGCTGTGACTAGGTCGTGGGCTAGCAGGTTGTCGTAGTGCGCCTCGATGGCAGCTACGGCTGCCTGAAGGTCGTAGGGGCTGGCCGCCACGTCGCCGGTGTCGTCGATTCGGAGGCTGTCGAACGGAGCGGCTCGGGTGGCCATGTTGTACGGCCGGATCAGCACCGACTCGCTGCGAATTCCGCGGGGCCCGAATCGTGCCCCCGGACGGTTGGAAGTTCCGGTGTCCAGAGGGACACCGACGACGGCCACGTCCAGGTCTTCCGGATCGGAAGTACCGGGGAGGCGCATGAACGTGGCGATCCCAGCAAACCGGGGCACCTCGTTACCCCCCAGAGGCTGCGGGTTCTCCGTCATCGACGGATTCTTCCATGGCCGGGCCCGATCGACCTCGTCGGATCGTGGCAGGCTCGTCGACGTGGCCCACGAGCAGCACCGACACGATCACGACAGAGGTTTGCTAGCCGAACTCCACTGGCTGTGGAAGATCCGGAAATTCTGGTCCTCTGACCTCAACCGGGCCCTGGTGGACTTGGCTGACCCAAAGCCCGGGGAGCGCGGCCTGGACGTAGGGGCGGGCATGGGTCCTGCCACCATGCTCGCAGCGAAGCGGGGCGCCCACGTGGTGGCCGTCGAGCCGTCGGCCGTGATGCGAGCTGTGTGCCGGATACGACGGTTGTTTCAGTGGGCCCGGCGACGGATCACCGTGGAGTGCGGGGTAGCTGAGGACCTGCCGGTGGCTGGCGGATCGACGGAGGTGTTGTGGGCGGCAAACGCCATTCACCACTGGGTGGACCACGGGCTGGCGTTCGCCGAGTTCGCCAGAGTGCTGTCCCCCGGCGGTCGCCTGGTGCTGGTTGACGAGGACTACGACGACCCGGAGCACCCTGACCACGCCGCTCATGCCGGCCACGAGGCTGATTTGACACCAGTGGACGTGGACGTCATCTCGGCGGTGCTACGGGGCCTCGGCCTTGAAGCCGTCGGTCGTCATGAAGAGGTAGCTGGGGTTCCGGCCAAAGTGGTGAGGGCGACGAAGCCCGCCTGAACGTCCGGTTCAGCCATTCACCTCACCGATGCGGTTCAGGTGGGCGTCGACCGCTTGACGGCCGGGTACCTTGCCGTTGGCCGCCCTTGAGGCGAGCTCAGTGCCGGTCCGCTGCCAGAGCAAGTCGACCATCGTGGCAACCTGCCGGACGCCGGTCAGACGATGAGGAGTAGGGATGGCCCAGGTCCAGGCCAACGAGATCAGTATCGAGGTGGAGGAATTCGGCGATCCGGGCAACCCACCTGTCCTACTGATCGCCGGCCTCGGGGCCCAGATGACGGTCTGGCGAGATGACTTCTGTCGTCGGTTAGCCGATCGGGGTCACCGGGTGGTCCGCTTCGATAACCGAGACGTCGGCCTTTCCACCTGGTTTGATGACCAGCCGGCCGGCGACCTGATTGCCGCCCTGTTCACTGTCCTGGAAGGGGGTCGGGTCGAGTCGGTGTACTCCCTGGGTGACATGGCCGATGACGCCGTGGGGGTGCTTGATGCCCTCGGAATCGATTCCGCCCACGTCTACGGATGGTCACTCGGGGGGATGGTCGCCCAGCACGTGGCCATCCGGCACCCACAACGGGTCCGGTCGCTCATCTCCAGCCAGTCCATGCCCCGGTTCATCCCCATGCCCATCGAGGTGGCCCTGACTCTTCTTCCTCCGGAAGCCGACTCTGATGACCGGGACACGCTGGTTGCCGCAGGCGTGGAGGCGGCCCGGACCTGTGCAGGGACCCTGTTGCCGTTCGACGATGAAGATGCCCGCCGGGAGATCGAGGACGCCATCGACCGGGCTTGGCACCCGGAGGGCGGGATCCGCCAAGCCGTAGCCGCGTTGGCTGATGGCGACCGGACACCCGGTCTTCGGAACGTGCGGGTACCGACGCTGGTGCTGCATGGCACCGCCGACCCCCTGATCCTGCCCGAGGGCGGGCAGGAGACAGCCGACGCGATCCCCGACGCCGAACTGGTGTGGATCGACGACCTGGGTCACGAGATGCCAGAGGCCGTCTGGCCACTGTTCCTGGACCCGATCTGCGCCCTGGTGGCCCGGGTCGAGGCAGCCTGACCGACCTCTGAGCGACGAGACGGGCCGGTGTCCGGCCTGGATGAAGATCAGGCACTCCTCGGTCATCTCGCGAACCGTGTAAGCCGGACCCTAGGTTCCCGGCGGGGGCCGCCGTTTAACACTGTCCTAGGTTGCTCCCGTGCCGGACTCCCCCGAACTCATTGCGGCAGATCTACTGGACCGCTACCCGCCGCCTACCTCGGCGACCTTCCCGTTGCGGTCGGGAAACCTGATCGAGTCGCTGGTCGACGGAGCGGTGGCCTTCGACCAGATTGCCGGAGCCGTCGAGGCGGCCACGACCTCGGTTTGGGTCTGCGTGGCCTTCCTCGAACTGGATGCCCGGTTTCCCGGCGGCCGAGGCACGTTCCTGGACCTCCTGGACACGGCGGCCGACCGGGGGGTCGACGTGCGGGTGTTGTTCTGGCACCCGGAGGGTTATGGGGCTGGAGCCGACGACACGTTTCCCGGAGATGAGACCTCCGCCAGGGTGCTAGCCACCCGGTCCACCCAGTGGCAGGCCCGTTGGGACGCCGCAGGCCGACAGTGCCAGCACCAGAAGGCGTGGTTAGTGGACGCTGGAACTCCTGACGAGGTGGCCTTCGTGGGCGGTATCAACATCACCAAGGGATCCATGTCCGACCGTCGCCATAATGAGGCTGACCCGTCACTGGGCTATCAGCGGGGAGACCGGTACGCCGTAGTCCACGATGTTTACAGCCGACTTTGGGGACCGTGCGTGGCAGACGTGCACGACAACTTCACCATGCGGTGGAACGGGGCGTCGGAGTGCGAACGGCCCTACGGATCGTGGCCGGACGGCAGAACCGGTCACCTCACGGAGCGGGATCCGGACGCGGTGCCTGCCGTGGCGGGTCCGACCACCGCCCAGATCCAGCGCAGCGTTCTGCCCGGCCTCTATGGCGACCTTCCCGACGGCGAGAACTCGGTGCGGGAGCAGTACCTGACGGCTATCGCCGGGTCCCGTGACTACGTATACATCGAGAACCAGATCTTTCTGAGCCGGGTCGTGCTGGAGGAACTTCGGGTCGCCCTGGAACGGGGTGTGCTGGTGGTGGCGTCGGTACCGGGGAACCCAATGCCCGAGCTCGCCGCCGCCCGGTCCCACCCGGGAATCAACGCCGGGTATGAAGTCCTCGCAACTCTCGGTGGTTACGAAGGGTTCTGCCTGTCAGCGCCATGTGTTCGACGGGACTGGGGATACGAGGAGATATACGTCCACGCCAAGACGGCCGTCGTGGACGACGCCTGGGGGACAATCGGGTCCACCAACCTGATCTTTTCTTCGTTCCAGGGCGACACCGAGATGAACGTCTCGTTCTGGGATCCCGGCGTGGCCAAGACGTTCCGAGTCCGACAGATCGACGAGAAGGCCGGGTTCGACTCCTCGAACCTCGGTGGCGGTGAGGCGGTCGGGCGTCTCATTGAGATAGCTCGGGCCAACGCGACTCGGCGTCAGGCCGGTGGGCCACTGGAAGGGTTCGCTTGCGCCGTGGACCCGGCCCACTGGGCCACTTGAACCACCCCGGCACCTGATCGTAAGGCCGGTATCCCTCAGGGTCCCGACCGGGCCCTTGCTGCTTCGGCCAGGGCGTCCAACATGGCTACTAGCCGTGCCCGTTCCGGCTCAACCACGCCGGTCATTCCCAACGCGCGCATGGCCTCCGAGCAAACCGGCCCCACCGACACCGGGACCACCCGTGTCCCGTCCAGGGCCTCGACCAGGTCCCGGCGACGGCCCTGGGCCTCGGCCACGTCCACGAGGTGTACGGCGGCCTGCTGGGTAGTGAACGTCACGGCGTCGACCCCACCGTCGCAAATCAGGCCTACCAACGCCTCAGCCGGTCTCGTGTCGTAGGGAAGAGTCCAGCGGTAGACCGGCACGACCACAACCTCGCCACACGAGGTGGCCAGGGGAGCAGCGAGCGACTCTTCGTCGGTGCCGTCTACCTGCAGGGCGATCCGTCGCCGACCCCCGGTGGTTGCCACGTGGTCCACGATCTGGGAGAACAGCTCGTCGGGGGCCGACCAGGCCACTTCGAGGTCGGCCCGTCGGGCAGCGCTCACCGCCTTGGGCCCCCGGGCCAGAACCTCGGTGGTCTGGAGCGTGGAACGTAGGTCAGCGCCCACGTCGGTCCCGTCCATGGCCTCCAACCACATGTTCAGCCCCATCCCGGTCTGGAGTACCACGGCGTCTGGTGGCTCGTCGACTAGAGACCGCGACACTTCCAGCAGTCGTGGATCGTCGGAGAGGTCGACGGTGCGCATGGTGCAACCGCGCACCACGTCGGCTCCCCGGCGGCACAGGGCTTCGACCTGCTGGTCGGCTCGCCGGTCGGCTGTCACCCCGACCCGCCAGCCCTCCAGCGGTCGGTCGGTCGACTGGGTGTTCATCCCCCCAGCATGCCTGCTCACCATCGGAGGCGACCAAGGGCGTCCAGCGGGGCGGCCAAGATCCGCTCTTCACTCAAGGAATCAAAAATCACTCAAGGAATCAAAAACACCCGCGGAGAGAGCCGAGAGGTCATGACATCAACGGCCCGCACCATCGATGAGATGTCCCGCCTGCTCGAAGAGAAGGACAGCCCTCTGGTGGAGATCCCGTCCCGTCTCGACGGGGGCTCGGCCAGCGGCCGCCCGGGCGTTTGTACCCTCCAGGATGATGCCCAGCTTGTAGCACGCCAAGGTCTGCCACCAGGCCAGGTCGTCAAGGGAGAGGCCGGTCCCCTCGCCGTACCGGACCACCAGCTCGTCGGTGGTCGGGAACCCGTCGGCTGCAGTCTCGAACGATCCCACGCCCCCCGACGTGACCAGGAGCCAGGCAAGGTCCAAGCGTGGGTCGCCGAGGGTCGTCAGTTCCCAGTCGAGGACTGCGGCCAGCTCGGGACGGTCGTGGGCAGCGAGCACGTTGGCCAGGTGGTAGTCACCGTGGATGATCCCGCAGTGGAAGTCGGTGGGCCGGTGGTCATCCAGCCAAGCACCCACCCAGTCGACTCCGGGAAGGTCCGGGCCGTGATATCCGTCAAACGCCGCGTAGGACTCCAGCTGGCTTCGCCACCGTCCGACCTGCCGTTCTAGCCAGCCGTCCGGGTGTCCGAAGTCGGCCAGCCCCACTTCCTCCGGGGGGATCAGGGCCAGGGCGGAGATGGCGTCGACCATCGACAGGCCAAGGTGGTGCCGCCAGTCGGGGTCTGTGGCGTACCGGCCAGGCAGCGGGCCCACCGGGGCGAAGCCGTCTACGGCTGACATCAGGAAGAAGCAGGTGCCGATGACCGACGGGTCGTCACAGGCAGCGTGGCAGACGGGCTGTGGGACACCGCGTCCGGCGATGGCGGTGAGCACTCTCGCCTCGCGCAGCATCGTCTCGTCGCTATTGGGTCGCGGGTGGCGGGGCGGTCGTCGCAACACCATCGTGGTTCCGTCGGCACGAGTTAGCAGGAACAGGTTGTTCTGGGTGCCACCGGCCATCTGTCGGCTGGACACCACCGGACCCTCGCCGGGAACGTCCCGGTCGGCGATCCAGGCCTGGAGGGCCGGCCAGACCAGCAGGCCGTCGCCATCGTCCAGGGTCTTGTCCACCGAGGTCGTGTCCACCCGGTCAGGATCCCACGCGTTCCGGTAGGAAGACCGAGGCGGCCGTTGGCGGATTACCGGCCACCTCACCACCACCTCTTCTCGTTTTTGGCCCGTGATGACGGTGACGCAATTATGTGTCGCCATCTGGCAACACCTACTGTCCATCTGTCCGTCGCTATCACCAAGTGTGGGGCCCTATGGAGGCCTGGTCGGGCAACAAATAGGGAATCAGGGATTTGGGAGGTGCCGGTCATGAGCGAGGTGCGAGCGGCGATGGTCCAGACGAGTTGGACCGGTGACAAGGATTCGATGATCGAGCTCCATGAGAAGTACCTGGCCGAGGCGGCCGCTGCAGGGGCCCGCGTTATGTGCTTTCAGGAACTCTTCTACGGCCCCTACTTCTGTCAAGTCCAGGACACGGCGTTCTACGACTATGCCGAGGCCATCCCGGACGGTCCCACCACCCGGCGCTTCCAGGAGTTGGCGGCGAAGCACGGCATGGTGCTCGTGCTGCCGATGTACGAGAAGGAGCAGGAGGGTCTGCTCTACAACACCGCAGCGGTGATCGACGCGGACGGCACCTACCTCGGCAAGTACCGCAAAACTCACCTCCCCCAGGTCAAGGGCTTCTGGGAGAAGTTCTACTTCCGGCCCGGGAACCTCGGGTACCCCGTGTTTGACACTGCGGTCGGCCGGATCGGTGTCTACATCTGCTACGACCGCCACTTTCCCGAAGGCTGGCGAGCCCTCGGCTTAAACGGCGCTCAGGTGGTATTCAACCCCTCGGCCACCAGCCGAGGCCTTTCTTCCTACCTCTGGCAACTCGAGCAGCCAGCCTCAGCGGTGGCCAACATGTACTACGTGGGCGCCATCAACCGCATTGGCACTGAGGACCTGGGCGACAACGACTTCTACGGAACGACGTACTTCGTGGACCCCCGCGGTCAGTTCGTGGGCGACGTCTGCTCAGACAAGGACGAGGAGCTCATCGTGCGCGACCTTGACCTAGATCTGATTGACGAAGTCCGAAACCAGTGGGCCTTCTACCGGGACCGTCGTCCCGACATGTACGACCCGCTGACCCAGGCCTGAGAGCCGACTGCCTTCCAGAGACCGATCCCACACGGGAGACGACGATGACCACCAACGCCGAGCTGTTGGAACGACACCGCGCCGTCCTCCCGAACTGGCTGGCCCTCTACTACGACCCCCCAATCTCCTTCGACCGGGGCCAGGGACGCCACGTCTACGACGTCGAAGGCAACCGCTACCTCGACTTCTTCGGTGGGATCCTCACCACGAGTCTTGGCTACGACATCCCGGAGATCACCAAGGCCGTCCAGAAGCAGGCCTCCAGGACGTTCCACACTTCCACCCTCTACCTGTCCGAGTGCATGATCGAGCTGGCCGAGCTAATCGCCGGACTGTCCGGCATCCCCGACGCCAAGGTGTTCTTCACCACCTCGGGCACCGAGGCCAACGACGCCGCCTTGATGCTGGCTACCACGGCCCGGAAGTCCAACCAGATCCTGGCCTTGAGGAACAGTTACCACGGGCGGTCTTTCACCACCATCGCCATTACCGCCCAACGGGCGTGGTCACCGACCAGCATTAGCGGCCTATCGGTCAACTACGTACATGGCGGCTACCGACTACGTAGCCCCTTCCGCGACCTCGACGACAGTGCCTACACGGCAGCCTGCGTCGACGACCTCACCCAAGTGTTCGACATGATGACGTCGGGTGACGTGGCTGCCATGATTGCTGAGCCCATCCAGGGCGTGGGCGGTTTCGCCACGCCCCCCGACGGTTTCTTCGGCGCCATGAAAAAGGAGCTAGACAACCGGGGCGTCTTGTTCATCTCCGACGAGGTCCAGACAGGCTGGGGCCGTACCGGCGAGCACTTCTGGGGCTACCAAGCCCACGGGATCACGCCCGACGTCCTCACCTTCGCTAAGGGGGTTGGCAACGGCCTCTCCCTCGGTGGGGTGGTGGCTAGTGCCGAGCTCATGGACTCGCTGCCCGGAAACTCCCTCTCAACGTTCGGTGGGAACCCCATGAGCAGCATCGGGGCCCTGGCCACAATCCGGTACATGTTGGAGCACGACATCCAGGGCCACGCCCTGCGCATGGGCGAGCGCCTGGCTGGCCATCTGCGGCCTGCCGTGGACGCCTCCATGGCGGTCGCCGAGTTGCGGGGCCGGGGCCTGATGCTGGCCATCGAGACCGTCCAGCCAGGGACCATCGATCCGAATGCGGACGCCGCCGCCCACATTATGGAGGAGGCCCGGGCGGCAGGCCTGCTGATCGGCAAGGGCGGGTTGTACGGCAACGTGTTGCGCATCGCCCCGCCGATGACAGTCACCGAGGAGGAAATCGATGAGGCGGGAACGGTGCTGGTCGGCATCATCGAGGGGCTGGGATAGTGCCTGGATCGAGAGAGGGCCGCGGTCTGCGGCTCCGAAGGGGGAGACATGACGACGCTGATTAAGAACGGGACGGTGGTTAGCGCTACCGGACGCCACGCCGCCGAGGTGCTGGTCGACGGAACGACCATCTCTGCGGTGCTCCAGCCAGGCTCGACGGCGGCCACGTCGGCCGAGTCGGGTGCTGAGCGGGTCATCGACGCGACCGGCAGGTACGTGGTACCCGGTGGGATCGACTGCCACACCCACATGGAGTTGCCGTTCGGCGGAACCTTTGCCTCAGACACCTTCGAGATCGGTACCCGGGCTGCTGCCTGGGGGGGCACGACCACCATCGTCGACTTCGCCGTGCAGAAAACCGGGGAGAACGTCCGGGACAGCCTCGAGACATGGCAGGCGAAGGCCGAGGGCCAGTGTGCAGTCGACTACGCCTTTCACATGATCCTGGGCGGCGTCGACGAAGCAGCACTCAAAGAGATGGACGCCCTAGTGGGAGAGGGCATCACAAGCTTCAAGTTGTTCATGGCCTACCCGGGCGTCTTCTACAGCGACGACGGCCAGATCCTCCGAGCCATGCAGAAGGCGGCCGACAATGGTGCCCTGATCACCATGCACGCCGAGAACGGCATCGCTATCGACGTGCTATCCGAGCAGGCCGCAGCTCGCGGCCAGACCGATCCCGTCTACCACGGGATAACCCGCCCCTCCCGGATGGAGGGTGAGGCCACAAACCGGGCCATCCAGTTGGCCCTGGTGGCCGGGGCCCCGGTCTACTTTGTGCACCTGTCGGCCAGCGAGGCCCTTGAGCGGGTGGCCGAGGCCCGTGACGCCGGGTACAACGTGTTCGCAGAGACCTGTCCCCAGTACCTGTACCTAAACCTCGAAGACCACCTCGGGCTGCCCGGGTTCGCCGGCGCGGGCTACGTCTGCTCACCACCGCTTCGGACGAAGGAACACACCCACCACAAGGACCTGTGGCGGGGCCTGCGCACCAACGACCTAGCCATCGTGGCCACCGACCACTGCCCATTCTGCATGAAGGACCAGAAAGAGCTCGGAAAGGACGACTTCCGGGCCATCCCCAACGGGATCGGCGGCGTCGAGCACCGCATGGACCTCATCTACCAGGGCGTGGTCATGGGTGAACTAAGCCTGGAGCGGTGGGTAGAGACGTGTTCCACCACACCAGCCCGGATGTTCGGCATGTACCCGCAGAAGGGCGTGATCGCACCGGGCTCGGACGCTGACATCGTGCTCTACGACCCGTCAGCGAGGACAGAAATCTCGGTCGACACTCACCACATGAGCATGGACTATTCCGCCTACGAGGGCACCACGATCGACGGCAAGGTCGACACCGTGATGTCCAAGGGACGGATCCTCATCGAGGGCGACGCCTATCACGGCCAGAAGGGCCACGGGGCCTACCTCCGCCGGGGCCTGTCGACGTACCTGCAGTAGGACACAATCCCCGGACGGGCATCCACCCCGTTTGGTAAGACCCACCACGCCCATCTGACCGGTCGGACGGCGACCACGAACGGACACCAGACCATGAACGAGATCCAGCACCTGATCGACGGTCATACCGTGGCCGGGTCATCGGGAGACACCGGGCCGGTGTTCGACCCGGCCAGCGGCGAGCAGACCGCAAAGGTGGCCCTGGCTTCGGCAGCCGAGGTAGATGCCGCGGTGGCCTCGGCGAAGGCGGCATTCCACGAGTGGGGAGGCGTCTCCCTGGCTCGGCGGACCAAGCTGCTGCTGGCCTTCCGCAACCTGGTCGTCGACAACTCCGACGAGATCGCTCAGAGGCTCACCGCCGAACACGGCAAGGTCCTGGACGACGCACGGGGCGAGGTAGCCCGGGGAATCGAGAACATCGAGTTCTCCTGCGGCGTGGCCGATGCCCTGAAGGGCACCCACAGCGAACAAGCCAGCAGCGGAGTCGACGTCTACACCGTCCGCCAGCCCCTCGGCGTGGTGGCAGGCATCACGCCGTTCAACTTCCCGGCCATGGTGCCGATGTGGATGTTCCCCAACGCGGTGGCTTGCGGAAACACATTCGTGCTGAAGCCGTCGGAACGCGATCCGTCAGCGCCGATGTTCGTCGCCGAACTATTCCAGGAGGCCGGTTT
>JAZADL010000106.1:0-5017 GCA_036123635.1 Actinomycetota bacterium
GACGGCATCGGTTAGACACCGCCGCAGTTCGTCGTAGGTCGCACCTGAGGCCTCCGGTCGAACCCGAACCAGATAGTCCCCGGTCGGCATGCTGGTCGGCGACCTTTCGATCTCCATGAGGATTGCCCGCAGCCGACGCCGTATCCGATTACGCACCACCGCCGGACCAACCGGTCGCGGAATGGCGTAGGCCACGCGGACCACGCCCTCCGATGGGCGAAAGACAATCCCAAGCGGGCCACGTCGTACCCATCGCCCATCATGACGGAGCGCATGGAAGTCGTCTCGGCGGCTGAGGCGACGAATCAAGCCGACAGGCGGGCTCGGCCCTTCTGGCGTCTGGCGCTGATAATGGCCCGGCCGGCACGGGTACGCATGCGCTTCCGAAAGCCGTGCTTGCGAGAACGACGGCGGGTGTTGGGCTGGTAGGTCCGCTTCATAAGTGGTCTCCTGCTGGCACGGTGGACGTCATCAGGAGGGGGAGCGTCCAGGTGCTATCGATTCGTGTCGGCCGGGGTGCTGGTGCACCCACTCGTCCACCTCTCGGTCGACGGGACCGGCTCGGCTGCCGATCAGATCGGACCCTCCGAAAGTGGGAACAGTCCGAAACCCGGACCTCAGGCTAGGGGTGTCACTGGGTCCGCACCAACCACCGGTTTCCTACCCGACGGAACTTTCCGGTAGGTGTCCCGAGAAAGCCTGATCTCCAGTCAATGTTGTCCACAGTTTCCACAGACCCACCTTGCTCTTTGTATTCGTCATCTAGTGGCAACGACCCTCTTGGCATGAGGAGACCGATGAGTTGCGTTCTGTCATAAAAGAGGTATTGATCAGGGATGATGTGGAGTTGTATCGAACCTTGCGCGCCGTCATCCACAGGCTGCTACGTTGCCCCGCCCACTGAGAGGGCGGAGTGGGCCTCCACCGGTCGTTCTTCGCGTTCTGGTGGCCTTTCCACAGCAGATTCCACATCTGTGGACAACCGAACGGAGGAAACGATGGCGGATGCAACGGTGCTGTGGGAGGCCTGTGCAGCGGCAATCCAGTCCCAGGTATCAGACGTGGTCTGGCAAATGACGTTCACTGCCGCCCAACCGGTAACTGCTGACGACGAGACCCTGGTCGTCTCCGTCCCCAGCACCTTGATCCGGGACCGCATCGAGGGTCGCTACCACACGGTCGTTCACGACGCTGTCGCCGAAGTCAGTGACGACCAACTGACACTACGAATCGTGATTCGCGAGGAGGACCCAGAAGAGGATCTGGCCCTACTCGACCCGATTCCCCCAACCGTGGAACCACCCACTTCCTCCGAACCATCAGTTCCTTTGGCCCTCGATCCTCTGACCCGACCCACTGCGACGAGCACTGACATTCCGTTCGCCGGTCGGTTGACCTTCGAAGACTTCGTCATCGGAACATCCAACAGGTTCGCCCACGCTGCGGCCCAAGCGGTAGCTGAGACCCCCGGCCGGTCCTATAACCCCCTGTTTATTTACGGAGACGCCGGCCTCGGCAAGACCCACCTCCTACAAGCCGTTGGTAACTACGTCACAGCCCACTATCCGACATACCAGGTCCGCTATGTATCCAGCGAAACGTTCATGAACCGTTTCGTGGAAGCCATTCGTAACAAGCAACTCCCTGAGTTCAAGGAGCGTTATCGCCGCAACGACGTACTTCTGGTGGACGACATCCAGTTCATGGAAGGAAAGGAGGGCCTCCAAGAAGAATTCTTCCACACATTCAACTCCATCCAGGGCGAAGGTGGGCAGATCGTTCTGACTAGCGATCGTGCTCCGGATTCCATCTCGACGCTGGAAGATCGGCTCCGTAGCCGGTTCAAGATGGGCTTAGTCACCCACATCCAGCCGCCGGACGTCGAAACCCGCCTAGCCATCCTCCGCAAGAAGGTGGTCGGCAGTTCGAGCGGCGTCCCGGTCCCCGACGATGTCCTCCTCTTTATTGCCGAGAACGTCACCGACAACATCCGAGAACTGGAAGGTGCTTTAACCCGAGTCACCGCCTACTCGAGCCTCAACAACGAACCCTGCACCAGAGACCTAGCGCTTAGCATCCTGGGAGACCTCATCTCCACGACATCACCGTTGGTCATTACGCCGGATCTCATCCTGGCTAAGACCTCAGAGATCTACGGCTTTAGTCGAGAGGACCTCGTTGGAGCCAGCAGGCGCCGTCCACTCGTTACCGCCCGTCAGGTATCCATGTACGTCTTCCGGGAGATCACTGATCTCAGTTATCCAGCTATCGCCCGGGAATTTGGAGGACGTGACCACACCACGGTTATCCACGCCGTGGACAAGATCAGCCGCCTGATGGCTGAGCGCCGCGACATCTATGACCAGGTTTCGGCATTGGTCTCCGCTGTCCGGTCTCGCAACTGATTCAGTCTTCAGATCCAGTGGATGGCCCTGTGTGCTGCCGGTGGACGGCCACCGCCTTGTCCACACCACCCAATCGGCTTACCTCCGCCCCTGAGGACAGTGGTGGACAACCATCAACCCACTATCGTCACCGTGACCTGCGAAGATGGGAGATACTCCACAATCCACAGCCCCTATTACTGCAATTACCAAATTTGAATTCCATCCAATTGAAAGTGATTCCCTTGTGAAGTTTCGTTGTGAACGTGACGTCTTGGACCGAGCGTTTTCCACTGCCCGTCGCGCCGTGTCAGGTCGGAGTGGCTCTCATCCGGTCCTCTCCGGTCTTCAACTGGAATTGGCCGGAAATCACTTGACTGTCACTGGCAGCGATGGGGATCTCACCATTCGGGTTGAGGCTGAGGTTGGAGGGGAGAAGGACGGGGCAGTCGTGCTGTCGGCCCAGTTGGCATCAGACATCGTGCGATCCCTGGATGCCGGCCAAGTGGAGTTCTCTGTGGGGGATGACGGGGCCACGTTGGTAGCTGGTCGTTCGGATTTCAGCCTTCGCACCATGCCGACTGACGAGTACCCGCGATTCGAAGAGCCCAGCGGTGATTCTGTGAACCTAGACGCTGTGATGGTGGCCGACGCCCTGGACCAAGTGGTCAAAGCAGCCAGCCTGGACGACGCCCGCCCCATCCTCACTGGCGTTCTAATGGCCGCTGAGGAAGACGGCTTGCGGTTTGTGGCAACTGACTCCTATCGCCTAGCCGTTCGCGACCTTCCTGGTACCGAGATCTTGGGTCGCGATCAAACCGTTCTGGTTCCGTCCCGGGCCTTGGACGCCGTAGGACGGGTACTAGGCGACGCTTCGAGCCTCACTATCCGTCTAGGTGATCGTGACGCCTCCTTCATTATCGACGACGTCCAAATTGTGACCCGCCTCATCGAGGGTGAGTTCCCCAACTACCGAGGTCTCATCCCGGACAGTCACCCCAATGCCTTGGTTGTTGACCGGGTGGCCTTCCTTGAAGCGGTGCGTCGGGTAGGGATTATGGCTAGGGATGCCACACCTGTTCGGCTGACCATGTCGGCCGACGGGCTGGAACTTGTGGCCATTACCCAGGATGTGGGTCAAGGCCGGGAAACCATAGATGCTGAGTACTCCGGGTCAGATCTAACGGTGGCTTTCAATCCCGAGTACCTGTTAGATGGCCTCGAGGTGAGCCCAGGAGACGAGGTGCGGTTGGAAACCGTGGACTCACTCAAACCGGCGGTGCTCCGCAGCGTGGGGAACGACCATTTCCTATACCTGTTGATGCCCGTCCGGGTGTCCTAAACACCCACAGGATTACCGCCCAGCCAACGGACCGGATGCCATGACCGTCCAGAGGCTCTGGCTCACCGATTTCCGGAACCATAAAGCGCTTGAGGTCTCCCTCGACCCGGGAGTGACCGTTGTCGTGGGAGCGAACGGCGACGGTAAGACCAACCTGCTTGAGGGTCTGGCCTGGCTGGCCCGTGGAACCTCGTTCAGGGGTGCATCAACGGAGGCCATGGTCCGGAAGGGTGCCGATCGGGCGGCCATTCGGGCCGAGGTGGTTGACGGAGATCGGGTAGTCCTGTTGGAGGCCGAGCTGGTGGCCTCGGGGCGGAACCGGATCCAGATCAACAAGAATCGTGTACAACGGCGCCGAGACCTCCTGGGTCACTTCCGGACCACAGTCTTCGGACCTGACGACCTGATCTTGGTCAAGGGGGGCCCCGCCGAGCGACGGACCCTGATTGACGACCTCTTGGTCGATCTACAGCCTCGGAATCAGGCACTCCGAGCCGACCTAGACCGCATCCTGCGGCAGCGAAACACTCTCCTAAAACAAGCCCGGGGGCGGTCCACCCCGAAAGTCAATGACACGCTAGACGTGTGGGATGCCAAGCTGTCCGAGGTGGGAGAGGCCCTGACAGCGGCCCGGATGGAACTGCTGGCCGTCCTAGGACCCGAGGCCAATCAGTTGCTGGAGATGCTGACGGGTGGCCGATCAGGACTAACCCTGACCTACGTCGACGAGTGGACGTCAAACGGCCTGGCCGCTGCACTCCGACAAGTCCGCCCGGAGGACCTACGGCGCGGTTTGAGCACGGTGGGACCCCACCGAGACGAGGTTCGTATTGAGGTAGACGACCTTCCGGCACGGACTCATGCCTCTCAGGGGGAGCAGCGGTCGGTGGCCCTGGCCCTCCGGCTGGCCGGTCACCGGATCGTGGTCGACCGAACAGAGACCGATCCGGTAGTCCTTCTGGACGACGTGTTCTCGGAATTGGACGACGATCGGTCACGGGCCCTGGTGGACCTTCTCCCAACCACCCAAGCCATCCTGACCACGGCCAGTGCGGTACCTGCCGGGGTAGCCCCCGGGACAGTGCTGCGCCTGTCCGACGGGACCCTGGGATGAGTCCAGATCGTGGCCCGGTCCCCATTCGGGCCAGTCTGGAAAAACTCCTAGCCGGGCTGGGTTCCCCGGAGATCGACAGCATGACCATGCTGGTCGAGCGGTGGCCCGAGGTGGTGGGGGAGCGGTTAGCCGAGCGGATCCAGGCCGTCGCCGTGCGGAGGAGGGAGCTCCTTGTGA
>JAZADL010000107.1:0-5784 GCA_036123635.1 Actinomycetota bacterium
ATGCGGCGAACAAGCATGCGATCAACGGGTTCGTCAAGTCGGTAGCTCGAGAAGTTGGGGTAGAAGGGATCACTGTCAATGCCATCTGCCCAGGGATCGTGGTGACAGATATGGTCCACGAGCGGGCTGGACGCGCTCAGGGATTAGGCGGCGTCGACGAATTGGTTTCCTTCTACACGGCGCATACCGCTCTTCAGCGTCCGGTCACTGTGGGTGAAGTTGCAGCATTCGCGGTCCATCTAGCCTCTGATGAGGGTGCTGGCTTCAGTGGTGGGACCATCTCGCTTGATGGGGGAGACGCCTACTACTAGATCCTGGCTTCCCACTAAGTCCTGGCTCCCGCCAACTTCATACTTTTTCTTATTAACTGACTAGTTACTTCTTGAAGACTGCGTCTGCTGTCACTAATCTGGGCAGAGGCCCTATTTGCTGGGATCCGATCTCGGGTTCATGGGGCCATTTAACGGGGGGAGCAGTTCGCTTCTCCGATTCATACAGAGGGGAAACGTCTTCATGTTGAAGCGACTCATTGTCATCTTCGCCGCTCTGGCGATGGTGGCCTCGGCCTGCGGGTCGGATGACGATGCCGCGTCTGGTGGTCAGAGCACCGCTACGACGGCGGCTCCGGCGGCTACTACGGCTGCGCCGGCGGCTACTACGGCTGCACCGGCTGCTGAAGAGGCTGCTGCTGCGGATTCGTCTGATCCGATCAAGTTGCCGATTCACAACTGGTCGTCCCAGATCGCTGGCGTTTACGCCGTTGGTGCGATGTTGGAGTCGACGGGCAACTCGGTGGAGTACATCTCAGCGGATTCGACGCTGGTGTACACGTCGATGTGTGAAGGCGACATGGATCTGGTTCACGAGGTCTGGGAAGGCGCCTTTGGTGTGGCCTTCATGGAGCAGGTGGACGCAGGTTGTGTGATCGATGCGGCTACTCACGATGCGAAGACTCGTGAGGAGTGGTGGTACCCGTCTTACATCGAGGATGTGTGTCCGGGTCTGCCGGATTGGGAGGCGTTGAACGCTTGTGCCGCGATGTTCGCTACGCCCGATTCGGGCGGCAAGGGCCGCTTCTTGGGTGGTCCGGTGGACTGGTTGAAGGGCGATCAGGAGCGTGTTGAGGGTCTCGGGATGGACTTCATTGTCGAGAACGCCGGCACGGCTGGTGCGTTGTGGGCGGCCTTGGAGGCTGCGAGCGCGAACCAGGAGCCGATCGTGTTGTTCAACTGGACCCCGAACTTCATCGAGGCCATGTACGACGGCAAGTTCATCGAGTTCCCCGAGTACGGCGATGGTTGCAAGACCGACCCGGAGTGGGGAATCAACCCGGAGACCACGCATGACTGCGGGAACCCGAAGGACGGGTACCTCAAGCTCGGCGTGTGGTCCGGCTTCCCGGACAAGTGGCCGAACGCCTACGCGGTGGTTCAGAGGATGAACTTCACCAACTTGGACATCGCCCAGTTGGCCATGTACGTCGACATCGACGGCATGGAGCCTGAGGATGCCGCTGCGAAGTGGCTGGCCGACAACACAGATCGGGTGAACGCCTGGGTTGGCTAACCCACGCCATAGAGCACCGCACTTGACGGTGTCGTAGTGTCGGGCCGGTCGCCGGGGCCCACCCCCTCGGCGGCCGGCCCGATGCCGTCCTCTGCCCGCTTAACGGCGGACTGGCCGGCAACAGGGTCGAGAGAATCGCAACCCACCAAGTCACTAACGGGGGACTCGCTCCCCCACTCGAGGCCGAACCGATGAATCAGCCCAAGATCGCCTGCAGGAACGTCTGGAAGCTGTACGGACCCGACCCCGAGAAGTTCCTCGCAACCCACGGTGGCAACCCATCCACCGAAGCCATCAAGGAGGCCGGCTACATCCCCGCCGTCCGCGACGCCTCCCTGGAGGTCCACGAGGGCGAGATCGTTGTGCTGATGGGTCTTAGCGGTTCGGGGAAGTCGACCCTCGTCCGCTGTATGTCTCGCCTCATCGAGCCGACCGCCGGCGAGATCGACTTCGACGGTGAGGACCTGCGTGCCGCCTCCGAGCGAGAGCTGGTCGAACTTCGCCGGCACAAGATGGGCATGGTGTTCCAGCACTTCGCGCTGTTCCCGCACCGCACGGTGCTCGAAAACGTCGCCTTTCCGCTCGAGGTCCAGGGTGTCGACGTGACCACTCGGAACGATCGGGCCCTCGAAATCATCGAACTTGTCGGGCTGCACGGACGGGGTGACTACTACCCCAGGGAACTCTCCGGTGGACAACAGCAGCGTGTCGGTATCGGTCGCTCACTGGCTGTTGAGCCCGACGTCTGGTTCCTCGACGAACCGTTCTCCGCCCTCGACGCCCTCATTCGACGCGACATGCAGGATGAGTTCCTCCGACTCCAGTCGACGTTGCAGAAGACGATCATCTTCATCACGCACGACTTCGATGAAGCCATCCGTCTCGCTGATCGGATCGCCATCATGCGCGACGGGGTGATCGACCAGTTGGGCACCGCCGAGGAACTGATCACCAACCCGGGTTCGGACTACGTCGCGGCGTTTACCAAGAACGTCTCTCGGGCCAAGTTGCTCCGGGTCCACACCCTGATGGGCCCAACCTCGGATGATGCCGAGGGCGAGGTCGACGGAAGCGTGTTCGTGGCATCGGTGGCCAGTCAGATCCTCAGTTCCACGGTCCCGCTGAGGGTGGTCGAAGACGGCGAGGTTATTGGCTCGATCACCGCTGCGCAGGTGAACGAAGCACTCTTCGAGTCCGAGTGATCACCAGGCCATGACGAATCCGACCACGTCCGAACCCCTCGACACCTCCGACGCTGCTTCGGCCGACGGACCAGCGAAGCAACTCTCTAGGCGCCAGAAGGCGGCGATGGCCTTCGGCCCGTTCCTGATCCTGTGGTTCGCCTGGTGGAGGCTCGGGTCACACCACATCACTCGAACCGGGAAGTACGAAGGGGAGTCCGCGGCGCTTGAATGGCTGTACCGGGTTCCGCGAACCTGGACCGTCGACTGGTTCAACTTTGCGGGCCGGGACGGCTTCGCCAACGTCAGTTACGGGGCCACGGGGTGGGTGAACACCTGGTTCGACCATCTCCGCTACAAGGAGTTCTTTCAGTTCACCGTGGCTTGGCACCTATCCAAGGGGCCGTGGCTGTTGCTCCTTCTGGCCTGCCTCGGGGCAGTCGGCTGGACGGCCTGGCGTACCCGTAGCAATCGATGGCTGGTTGGCACCGTCGCCGTGGCATGGGTGGGCTGGTCGGTTGACCTGTTGGACTTCCTACACATTCCCACGACACCGTGGGTCTACGTCTTCCTGGTGGTCGGCATCGCCTCGGTAATTTGGACTCTGCGGAATCGGACGTTCGAACGGACGGCGGCGACCACGGCCATCGCCGCCATCGGGTGGTTGGCCCTGCAGACCAACGAGGAGTCCTTTAACGTCAAGGCCTTCTTCCGCCAGGTCGCACGATGGCTGGAGTTCCCCCTAGACGTCACCGAAGGGCTTCTCATCAGCGGCTACGGGCCGTGGCACCTTCCCGATATGCCGTGGCTGTTCATCTTCGCCCTCCTCGTCGGTGGCGCGGGCTGGCTGGCCTGGCAACGCCGGAGCACCGCCCTAGCCGTGACGACCCTCCTGTTGGGCTGGATGGCCGTGGTGAGCCTCTACGAGCCGTGGCATATCCCGGCCCTGCCGTGGGTCGTGATCGCCGGCCTCTTCGGTGTCGTCGGCTGGAAGTTGGGTGGCTGGCGCCTCACCCTCCTGTCGGTCGGGTTCATTCTCTACGCCGCCTTCATTGGCGAGCCCGCGGAGCAGGCTGGGGCGGAGACCCGATGGGACAAGACAATGATCACGCTGTCTGCGGTCCTGGTGGCTGTTCCGATTGCCGCCCTGCTTGGAGCTCTCATCGGCCTGGTGGCCGCCAAGCGACGTCGGGTCGAACAGTTCCTGATCCCGATCATGAACCTCACCCAGGCCTTCCCGCACTTCACCTTCCTTATCCCGATCGGCGTCTTCATTGGCCTCTCGCACAAGGCTGGTGTCATCGCCACGATCGCCTACGCCATCCCACCTATGGCACGCGTGACGATCCTCGGTATCCAGGGGATCTCAAAGGAAGTGGTCGAGGCAGGGATCATGGGCGGCTGCACGCGGCGGCAGATGTTGTGGAAGGTAGAGCTACCCGCCGCCCGCCACGCCCTCCTGGTTGGCATCAACCAGGTGGTAATGGAATGCCTGGCCATGGTGGTTATCGCGTCCTTCGTCGGCACCGCCGGCCTAGGACAGGACCTCCTATTCCGCCTTACGGGACTAAACATCGGCGCCGGAACGGAGATCGGGATCGCCATTGTCGTCATGGCCATCACCCTGGATCGCCTCAGCCAGGCGCTGGGTCGACTCCAACCGACTCGCCACGCACCGGACGTACCCTTCTGGAAACGCCACCCCTACCTCCTGGCCACAGGGGCCGTGGTGGCGAGCGGCCTCCTCCTGGCTCAGGCCTGGGATGCCGCCTTCCGCGTCCCCAACTCGTGGATGTGGGGCCATGAGGCCTTTTGGGAATTCCTCGTGGACAATGGAAAGAGCGACGTGTCGTGGTGGCACCTGTCCGGTGGCCGGTGGTTGGTGCTCTTCCTGGCTGCCATCGCAGTCGCCGGATGGAGGGCCTGGGACACCCGACGCTACCGCTGGCTCATCGGTGCGGCCGCCGTGACCGTGGTGGGATGGTCCGTCGATTTGTTCGACTTCCTGCACCTGTCTACAAAGCCGTGGATCTACGTCTTCGTGGCGGCCGGCGTCGCCGCCTTGGCGTATGGCTCATGGATGCGCACCAGGCTGCTGGCCCGAGCCTCCGAGGACGGCCCCGCTGACGCTGGAGCGGCCTCCCAAGACCTACATGCGCTGCTCTTCACCTGGACGGCGGCCATGACGGTGATCGTGACGCTCGGCTGGGTGACCCTCCGAACCATCGACGACTCCTTCACCGTCAACCTCCGCGACATCACCATCGCCTTCCGGGATTTCCTCGAGTCCTGGCTCCTGTTGCCCATGCGCGACGCTTATCTCACCGTTCCCTGGATAGGCCTCGTCCTACTATTCGGTGTAGTTGGATACCTCATCAACGGTCTCCGACCCGCCCTGATGGCCGCAGGCATGGTCGCCTTTATCTCCCTCGCCGGGTTCTGGTGGCAGGCCATGTGGAACTTCTACCAGTTGACCTTTGCCGTGTTGCTGGCAATCGTCTTCGGCGTTCCATTCGGGATCTGGGCGGCAACTACCGCGCGACGCAACACGGCAGTACAAGTGGTCCTCGACTTCTTCCAGACCTTCCCGTCGTTCGTCTACCTATTTCCGGCCATCATGTTCTTCGATGTCTCCGAAACGGCGATCATCGTCGCCGTGGTCCTCTCCGCATCCGTACCGGCCATCCGGTACACGATCTTCGGCATCCAGAACGTGCCAGCGCCACTGGTCGAGGCGTCCACAATGGCCGGCTGCACCCGACGGCAGACCCTCTGGAAGGTGAAATTGCCGATGGCCGTGCCGGAAATCATGCTCGGCGTCAACCAGACAATCATGTTCGGTCTTTTCATGGTGATGATCGCCGGACTCATCAAGACCACGGGACTGGCCCGGGAACTCATCGAGGCCCAGCCCAACATCGACAGTGGCCGGGCCATCGTCGCCGGCATTGCCGTGGCCTGTATAGGCATGGCATCTGACGTGCTGATCTCAGAATGGGCCGACAAGCGCAAGCGTCAACTCGGCCTCATCTCCTGA
>JAZADL010000108.1:0-2713 GCA_036123635.1 Actinomycetota bacterium
TAGCCGGCTTCACCGGGCTGGCCTCTGTCCTCGCCGACCGTCACCGGGGTCGCTGACCGGTCTCAGTTCGAAGAGGGCTGAACGGTGGCCTGTTAGTTTCTGGCTGTTCTCGGTCCGTATTCGGGCCGTTCGGCCTACACAGGGGGAAGTCATGCCGCACAGCGTCCGGGCCGTAGTGGCACGCTCTAAGGGAGAACCGGTCACCGTAGAGATCATCGAGGTCCCCGACCCCGGACCAGGAGAGGTCCTGGTGACCGTGCAGGCCTGTGGGGTCTGCCACACCGACCTCCACTACCGGGAAGGTGCCATCAACGACGACTTTCCGTTCCTCCTCGGGCACGAAGCGGCCGGGATCGTTGAAGAGATCGGTACCGGTGTCACCAACGTGGCTGTCGGCGACTTTGTGATCCTGAACTGGCGTGCCGTTTGCGGCCAGTGCCGTTCCTGCCTACGGGGACGACCCTGGTATTGCTTCGCCACCCACAACGCCACACAGAAGATGACCCTGGACGGAGTGGAACTCTCTCCGGCGTTGGGCATCGGAGCCTTTGCCGAGAAGACCCTGGTGGCCGCCGGCCAGGCCACCAAAGTGGACTCCGCGGCAAGTCCTGAGGTAGCTGGATTGATCGGCTGCGGTGTCATGGCTGGACTGGGAGCGGCCATGAACACCGGAGGCGTGAGCCGCGGCGACTCAGTCGCCGTATTCGGCTGCGGCGGCGTAGGTGACGCGGCCATTGCCGGTTCTCGCCTAGCCGGAGCACACACGATCATCGCTGTAGACATTGACGACCGGAAACTTGAGATCGCCCACAATTTCGGGGCCACCCACACCGTGAACTCCACCAGCGAGGATCCGATCGAAGCCATACGCGGTCTGACCGGAGGCAACGGGGTGGACGTAGCCATCGAGGCTGTCGGTCTTCCTGCTACCTACGAGCAAGCTTTCTACTCGCGTGATCTGGCTGGAACGGTAGTTCTGGTCGGGGTGCCCAACCCGGAAATGAAGATTGAGTTGCCGATGATCGAAGTCTTTGGTCGTGGCGGCACGCTCAAGTCATCGTGGTACGGCGACTGCCTGCCCAGCCGGGACTTCCCAATGCTTATCGACCTGTACCTACAGGGCCGCCTGGACCTAGACCGATTCGTCTCCGAAACCATTTCCTTGGACGAGGTTGAGGAGGCCTTCCACGCCATGGAACGTGGCGAGGTTCTGCGCTCCGTGGTCGTGCTGTAAGGGCGACGAGATGGGGCTTCGGATCCAGCGCGTAGTGACCAGTGGGATCTTCTCACTGGACGGCGAGGACTTCGAGGTCGACAACAATGTCTGGTTGGTGGGCGACGACTCCGAAGTGGTGGTAATAGACGCCGCCCATGACCACCAGCCGATCGCCGAAGCGGTAGCCGGTCGACGGACTCTCGGGGTGCTGTGCACCCACGGTCACAACGACCACATCAACGCCGCTGTGGAACTGGCCGACGCCGTTAACGCCCCGATCTGGTTGCACCCAGACGACGGGATGCTGTGGGACGTGGTGCACCCTGACCGTCGGATCGACGACCCTCTCCAGGACGGCCTGTCGATTGATGTGGCCGGGGACGAACTGACCATCTTCCACACTCCAGGCCACTCGCCCGGAGGATGCTGCATTCACGTCCCGACTCTCGGCGTGGTGTTCTCCGGCGACACCTTGTTCAACGGTGGTCCCGGAGCAACCGGGCGCTCGTTCTCCGACCTAGGGACTCTGGTCGACAGCATCCGGTCTCGGCTCTTCGTGCTGGACCCGAACACTGAGGTTCACACCGGCCACGGTGAGTCCACGACCGTCGGCGCTGAGGCAGACCGGCTGGGCCAGCCAAGCGGAACTAAGGGTTAGGTGATCACCTGAACCCCGGCCTTGGTCCTAGTGATAGCTGACCCAGGCAGTGGTGGGAAACGGAGCTGGCAGCCACCTAGTTAGTCGAGGCCGAGGGTGATGGGGGTGTCGGCGAGAAAGGACAGAACGGCAGTCGCCCGCTCCGGGTGGGACCCCCCGGCCGTATCCCGGAAGTCGCGCACCAAGATCAGGCGATCGACGCCCA
This sequence comes from Actinomycetota bacterium, assembly GCA_036123635.1. Taxonomy (GTDB): domain Bacteria; phylum Actinomycetota; class Acidimicrobiia; order Acidimicrobiales; family MedAcidi-G1; genus UBA9410. The sequence continues at coordinate 2,080 of JAZADL010000108.1, forward strand.
GGTCCTCGTAGCGACGGACTAGGTCTCGGTCCACCGGCTCCGACGGGGTGACACTCACCTGGATCCTGGCCCGGTCAGCAGGCCGGTCCAATGCCTCGAGGTTCTGTCGGATGGCCTCCAGAGCATTGGCAGTAGAGGCCAGAGTTGTCGCGAAGCCGTACCAGCCATCAGCCTGGAGCACAGCCCTTCGATATGTGGCAGGCGAGTTGCCGCCGACGTGGATTGGCGGACCCGATGGAGATACGGGACGAGGGTGAGCCTCGACACCCTCCCACGAGGTAAAGCGCCCAGAGAACGACAGGTCGCCGCGCCAGAGAGCTCGCAGGGCATTGATGTACTCGGTGGTTCGGGCACCCCGCTCGGAGAACGGCACACCTACAGCGTCGAACTCGTCCGGGACATAGCCCACGCCGAACCCGGCCTCGAGGCGTCCCCCGGACAGGACATCCACAGAGGCCAGTTCCTTGGCCAGGACTACCGGGTTGCGCTGCGGGAGAATCACAATGCCGGTCCCAAGCCGGAGTGTCTGGGTGTGGGCGGCCAAAAAGGCCAGAGAGGCCACCTGATCCACGAAGTGGGTGTCGGGCGGCACCGGTGACGGTGGTCGGCGAGGGCTAGAGGCCACCAGGTGCTC
>JAZADL010000109.1:0-3086 GCA_036123635.1 Actinomycetota bacterium
CTCAAGCTTGTCCGAGTCCACCTGGTTCTTCGGACAGCCCAGCGTGACGAGGTGGTAGGTGCCGGCTCCCATCATCGGTTCAGGCTACGGGCTCGACACCCGGCCGCCCGGCCCGGCGCTCAGGCCATGGCGGAGTTGGTGGCCAACCAGCCGAGGAGGCCGGCATAGGCGACGATCAGAAATGCTGCCTCTCGCCGGTCGATCCGCCGGCCGGTCCTCATGAACCAGATGACTCCCCATGACACGGCAACCATGACGAGTAGTGGTTCATCTGGCAGTCCTGACACCTTGTCGTACGGAGTCGCACCGTTGGCAAGGAACACCGCCGCCCCGACCATGAGGCCGTTAAAGAGGTTGGAGCCCAGCAGGTTGCCGAGGATCAGCCCCGACTCGCCCCTTCGGGCGGCGGCCAGCGCCGTAACGAGTTCGGGCAGCGACGTACCTACCGCCACGAGCGCGAATCCCACGAAACCCCCGGTCCAGCCCAGGTCGTTGGCAATCGAGGTCGCCGACCGGACTACGAGGTAGGCGAAGCCGACGGTCCCGACCAGCCCAATCGCTGTCCGGGTCCACGGACTCACTCCCTCGGTGATGTCTGGCGGCGGTACGCCACCGAACCGGTCGCCGAGCCAGAGGACGGCCCGCAGGGCGACCAACGTAAGGATCAGCAGCACCACTCCCCACCAGGCCGACGGCTCCACGAAGAAGAGCAAGGCAGCGAAGACCGTGACCCCGGAGGCCGAGAGCGCCGCCTGGCGCTTGACCCCCGTCTCGATATCCACGTTTCCGAAGACCAGCGCCGGGACGGCCAGAACCAGCGTCAGGTTGGCAACGTTTGAACCGACGATGTTGCCCATGGCCAGCGCCGTGCCCTCGGCCCCCTCGGTCAGCACCGCCAGGGTCGAGACGACCAACTCGGGGGCGCTCGTGCCGAAGCCGATGATGAGGGCGCCGGTCACCACCGTCGAGACCCGCAACCGAGCCGCCACCTGCGCCGCCCCGACCACGAAGCGATCGGCGGCAACCGTCAGCCCGGCCACGCCGAGCGCAAGCAGCAGGATGTTGGAGACCACGACTCGACGCTACCGGCCGCCGACCGGTGGCCTAGGGGCCCTGTTCGGTGAGGTTCTCGAGCCCGTCGGCCACGACGAGCACCTCGCGGGCCTTGGAACCAGTTGACGGGCCCACCACCCCGGCCTCCTCCAGTAGGTCCATCAGTCGGCCCGCCCGGGCGAAACCCACCCTCAGTTTCCGCTGCAGCATCGAGGTGGAGCCCAACTGGCTGGACACCACCAGCCGCCGGGCCTCGTCGAACAGTTCGTCATCGTCCGAGGTGTCGGCAGCGGTCGGTCGGGTCGAGTCCTCGGTGATGTCGAGCACCGTCCGGGCGCCGGAGAGTTTGTCAACCGGAGCCGTCAGATCGTGGGCCTCGACCTCCTCGGCGTCGGCTGCCGTCCGGGCTTGGATCGTCCAGAACTCCACGACCTGGCGGACCTCGTGCTCGTCTACCCAAGCACCCTGGATGCGCTGGGCCACGCTGGAACTTGGTCCGAGTAGAAGCATGTCGCCCCGCCCCACCAGGCGTTCGGCACCCTGCTGGTCGAGGATGACCCGGCTGTCAGCCAGGCTGGATACAGCGAAGGCCAGGCGAGCCGGGATGTTGGCCTTGATGACGCCGGTGATGACGTTGACCGACGGACGCTGGGTAGCCACCACCAAGTGGATGCCCACGGCCCTGGCCATCTGGGCCAGGCGGCAGATGGAGTCCTCCACGTCACGGGCGGCCACCATCATGAGGTCGGAGAGTTCGTCGACCACCACAAGGATGAACGGCAGCCGCTGGTACGAAACCGACTCGCCGTCCTCGTCGGCCAGGCCCAGCGGTGCCCGTAGATCACCCCGGTCGAATGCCGCGTTGTAGCCGCTGATATCCCGAAAACCGCAGGTGGACAGGAGGTCGTAGCGGCGCTCCATCTCCCGAACCGCCCAGTGCAGGGCGTTGGCCGCCTTCTTGGGGTCGGTCACTGGGGCAGTTAGCAGGTGCGGCACACCCTCGTATTGGCCCATCTCGACCCGCTTGGGATCGACGAGGATCATCCGAACCTGGTCGGGCGTAGAGCGCATCAGGATCGAAGTGATGAACGAGTTGATGCACGATGACTTACCGGCCCCCGTAGCCCCAGCGATCAAGAGATGGGGCATGGTGGCCAGGTTCAGCATCACCGAGCGCCCGCTGATGTCGCGACCGATGGCCGCTTCTAGCGGATGTCGGGCCTTGGTCGCTTCGGGTGAGGCGAGGATGTCGCCCAGGGCCACCACTTCGCGGTCCTCGTTGGGGACCTCGATGCCGATGGCCTGCTGGCCTGGTATGGGGGCGAGGATCCGGACGTCGGCGGCGGCCAGCGAGTAGGCGATGTCCTTGTTGAGGCTGGTAACTCTCGAGACCTTGACCCCCTCGCCTAGCTGGAGGGCGTAGCGGGTAACGGTCGGGCCTACGGTCATCTCGACCAGGCGGGTCTCAACCCCGTGGGCAGCCAACGCTTCCTGGAGGCGATGGCCCCGCTCCTCGACTGCCTTGGCGTCGACGTCGTGGGTCGCCCTGCGGGCCAGGCCCCTGGTGGTCGGGAGCTTCCATGGGGAACCGGCCGTGGCCGGGCCGAGTTCGATCGTGAGTTGCTCGCCCGTCTGTTCGATGCCGACCGGGGCCGTCCGCTTCTTCCTGCGGCGCTTCGGGTCCGTCGCCTCTTCGGCGGCCATCCCGGTGGACGTCGACTCTGGTTCGGTGGCGAGCTCCGGAACGGGCGGCGCCGTCTCGGGAACGCTCAGCACCGGTACATCGGGGTCGCCCGGTGGGGTCAGGAGGCTCCTGAAGGCGTCGCCGACTGCCCGGCCGACCGGTCGGAGGCCCTTCACCGTGCCGACAGCCGCCTGGCGTGCGGTGGTGCGGGTGACGACCGCCAGCCCCACGAGCACAATGCCGACGAGGATCAGGACCGCACCCCACCTGGCCACGGCAGCGTCGAGTCCCCCGCCGACACCGAGGCCGATGAGGCCACCGGCACCTCCCAGGGCATCGGCACCGTCGT
>JAZADL010000110.1:0-7953 GCA_036123635.1 Actinomycetota bacterium
GTGACCCGACCAGGGGCCGTGCGTATTGACGGCCGGCTCGGCTTCGCCCAGAGTGCTTTCGCCGCGGGCTTTCCGACTGCCGTGAAAGCCACTCGGGCCAACGGCATCTGCGGCGTCTCGGTGGAGCACACCCATACTTGTACATCGCTTGGCTTCTTCACCGAGCAGTTCGCCGCTGAGGGGCTGCTGGCCATTGGCGCCACCAACGCCACGCCTCGGGTGTCCCCGCCCGGCGGCTCGGTCCCGGTGCTGGGTACCAACCCGATCGCCGTGGCTGTCCCCGACGGCGAGGGCGGGGTTGCCTTCCAGTTCGACTTCTCCACCAGTGCCGTGGCCTTGGGTAAAATCACTATGGCCGCTGCGGCTGGCGAAGAAATCCCACTCGGCTGGGCCGTCGACGCCGATGGCCACCCAACCACCGATCCCCAAGCCGCTTTGGCCGGCTCGCTGGTGTCGGCCGGTGGATACAAGGGCTATGGGATCGGTCTGCTGGTCGAGGTGCTAGCCAGCGCCTTGACCGGTTGCCGCCTGAGCGTTGACGTACCACCGCTCAAGTCCCCTGAGGGTGCACCTCACGATCTTGGCCAGTTCTATGTGGTGGTCGATCCTGACTCGTATAGCGGCCGAACGTTCCACGATCGGTTGGCAGCCTTGGCTGAGAGCATCACCGTTCAGGAGGGTGCACGCCTTCCCGGAGCCGGTCGGCGTCCTACCGACCCAGTAGACGTGGAAGATTCCGTCTGGACTCTCGCAACGGAGTTGGCTGGCGACTGAGGGCGACTGTCAGCCCTCAAGGGCGTCGAGGGTCTCCTCGGCAACGAGGAACGCCGCTGCTGCCTCGACCAGAGCGTCAAACGCTCCCCTGTCCACTGGCAGGCCGTCGCGGTAGGCGTTGGTTCCTGGATCGGCCGCGGGTTCCACCTGTCCCGGCGCTAGGTCCAAGGTGGCAATCTCTGACCCTCCGGTGGCCTCACTAGGAATACCTGACACGACGACGCCACGGGCCGTCGCCTCGGCGACGGCTGCTGCCAGGGCGGCCAGCGGCACTGGCGGGTCGAAGGTGGCCGTGGCTGACCCGTGGTGACGGGCGTTGACTTCGGCTGAAACAAGGGCGTCGGCTGCCATGGCCCACGTGGAGGTAAACGCCTCGGAGTTCAACGCGTCAACGACCGCCGCTAGCGCTCCCCCGAACTGGACCTCGGCCACTGTCACGTTCCGGGCCGTCCGGTCAGCGCCACCGGCGTCGCAGCCGGCCACCCTGGCGCAGCGAAACACCAGATCGTGGACCTCACGGGGCGCGACTAGCACTGAACCCGCCACGACCACTGCCCTCAGGCTGGGAAAACCTGGCCGAACAGGCGTAGCCAGTTGCCGCCCAACACCAGATCCCGTTCGTCCGTGGTGAACCCCGCCTCGTCTAGCCCCTCCGACAGGTTGCCGAAATCCTTCGGGCCGTCGAACCACGTTGGCCACGGCGGGAACTTCGGCGCTTCGGTCGGGGCCGTCGCCCGATCCCAGCGACCGTTACGCATCCAACCCAAGGCGTCCGGATTCCAACCCAGAACAGCATCTGAACCGATACCCACGTGCTCCACGCCGATCTGGTCAGCCAGTTGGGCGACCATCGAGCAGTACTCGGCACGGGTGACGTCTGCTCCACCCATGAACAGCGGATAGAGGGTGCAACCGATGACACCACCCCGTTCGGCCACCGCGGCGACCAGTTCGTCGGGTTTGTTCCGCGGCGAGTCGCAGAACGAGACCGGGTTGCCGTGGGTGATGGCGATGGGGTGAGCCGAGGCGTCCACGGCATCCCGACCGGTGACATTGCCTACGTGCGAGATATCGACCAGAACACCGGCGTCGTTCAGGGCGGCGACCATCCGGTGCCCGGCTCGGGTCAGGCCACCGTCGTGCGGCTCCCAGCAGCTAGAACCCAGATGGTTGGCAATGTTGTAGGTCAGCTGGATGACTCGTACCCCGACGTCGGCAAAAATTCCGGCCATCTCCGGGTCATCACCCAGCATCGACGAGTTTTGAAATCCCAGGACTACGGCCAGCACGTCGTCGGCCACTGCAGTGTGGATCTCATCCACCGACTGGACGATCCGGATGACGTCGGCATTGTGGCGACACAGGTGTCGAAAGGCTCCGATCCGGGTCATGGTCCCGGCAAGGTCTTCCCATACACCGACCGTGGCGTGTACGGCATCTACGCCACCTGACCGGACCTCGGTGATCACCTCCCGGGACCAGTCGTTGATCTGTAAACCGTCGATGATCATGCGGGGCTCCCCGGTCGCGGTGGGAGGACCCAGTCGTCGGTGACGTCAGGGCCCAGGTCGTCTAGCCGCGGCGCCCCCTGGAAGAGGGTTACCCGCAACCAGTCGGTGGACTTCGGTTTGTAGTTGTCCATGCCATACATGGCCAGCTGAAATCGCTGGATCTGCAGCGGGAGGTAGCCGGCCGCACACGCATTGTCCCTTGGCTCGCCGTAGCGGCGGTCGCTGGCGTGGAGGCGTTCGACAGCCAGGCGATGTTCGGGCCGTTCGGCGAGAAATCGGTGAATCGGGGTGTCGCTATCTTCCGCAACCATGTCGGCCCGCAGGCGCCAAAGCCTTAGGGCTGTGTCGATAGCCACGTCGCGGTGCTCCGGGGCTAAAAGCGACCGAAGGGCCCGCCGGGGTTCCTCCGTGTTGTCGCTAACCACCCACCAGAATGTGTCGGCCTCGATCCCGTCGAGGCCCAGGTCGGCTAGCCAGTCGAACCTCTCGTCGAGCAGTCGACGGGCCTCGCCAACTGTCATCGCCGGATCAGCGGCGGCACGTTCTTCGACGACGAACATCTCATCGACCAGGGCGTCGTCGGCCTCGTGGAGTTCTAGGAGCAGCGACACGACCATCTCGGCCGTCTCTGGGCCGTCGACCTCCGCCCAGCGGTAGAGGGCGTCAAACGGGAGGTCACTGGTCGAGGCGTCCTCCCACGCCGAGGCGATCCGGTCTAGAACTGGAACGAGAGACCGGGCATTAAGGAAGGGGTGGCAGTCTTCGTCGCCCCCGGTGGAGAAATGTCGTCGGGCCCGAGCGATCCAAGCCGTCAGCCGTTCCATGGAAGTGGGATCGCCCGGTAGGTCTCGCTGGTCGGCCAGGGCGACCTCCCGGACTCCCACCCAGGCATCTAGCACTCGGGGGTGCTTGAAGGCGTACGGCACGAGGCCCAGTCCGGTGGCGTTGCCGAGGCCGAAAAACCGTCGCCACTCCTCGTCAAAGGACACTGACGTCTCCCCGCCCTTGATTCGGGCACAGTGCTCGACCATGTCGTAGCCGAGTTCTCGAAACAGCCAGGCGGCCACGAACTGGGCCCGGTAGGGAGGTCCGAGGGGATGGTCAGTTGGATAGCCGGCGAAGGACCGCATGCCGAACTTTCCGTTGGCGTAAAAAGCGGTGCTCCGGAGGATGTAGCCGGCGTCGCCTACCAGGTCCGGGTCGGGCTGCTGGCCGGCGGCCAGGGCGTCAACCAGGTAGCCGAAGAACCGAACGCTGCGGTTTCCTCGGGTCAGGCACAGCACCCGGGGGTCCAAGCGTCCCCGCTCCTGTTCTGGCACCTGAACCCTCAGCGTGGCCATCAGTTCCTCTGTCACCTCGCCTTCTACGAGGACCCCGGCCACTTCCCACCGTTCAGCAATAACCCGGTCGGTGTGGGCTGACTCGTCAATGGTCGTGGTGAAGGCCACGAAACTGAACCGATGGCCATCGGCTTCAACCGTGTACACGGACTCGCCCCGAGCCTCGGCGTCCAGGTCCTGGCCGGCACGACAGGCCGTCCAACCTCCGGCGACCGCCCGTCGCAACATGGTCCGACTAAAGCTGTACCGGGTAAGACGCGCCGCCCCAAGCATCTCGGGCCGCATCACCACTTCGGGGGGGCGGAGGCGCGACCCTCGGGCCTTTAACTCGGCTTGTAGCCGGTCGGGCACCACAGCGACGCTCATCGAGCGACTATCAGGGTGGGGAGACCGTGCAGCACGGCGAAAGCGTACGCCGTGACGGACCCTCGGGACTCAGGGCTGCCCCACGCGGAACACCCGCCTCCAACTTGAGGCGGGTGCATCCCGGGGGTGTCCCGAGCCGACCAGCTCCCTATGGCGTCGCCCGGGTTTCCGTCGGACTCGCACGCCCAGTTGGTCAACTGGTCCAATTGTCGCGCCACGGTGGCCCCACGGCAAGGGTTGTAGTCGAGTTGTCGAATCGGGGGTCCTGAACTGCTCCGGAGGTAGGTTCGGTGCATGAGCCGCTGGGAGGAACTCCTCGAGGCCCGGGGCGTCTTGGTAGCCGACGGTGCCATGGGAACCCAACTCTTCGCGACCGGCCTGGCCGCCGGAGACCCACCCGAGATCTGGAACGTGGATTATCCGGACCGCATCCGGGACATCCACCGTTCCTACGTGTCGGCTGGATCCGACATCATTCTTTCCAACTCGTTTGGTGGAAACCGACACCGGTTGAAACTTCATGGACTGCAAGATCGAGTCCACGAACTGAACTTTGCGGCGGCTGCCAATGCCCGTGGAATAGCCGACGAGGCCGACCGACCGGTCCTGGTCGGCGGCTCCATGGGCCCAACCGGTGAGTTGCTCCAACCTCTGGGTGACCTGGGTGCTGACGACGCAGCGGACGCCTTTGCCGAACAGGCCGCCGGGTTAGACGCCGGCGGGGCCGACATCCTCTGGTTGGAAACCATGAGTGCTCTGTCAGAGGTGGAGGCAGGGGTGCGCGGCGCTCGTCAGGCCTCGGACCTCCCCATCGTGGTCACCCTCAGCTACGACACTGCCGGCTGCACCATGATGGGTGTCACCGGCCAGGAGGCTGGAGCCTTCCTAGCTGAACTCGGGGTGGCCGGCATCGGCGCCAACTGTGGTGCGAACCTGGCCGATACCGAAGCCGCAGTGACCGCTATCCGGGCCGCTGCCGGTGATATCCCGGTGGTCTCGAAAGCAAACGCCGGTATTCCGGTCTGGAGGGGCGCAGTACTGGAGTACGACGCCACTCCGGAGATATTGGCCGCCCACGCCTACCGCCTTCGAGAAGCTGGGATTTCCGTCATCGGGGCCTGCTGTGGCAGCACCTCTGAGCACCTGGCATATATCCGTCAGGTACTGGACGGCGACCTTCCGGTTCCAGATATCGAAACTCCGACGGTCACGGACACCGCCGGGCCGTCCAAAACACGGCAGAGGCGACGCGGCATCTGATCTCAGACGACAACGTCTATCTGGTCGAAGGCTCGTTCGGCGGCCTCAGCGCCCGCTTCGATGAGGTCCGGAACGAGATCGAACTCAAAGTCCGGGGCGTCGTCCACGGTGGGCAGCTCCAGGTGGATTACCTCTAGGTCGGTTGGGACGTCAAGCCACTGTTGACGGGTCAGCTCTGCCGCCGCGGCCCGTACTCCCACCATCATCAGCGACAGTGCCGTCTGCTTTTCGGCCGGCGTGAACTTCGCTGCCACATCGAGTACCACTAGGCGGGTCGGGGCCAAGGACACTGCCTTGCGAAGCGGGATATTGGATACCACGCCACCGTCAATGTGCCGTTGGCCGTCGCTCAGTTCGACGGCCGGCAGCACCCCTGGTACCGCTGTCGTCGCGCATAACAGATCAACTACCGTTCCGCTGGTCCACCAGGCCACCTGGCCTGTCGAGGCGTCGGTTGTGCCTACGTGACAGGGCACAGCAACGTTGGCCAGGTCCTCCATCGGGATGTGCTCGGTGATGACGGCCCGAAGCCTCTCTCCCGGGTCAAAACTGGGTCGCCCCCGGATGATGGAGGCGACATTGCGGATGACGCTCCCTCGGATGGGGGCCTTTTCGGCTACGTCTCGCCAGACGCTCTCTAGAAGGTCTACCTGGGCAACGGTCGGGTCGTGGGCTAGGAACACCCCGTTGAGGGCTCCTGCCGACACCCCCACCACTTCGTCCGGGAAAATTCCCCGACGGAGCAGGACCCGTAGCATTCCTGCCTGGGCCGCCCCACGAACCGAGCCCCCAGAGAACACGAAAACCGTGTGGCTTCGCTCTGGGTCCTGCAACCGTCGCCAACGGTTGAGCCATCGGGGACGGGCCATGGCGGAACGGTAGCGGCCACCTCGGCACTGATCGCCCCACAAATACCTGATCGATAGGATTCGGCTATGTCGCACCCGGGCCTCTTTCCGACTATCCGCTGCCGTGACACGAAGGCCCTCATCGACTTCTTGATTGAGGCATTTGGTTTCATCGAACATTTCGTCGTGCCGGCAGGCAATGGGATTATCCATGCCGAAATGAGGTGGCCGGGTGGGGGCGGTGTGATGCTCGGGGATGCGGTAACCGGTGACGACGACCACGATCGCCTGGATCTGCCTGTAGGCCCAACCAGTGTGTTCGCAGTGACAGACGACCCGGACGGCCTGCACGATCGAGCCGTAGGTGCTGGTGCCAAGATCGTTCGGGGTCTACAAGATGAAGAGTACGGAGCGCGGGGATTTTCGGCGGCCGACCCAGAAGGCAACATCTGGAGTTTCGCTACCTGGCACGGAGAGGACTAATGGAAGAAGTCGATCTTCGTTCGGCTTGGAACTCTTTCTGTGACCGCCTGAAGGATGGTGCAGACCTCGTGCTGGACCCCGGCCGGCCAGGAGACGACATCGACCAGGCCGAGGGAATCCGTGCTCTGCTCCGTCGTCTAGCCAGCGACGTCTCCCGTGATCTTGAGGGAGGTGATCCTGAACATCCCGAACTGTCATGGTTTCACCCGTTCAAGAATGGCCAGGACAACCCCGATGGCCTTTATCAGATCGCAACTGTCGACCTTTCACGGACCTATCGGTTATCGGGAAACATTGGGACGGTTCGGTACCTAGGTCTCTCTGTAATGACCACTGATTTTTCGGAGGGGAAGATTGAGCAGTTCCTTACGGTGAACGGCGACGATCTCCAAACCGATGAGACCGGCACCTTCGAACTCCTCTTCGGTGCCGGTCCCTGTCCCGATAACACGTCTTCCGCTGTATGGCATGCCTTGCCACCCCGGCGTTGCAGGTTGATGGTCCGTCAGTTCTTCTACGACTGGGAGGGCGAGGAGCCGGCTGACCTCCATCTGGAATGCCTGCAACCAGGTCCAGCACTAAGCCGTCTTGGGCCCATCGACCTGACTTCGCGTCTTGGCCCTACTGCCGACCGGGTGGTTGATATGACCGCCTTCTGGGCCGACTTCGGGAGCCAACACCTGGTCCGGGGCGAGGTCAACTCGTTCGATCATGTCCAAAGCGCTCAGGGTGCCGCGAGTTCTATGGGAGGCAGCCTTGATCAGGGATACGGCCAGGCTTGGTATCGCATTGCCGAGGGTGAGGCCCTTCTTCTGGAGGTAGAGATCCCGGAGTGCACCTACTGGGCAGTCCAACTGGGTGATGTCTGGTACCAATCGCTGGACTGGTGGAACCGGCAGTCAAGTCTCAATGGCCATCAGGCGTTAGTGGGCACTGATGGCGTGTTCCGGACCGTCATCGCCCACAGCGACCCGGGAATCGCCAATTGGTTAGATACCACTGGCGCTACACAAGGCTGCATTACCTTTCGATGGAATCCAGCCACCTTCCAACCGGTGCCGACAGCAGAACTGCTCTCCTTCGACGATCTGACTGCGCGCCTTGATGGCCGCTGGTCAAAGGTCACTCCGGTCGAACGGGCCGAGGTTCTACGCCTGCGGCGACGGGCCGCCCTGCGGCGATTCCGGCGGTGATCCCCCAACCCCACCTTTCAATCCAGGTGGTGAACTTCGCCGCTGAGGCACCTGACGGCTGGCAGCGCCTGCTGAACCATGCGATGGCCGCCGACCGGGCCGGAGTGGACCGCATTGCCGTGTCCGACCACGTGGTGTTTGGCGATGACTTGTCCGACTATGCGGATCCCGCGAAGGG
>JAZADL010000111.1:0-6659 GCA_036123635.1 Actinomycetota bacterium
TCTACGGGGCTGAGGTCGGGGCCAGCCCCCTGGGTCTTCCGCCCGCCGACTGGCCCCGTAACCACGATGGCTGGGGCACGCTGCCCGCCGCTGATCCCACCTGGCAGGAGTTCACCGGACCAGAGGCCACGGGGTTGGGCTGATGGCCGACGAACCTACTTCCGAGGCGGCAGGACGACAGATCTCCGACACAATCCTGGCCGGTTTCGTGGACTACATCGCCGGGTTCCGAAAGGTCTCCAAACGGGCCCAGCGCCACTTCGCCGAACGAGAGTGGACCGAGCAGGAGGACGATTCGCGCCAGCGTCTGGACCTTCACCGGTCCACCGTCCTCGAGACTGTGGACCGCGTCCGACCACTAGTCGACGGGGTAGCTGACCGACGCGGCGCCTGGCGGACTGCTCGATCCCACTACAAGCGCCGGGTGGCCCAGCGGTCCGACCTTGTACTGGCCGAGACCTTCTTCAACTCGGTAACCCGAAGGGTCTTCACCACCATCGGGGTGGACAACGATGTGGAATTGCGCTGGTTCGGTGCCACGTCGGTCCCCCGGGGCGAGGGGCGAGCCGAACTGTTCACCACGGCAACCCGAGTTCGGGACACGGCAGCCATGGTCCGCGAGATTCTGGAGGCCTACGACTTCGGCGCCCCGTGGGCCGACCTGGAAGCCGACTCTCGTCAGGTGGCAGCCCGTATCGACTCCTACCTCCTCGAGGAGTGGGACAGTCTGGAAGCCGACGGAATCGACATGCTGCGACCTGTCTTTTACCGGAATAAGGCTGCCTACCTGGTGGGCCGCCTGCGTCAACTCAACCGAATTACTCCCATCGTGTTCCCTATCCTCCACGAGGACGACGGTCTGCGGGTCGACACGGTGCTGGTTACTGAGTCTCAGGCCAGCCGCCTATTTAGTTTCACCCGGTCGTACTTCTTCGTGGAGTGGCCCAACCCGTCGGAGTTGGTGGGCTTCCTGAAGTCTCTGCTGCCCATGAAGTCGCTGGCCGAGCTCTACACGGCGGTCGGATTTCCTCAGCATGGCAAGACCAGTCTTTACCGCTCCCTATACCGACACCTCGAACACTCCCACGACAAGTTCGTCCGTACCCGGGGCACGCCGGGGATGGTCATGGCCGTCTTCACGCTGGTGTCGTTCAACGTGGTGTTCAAGATCATCAAGGACCGGTTCGATCCACCCAAGAACACCACTCGGGAGGCGGTGAAACGCCGCTACGCCCTGGTGTACAACCGTGACCGGGTAGGTCGCATGGTGGAAGCCTGGGAATTTGAGAATCTGTCCTTTGACCGGGACCGCTTCGACCCCGAGTTGCTTGACGACCTGCTAGCCACCGCGGCGGATTCGGTCTGGGTGGAGGGTGACCGGGTGGTCATCAACCACGTCTACAGCGAGCGGCAGGTGTACCCACTGAATCTCTACCTGCGGGAGATGACGACCGACAAGGCGGTGGCGGCCGCCATTGACTGGGGTTGGGCCATCAAAGATCTGGCGGCAGCCAACGTGTTCCCCGGAGATCTGTTCACTAAGAACTTCGGGGTGACCCGTCACGGCAATGTCGTCTTCTACGACTACGACGAGCTCGTGTTACTGGAGGAGTGTCGATTCCGGTCCATCCCCCAGTCCGATGACCCGTCCGACGAGATGCGCTCTCAGCCGTGGTTCTCCATCGAGCCGGGCGACGTGTTCCCTGAGCAGTTTCCGACCTTCATGGCCTTCCCTAACGATGTGTCGCCCGAGGTCCGTCAACGGTTCGACGAGGTGCACTCCGATCTGTACACCCCGGCCTTCTGGAAAGGAGTTCAGGACAGTCTCGCTCGCCGAGACCTGCCCGACTTCTATCCGTATGTTGAGGGCCTCCGATTTCGCCGTAGGCCGACCGAGGCGCTCGGTTAGGGTCGAGCCGTGGCCCGCCCCCTCTCCATCGCGCCGTCGGTTCTGCCGGTCGACTTCTCTCGCCTAGGTGACGAAATCATGGCCCTGGAGAAGGCCGGGGTGGATCTCATCCACTGGGACGTCATGGACGGCGTGTTCGTCCCCAACCTGACCTTCGGTCCCGACGTGATCGCCTCTACCCGACCGTTGGTCGACTTGGAGTTTGAGGCCCACCTGATGGTTGTTGAGCCCGACCGTCTGGTGGAACGCTACGTGGAGGCGGGCTGTTCGACGGTGCTGGTCCACGCCGAGGCTTGCGATCACCTCCACCGAACACTGGCCCATATCGCCGACTTGGGAGCCACCCCCGGCGTGGCACTGAACCCGCACACCCCGGCCGAGGTAATCCGCAACGTGCGCGATCTGGTTGGGGTGGTTCTCGTTATGACTGTTAACCCGGGCTTCGGCGGGCAGTCCTACATCGAGACCATGGAATCCAAGGTGGTCGAGGTGGCGTCGCTGCTCGACGGCTACGACTGTGCCGTCGAGGTGGATGGCGGCATCGGCCCGACCACGGTCGGCGCCGTGGTAGCCGCTGGCGCCGACCGGCTGGTGTCGGGTAGCGCCCTATTCCGAGATGACGAAGGCCTTGAACACGCTGTGGCTGACCTTCGGGCCCGTGCCGAAGCGGCGCAGGCCTGACCGGACACGCCGCTACCCTGCGCCGTCATGGACACCCCTCTCGCTCCCTCTCCCCTGACCCGCGCCACATCTGTCGATACCGAAGGCTTGGAGCTTGGACGCTTTGACGTCTACACCCGCCTGCTGAAAGACCGCATCGTCTTCCTGGGGACCGATGTCAACGACGACGTGGCGAACTTCATCATCGCCCAGATGCTCTTCCTGGAAGCTCAGGATCCCGACAAGCCGATCTGGTTGTACGTCAACTCGCCCGGCGGGTCGGTGACATCAGGCATGGCTATCTACGACACCATGCAGTTTGTCGGTCCCGAGGTAGGCACCATCTGTATGGGTCTGGGCGCATCGATGGGCCAATTTCTGTTGTGTGCTGGAGCTCCCGGTAAGCGTTACGCCCTACCCCACGCTCGGATCATGATGCATCAGCCTCTGGGCGGGGTCCGGGGCCAGGCATCTGATATCGCTATCCAGGCCGAGCAGATGGCGTATACGAAGAAAATGCTCCAGGAGCGGATCGCCGAGCACACCGGCCAGTCGGTGGAGACGATCGAAGCTGACAGTGACCGGGACCGGTGGTTTACCGCCGAGGAGGCCCGAGAGTACGGGATCATCGATCAGGTAATCGTGCGACGCGGAGAGATGCGCTGAGCCCCAGCTGATGACTGCCGGCCCGTAGGCTCATAGAAGCGGACGTGGCGGAACTGGCAGACGCACCGGCTTTAGGAGCCGGCGCCGAGAGGCGTGGGGGTTCGAGTCCCCCCGTCCGCACGTGACTGAACCATTCCCTGACATGTCGTCCGACCTCCAGGTTCTTGACGCACTGGTCGACGCTGCTCCGTCGGGAATGGCTCGACTGGATACCGAGGGCCGGCTGGTGCGGGTGAACGCGCGGTGGGCGCAGGCCACCGGCCAGGATCCGATCGATGCTCAAGGCGAGGGCTGGATCACGATCATCGACTCGGATGGTCGTTCAGAATTCCTGGCCGACCTTCGCCGAACTTTGGTCGACGGGGTGGCCCTTCGAGGCCGCCTCCGCCTGTTGCTCGACGACGGCACCTCTCGGTGGCTGGATCTATCCACGGTGCCTCTAACCGGCCCGGGTGGTCCGAGCGGAGCGCTGCTGACCGTTACCGACGTCTCCGACGAGGTCGACGAGACACGGCGAGCCCACGAGTTGACGCGGGTGCTGGAATCCAGCCCTGACCCGGTGGCCGTTCTGGACCCGTCAGGTGAGCTGGTGGTGTGGGCCAACGATGCCATGCTGCACCACATCGGCGGTCGGGCCGGTGCTGCTCCCCCGCGGTTGTTGGACCTGCTGGACGGCTGGTCTCAGGCCCAGTACGCCACTACCGCCCTCCCCGCCGTGCGTAGTGGTGGGGCGTGGCGAGGTGAGCTGCGCCTGATTAGCGACGGTCCGGCGGTCCCAGTGTCTGCCGTGTTGGTGGCTCACCGCGATGCCGAAGGTGTAGTGGATGCCATCTCGATGATGGCCCGTGACCTGACTGACCTCCACGCAGCCCAGCAGCGGGTGGAGGCTACCGAGATGCGCCTTGCTGCTCTCGTAGAGCACGCATCGGACCTGGTGTGTGTAATCGGCGAGGACGGGCGGATCCTGTATGCCAGCCCGGCCGTGGCCCGCATCTTGGGCCGGGAAGCCCACGAAATGGAGGGTGTGCCGGTGGGCGAACTCGTACACCCCGACGACGTCGGTGAGTTGGCTGAACGGGCCGGAGAGGTGGTAGCCCGACCGGGTATGTCGCCGGCCTTTGAAGCCCGGATCGCCCACGCCACCGGCGGCTGGCGCCACATGGAGATCGTGGCCACCAATTTGTTGGGCAACCCTGCGGTAGCCGGTGTGGTGGTCAACGCCCGAGACGTAACCGAACGCGTGGAGGTAGCAGCGCAGCTCGAGGAGCGGGCGTTCCACGACGAGCTGACCGGGCTCCCTAACCGAGCACTGCTCCTGGACCGTCTGCAGGACGCCTTGCACCGGTCGGCGCGTCACGACCGGATGGTGGGCGTGCTGTTCTTGGATCTAGACCGGTTCAAGGTGGTCAACGACTCACTAGGGCACGGAGCCGGCGACGACCTGCTCCGGGAAGCGGCTCGACGGCTGCTCCAAACGGTGAGGCCTGGCGACACGGTGGCCCGTCTAGGTGGAGACGAGTTCGTGGTGGTAATCGGCGACATGATCCGCACCACTGACGCCCTTGCCGCCGCCGAGCGGGTGCGAACAGCCTTGGCCCGCCCCATCCTGCTGGGTAGCGACTCGACGGTGGTGTCGGCCAGCGTGGGAATCGCCGTAGCCCACGGTGCCGAGACACCGGCCGACCTCCTCCGGGACGCCGATACGGCCATGTACCGGGCTAAGGAGCAGGGTCGGGACCGGGCCGAGTTGTTCGGGGACCACCTACGGGCCCAGGCGGTGCGCCGCCATTCGGTCGAGCAGGAGCTCCGGGCCGCCCTGGAGGAGGACCGGATCGAGGTCCACTTCCAGCCCGTGGTCCGCCTCTCGGACGGGGCGGTAACCGGCGCTGAGGCACTGGCCCGAATCCGCGGTACTTCAGGCGAGTTACTCCAGCCGGCCCAGTTCATCGACATCGCCGAGGACAGCGGCCTGATCGCTGACTTGGGGGCCCGGGTGCTGACCATTGCCGTAGGTCGCCTGGCCACCTGGGAGGCCCGGCGGATCGGCGACGGCCCGACGCTCAGCGTGGCCGTCAACGTCTCTGCCCGCCAGTTGGCCGATCCAACGTTCCCCGCTGTTGTGGCCGATGCGGTTGCCGACAATGCCGTTCAGCCCGAGCAAGTGGCTTTGGAGTTCACCGAGAGTGCCCTGATTGCCGCCAACCCGGTGACCGAGATGGTGCTCAGCGAGTTGACCGCTCTTGGGGTCCGGATCGGCCTCGACGATTTTGGGACCGGCTTCTCATCGCTGGCCTATCTGAAGCGCTTTCCCATTGACTTTCTGAAGATTGACCGGTCGTTCGTCTCTGGCTTGGACGAGCCGGAAGATGGCGACGAGGGACGAGACGACACGGCCATCGTTACTGGGACGGTGGCTCTGGCCCACAGCCTGGGATTGCAGGTGGTGGCCGAGGGTGTGGAAACCGAGTCGCAGCTGCGAAGCCTCCGACGTTTGCGGTGCGACCTGGCCCAGGGGTTCCACTTCTCCGAGCCGGTAACCGATGCCGAATTCGACCGCTTCCTGGGGCGTCGGTTCTCCGAGACGCCGGTTTCGCCGAACTGATCTCGCCAATCAGCGGTCAGCCGTAGGCGGCCAGGCGCCGGGCCAGGATTCGAACGGCCCGGCCCCGGTGCGAAATCTCATGCTTCTCATCGCCCATGTCGGCGAAGGTCCGGCCATCGCCCTCGACGGGCACGAAGACTGGGTCGTAGCCGAATCCGCCGTCGCCGGTCGGTGCTTCGGCGATACGACCCTCCACCGTTCCGGTGGCCACCACCTCGGTGCCGTCCGGGCGTCGTACGAGAGCCACTGTGCGGAACCGGGCTGTGCGGCGACCGGTGGGAATCCCGTGGAGCTCGGACAGGAGCCGGGCCGTGTTGGCCGCCGAGTCTCCGTTGTCGCCGGCGTAGCGGGCCGACCGTACGCCGGGCGCCCCACCCAGAACGTCGACCTCCAGGCCGGTGTCGTCGGCCACCGCAGCTCGACCGGTGGCCTCGCAGACAGCGACGGCCTTCAGCCGGGCATTGTCTTCGAGGGTGTCGCCGTCCTCGACCACGTCGGGGAGGTCAGGGGGTCGAGGTTCGAGGTCGACCAGGCCTTTGAGAACTAGGGCGATCTCGGCCACCTTGTCGGGGTTGGCGCTGGCCACTACCAGCCGGGACCGAACGGTCACGGCGCGGTCAGAGACGCGGTGTGGTGGCCCATGTCCAACTGTCAGGGGCGGGCGGTCGGGGGATCGGCCAAGACAGTTCTTTGGACGTCCACGATTTGGGAGATCCCAGTGGCTGCCAGGTCGACCAGAGCGTCGAGTTGGGACCGGTCGAAGGCCCGACCCTCGGCGGTGCCCTGTACCTCGACGAAGCGGCCGGAGCCGGTCATAACCAC
>JAZADL010000112.1:0-8837 GCA_036123635.1 Actinomycetota bacterium
GATCCAAGAGGAGATGGAGCAGTCGTTCCTCGACTACGCCATGTCGGTCATCGTGTCGCGGGCCCTACCCGACGCCCGCGACGGCTTGAAGCCCGTCCACCGTCGAATCCTCTGGGGGATGTACGACCTGGGGGCCCGGCCCGACCGACCGACCATGAAGTGCGCCCGGGTGACCGGCGAGGTCATGGGCAAGTACCACCCGCACGGCGACCAGGCCATCTATGACGCCTTGGTGCGCATGGGCCAGGATTTCAGCCTCCGCCATCCGGTAGTCCACCCGAAGGGCAACTTTGGTTACTCGCCTGACGACGCCGCGGCGGCTGCCCGCTACACCGAATGCCGCCTCGATCCCATCGCCCTACAACTTCTGGCGGGGATAGACGAGGACACGGTGGACTTCGCCGACAACTACTCGGGCGAGTTCACCGAACCGGAAGTCCTCCCGGCCCGGTTCCCGAACCTGCTGGTCAACGGAAGCCAGGGCATCGCCGTAGGCATGGCCACCAACATTCCCACCCACAACCTGGGAGAGGTGGTGGACGCCACGGTCCACCTGATCAACTACCCGGACGCCACGCCCGACGACCTCATGGCCCACCTGCCAGCACCCGACTTCCCCACCGGGGCGCTCATCTTGGGCCGGGCCGGGATCCGCGACGCCTATCGGACCGGGCGGGGACAGGTCCGGATGCGAGCTCGGACCGACATCGAGGAGGGGCCACGGTCCAGCCGGATCGTGGTTACCGAGTTGCCGTACCAGGCCAGCCCCAACCTGATCATGTCCAAGATCCGGGACCTGGTGGACGCCCGCGAGTTGGACGGCATTGCCGACGTCAACGACGAGTCAGCGCAGGGGTTGACCCGAATCGTGATCACTCTGAAACGCGACGCACCGGCCTTGGTGATCCTGAACAACCTGTTTAAGCGAACCCCGCTGCAGACCACCTTCTCGGTCAACACCGTGGCGCTGGTGGACGACGTCCCCCGCACGCTGGACCTACGCGAGATGCTGGTGGCCTACGTGGATCACCAGGTGGAGGTGGTACGACGCCGGAGCGAGTTCCGGTTGGGTCGGGCACGAGACGAGGCGCACACCACGGAAGGTCTACTCAAGGCCCTAGAGCGGATCGACGACGTGATTGCTCTGATCCGTGGTTCGGCCGACCGCCAGACGGCCCGAACCGGCCTGATGACCGATCCGTTCAAGTTCACCGAGATCCAGGCCAACCACATCCTGGACATGCAGTTGGTTCGCCTGACCCGACTGGGTCGCACCAACCTCGAGGAACGGATGGCCGAGCTCCGCGAGATCATCACCGAACTGGAGGCCATTCTGGCCGACGAGAGTCGTCTGCTTTCCGTGATCAAGGACGAACTAGTTGCGATCCGGGCCAACCATGCCACCCCCCGACGCAGCGAGATCATCCACGACCCGGGTGAACTGGACATCGAGGACCTTATTGACGACGAAGAACTGGTCTTCGCCATGAGTGCCGCGGGTTACGTGAAGACCATGTCGACGTCGGCGTTCCGGACCCAGGGCCGCGGCGGGAAGGGCGTCACGGGCGCCAAACTCAAGGACGAGGACGCGGTGTCACACCTGATCCACACCACGGCACACGCCTACCTGCTGTTCTTCTCGACCCGGGGGCGGGTTTACCGCCTAAAGGCCCACGAAGTTCCGACGGCCAGCCGCACGGCCCGGGGAACTTCCATCATGAACCTGCTACCCCTCCAGCCCGATGAGCGAATCCAGGCCGTCATCGACACCCGGGACTACGAATCAAATCGCTTCCTGTTCTTCGCTACCCGCAGTGGCCGAGTCAAGAAGACCCGCTTCACGGCCTACGACTCATCGTTAAAGGCCGGCCTGATAGCCGTGCGGCTGAATGACGGCGACGAGCTGGTGGCCGTGGTGCCAACCAGCGGATCGGACGACCTGTTCCTCGTGTCCCGAACCGGTCAGACGCTACGGATCGACGAGAACGACGTTCGGGCCATGGGTCGAGACGCCGCCGGCGTGGCGGGTATGAAGTTCCGTGGCGACGACGATCTGGTCTCGTGCTGTGTGGCCCGAAAAGACGCCACCATCTTGCACCTCACCACCGAGGGTTATGGCAAACGCACGGCACTCGACGAGTTTGGTACCAAGGGCCGAGCCGGGCTGGGGGTCCGCGGGATCCGGATCACTGATGACCGTGGCTCAGTAGCCGGAGCTCTGATAGTCGGCGAAGGCGACGACCTGTTCGCCGTAACGACCGCCGGGATGATTATCCGGATGCCGGCTGCCGAGATCTCGGTCCAGGGTCGGGACGCCACCGGGGTCCGAGTCGTGTCGCCTGGTGACGGCCAGGAGGTGACTGCCGTGTCGCCCGCACCGCCCGAGGACCTGGTGGTCGACTGACCTTCAGAGATCGAGCCCACCGGCTGATGGGGGTACTCCTGGCTCCCAGACGCTTTTCAAGACCAATCTCCCCTGGCAACACACCGAGGAGGGAACCTCGGGAAACCGGTGCTGGGCAGGTACTAGCTCCGGACTGTTCATCCTGACTTTGGCAAAGTCCTAGGTACCAGGGAATGGAAGCGGTCAATGGCCGTGTTGTGCGACCGCGACCGGTGGCATGCCGACGGTGACCCCTAGACTCCCGGCCCGTGGCCGACGACCAGATCGAGGGTTCGTCCCTAGACGACAGGTCGGACGACGGGCCGCTGGATTCCGGCGACGCCGTTACGGCAGGGGAACGGGAAGAATCGCCCCGTACTTCGGATGGCCCACCGACCACCGAATCCTCGGCTGACCTTCTGGCCCGCCGGTTCGGTGACAGCGAGGAGGAGCCGGTCGATGATGGGGGCCTACACCCCGACCCAGTTTTTAGCGACGACCGGGTGTCTCGCCGGCCCCGGTTAGTCCGCCGACCTAACCGCGATCGGGCCCCCAAGGTCCGACGACCGAGTCGTGAACCTCAGGGGCTAGGAGAGTCCCAGACGCCTTCGGGCGGCTATCGGGTGCGTCGAGTCCGGCGCCTCGTCCGCCACGTCGAGCCGTGGTCGATGCTCAAGGTCTGTCTCGTTTTCTATCTATGCGTCTGGGGCCTTCTGGTCATTGCTACCAAGATGCTGTGGAGTGCGGCCGACGAGGCAGGGACTATCGCCAAGATCGAATCGTTCGTGGAGGAGTTGTTTGCTCTGGAGTCGTTTGAGTTTGACTCGGCCCAGATCTTCCGAATCTTTGTTCTGGGTGGCCTTGTTGTAGTGGTGGGCGGTATCGGAATCACCGTGGTCCTGACGGTGCTATTCAACCTGATCAGTGATCTGACCGGAGGTGTCCGGTTCACGATGATCGAGGAAGAGACGGCGGTTCGGCAGCGTCGGCTGCGTCGCGGCGATGTCCTAGTTGACCCGGCGGAGGTACCGTCAGGTGGGCCTAGTCCGCCGCCGACCAGCGGGTAGTCAGGGTTCGGACCCCGGGGATACCGTTCCGGGTTCTGCGGGGCTATAGCTCAGTCGGTTAGAGCGCACCCCTGATAAGGGTGAGGTCGCTGGTTCGATTCCAGCTAGCCCCACGTCTATGGAGGTCATCAGACGAACTCTCGTCGCCATCTCGGTGGCTGCCGCAGTCGCCGGGACCCTAAGGCTCCGTGGTGGGGCTGGGATCACCCGCCGGTCGGGCGGCTGGCGGCTCCTATCCGGTCCGGAACGCCGCTGATGCGCGTCGCTGTGCTGGGTGCGGGGGCTGTGGGGTCGCGGGTGGTTCGCCAACTGCTTAGCACCGACGCCGTAGACCGCATCGTCCTACGCGACACGTCAGCCGAACGCCTAGCTCAGGTGTCGCGCTCGTTGGGGGAACGGGTGGAGTTGGAACACCACCCGTTCCCATCCGACCTAGAGGCCGATGCCGTAGTCGTGGCCACCCCCAGGGGAACCCAACTGGAGGCTGTAGAGGCGGCCATCCAGGCTCGTAGGCCGGCCGTGCTGGTAGGCAACGGGCTCGCCGAGACGATCGCCGTCCTACACCTAGCCGGCGCGGCGGCTCAGGCCGGGGTCCCGGTGGTTGTCGGGGCTGGCTTTGCCCCCGGATTCAGCTGTGTCCTGGCTGCCCACGGGCGATCCTGGTTTGACACCGTCAGAGAGATGCACATCTCCAAGGCGGGTACCGGTGGGCCAGCCTGTGCCCTGGTACACCACCGTGCTCTAAGCCGCCATTCCT
The DNA here is from genome assembly GCA_036123635.1 of Actinomycetota bacterium. Classification (GTDB taxonomy): domain Bacteria; phylum Actinomycetota; class Acidimicrobiia; order Acidimicrobiales; family MedAcidi-G1; genus UBA9410. Next base: position 4,208 of record JAZADL010000112.1, read on the forward strand.
ACGACTGGCGTGAGGACGGTTGGGTTCGGCGTGCCGGGGGCTCGGGTCGGGAACTGGCCTGGTTCCCGGACCCGGTCGGTCCCCGCGATTGCTACCGGGCGGCGCTGCCTGATCCCGTTCTCCTCCACCACGCCTTCCCCCAGGTGGAGCGGATTACCGCCCGGGTCGCTGCTACCCGTCGGGACCGGCTCACGGCACCACTCCCCATGCTGTCCCCACCTCACGTGGAGGGCGGCAACGGGGCCATTCGAGTGGAGGTACGGGGTCGACGCGAAGGTGTGGAGGACGTGGTGGTGTTAGGCGCTACTGAACGTCCGGCGGTTGCTGCGGCGGCCGTAGCGGCCACCACCGTGGAGTGGTTGCTGGCCGACCGACACCTGGTGCGGGGGATGGTCGGGCTGGCCGAGATGGTCGAGCCGCTGGCCTTCCTCGACGACCTGGCTGATCGGGGGATCGAGGCTCAGGTTTTTGAGGGTGAGCGGTCGCTGGCCTGAGGCGGGGTGGACCGTCGGTGATCAGGTACGGCCGACGAGGGCCAGTACCTGGGGGGCCAGAGCTGGGTTGGCGGCCAGGGCGTCGCCACCTTCGGCGGTAACTGTTCCTGACAGGTCGCAGAACAGGCCCCCGGCTTCCGGGAAGATGGTCAGCATGGGAGCCACGTCCCATCGGCTCACGACGGGGTCGACCATGGCGTCGGCCCGACCGGTAGCCACCAGGACGTAGCCGTAGGCGTCGCCCCAGGTTCGGATCACGGCGCCGCTCCCAACGAACGCGTCTAGGGCGGCAGCCGACGGCCAGTAGTCGACGCCGCTGGTCACGACGCACGCTCCTCGGAGATCGGCTCGGTCACCGACCCGCGCCGGTTCCCCGTCTACGAAGCACCCCCGCCCCCGGCCGGCCCATACACACTCATCCAGACCAGGAACGTTGATCACGCCGACGGCAGGGCCATAGTTGTCCTCGAGAGCAACAAGGTTGGCGTACAGCGGAACGCCGTGGATGAACGACTGAGTGCCGTCGATGGGGTCCAGGACCCAGGTGCGGTCCGAGGTCCCTGCGACGTCAGGCTCTTCTTCTCCGACCACCGAGTCGTCGGGGAAGGCTTCGGCAATCCGGTCCCTCAGGAGCCGCTCGGCCTCCCGGTCGGCGACGGTGACCGGGGTGCCGTCGCCCTTGCTCTCCACGTCCAGGTCGGTCCGGCGGAAGTACCGCAGGGTCAAAGTGCCGGCCTCCCGGGCGATCTGGACGGCAAAATCCACCAGAGCCGGGTCCACGGCCGGCCGGGGATCAGATGCGGTCATCGCAGGAGCCTAGGACCGGGTGTCCGGAGAGGGGGGGCTGGATAGGTGGATCTGGACTGGCGCGCTCGGAGGGACTCGAACCCCCAACCTTCTGATCCGTAATCAGATGCTCTATCCAATTGGGCTACGAGCGCAGGGAGCCGAGTTTAGGGGCGGCCCGGAAACCGTCCACCGCCGGTTGCTGGGACCTCGAGGGATTCGGATGGCGGAGAGGGTGGGATTCGAACCCACGATGAGCTTTTGACCCATACTCCCTTAGCAGGGGAGCGCCTTCGACCAGACTCGGCCACCTCTCCTCGGGCCCGGATGTTACCTGCGCCCCGGAGGCCATGGACCTCTGCCGATACGCTGCGCGACGGAGGGATGGCAGAGCGGACGATTGCGACGGTCTTGAAAACCGTTGAGCCTCACGGCTTCGGGGGTTCGAATCCCCCTCCCTCCGCCACCACTGGTAGTCGGTCACGGCAGGTCCTCACACCTCGGTGTGTGAGCCTGGATCCACGGCCTGGTGCAGCTGGCTCCGGCGACTACCGCTGGTCAATCAGCCCAGAATGCGCGACCGGAGGTCGGTTAACCAGTCGTCTGCTGACAGCGACGCCTCGGACGCCTCGTGTCGGACGGCATCCCCGTTGGACCCGGCGGCCGGGTAGGAGCCCAGGAACTTTACGTGGCCATGCTTCATGTGGAGGTTCCGGAGGCAGTCGGCTACTAGCTCATCGGCTAAGTGGCCCTCGAGGTCCATCAGGAAGCAGTAGTCGCCGAGGCCTTGCTTGGTGGGACGGGACTCCAGCCGGGTCAGATTGAGGGACCGGGCGGCAAACTCCTGGAGAATCCCCAGCAACGACCCCGGGCGGTCAGCTCGCTGGAACACGACGAGAGAGGTCTTGTCGTGACCGGTTGGAGCGGGGATCCCGTCCGCGGCCACCAGGACGAAGCGGGTTTGGTTCTCCGGGTGGTCCTCGACATCGGCGGCCAACACCTCCAGCCCGTAGGCGTCGGCAGCCCGACTTGGGGCGATAGCTGCCGTCCGTCCGTCGGGCTCGGTGGCCAGCAGGCGAGCGGCGTCAGCTGTGGAGTTCGAGGCCTGGACTTCGGCGTCCGGCAGATTTAGGGCCAACCAACCCCGGCACTGGGCGATGGCGTGTGGGAACGAGACAATCCGTTCCACGTCGGCCATCGCCGTGCCCGGAGCCACCATCAGGTTTAGCTGGATCGAGATCACGACCTCGCGCTGGATGAACAGGTCGACCTCGAAGGCCAAGGTGTCCTGGGTGATGTTGACGCTGCCCTCGATCGAGTTCTCGATCGCCGCGAAGCCGAGGGACGACTCACCTTTGACCACCCGACGGAACACGTCCGGGATGGACGACGCCAACTGCAAGTCCAGCGACACCAGGTCGGGCTGGGTGTAGAGCGCCTGCTCGGTGAAGGTGCCCCGGGGACCCAGGTACGCCAACGTCGAACGGTCCGGGGGTGCGAGGTGGGCCACGAGGGGCAAGGATAGTGATGTGGACGCCGACGCCCTTCGTGGATTGCTGTTCGACGTGGCATCCGGCCGGGTGGACCCGGACCAGGCGGTACGTCGCCTGCAGCGTCTGCCCTTCGCCGACGTGGGTCTGGCCCGCATCGACCACCACCGAGCGTTGCGACAAGGTCTGCCCGAGGCCGTCTACGGGCCGGGTAAGACAGCCGAAGAAGTAGCCGTAGTGGTGGCCGAGTTGCTGGACGGCGGCACTGGCCCGGTCGTTCTGTCCCGGGCCAACAAGGTCCAGGTCGAGGCGGCACTGGCCGTGGACGCAACGGGCACGGTCCTCGGCCGGACTGCGGTCTGGCGCCGGGCACCGGTCCGCGGCGAGAGGGTGCTGGTGGTCACCGCCGGCACGGCTGACGCCCCGATAGCTGACGAGTGCGCAGCGGTCCTATGGGCCCACGGCATCGACGCCGACCGACTGGCTGACGTCGGCGTATCGGGACTCCACCGCCTGCTCGCCGACGTGGATCGGGTACAGGACGCCAATGCGGTGGTCGTGGTGGCCGGGATGGAAGGTGCCCTAGCTAGCGTGGTCGGCGGCCTGACCGGTGCACCGGTAGTGGCCGTTCCGACCAGCGTGGGCTACGGCGCCTCGCTGGACGGCGTGACCGCCCTGCTGGGCATGTTGGCCTCCTGCGCCTCAGGCCTCACTGTGGTCGGGATCGACAACGGGTTCGGTGCGGCGTGTGCCGTGGTGCGCCAGCTAGGACCCCGACGGGCCGACGCCCGATGACTCGACGGGCCTGGTTCAACTGCTTCTCCGGAATCTCCGGCGACATGGCACTCGGTGCACTACTGGACGCCGGCGCCGACGTGGACGAGGTTCGGGCACTGGTCGACCGGCTTCCCGTCGACGGATGGACATTGGAAGCCGAGCCGGTCCTACGGTGTGGCCTGGCTGGGACGAAGGTCGAGGTGGGGGCCACAGAGACCACGGTCCACCGGACGGCGGCCAACATCCTGGCCATGATCGGCGAGGCCATGCTGCCCGACCGGGTGGCCCGTCGGGCACTGTCCGTCTTCGAGGCGCTGGCCGAGGTGGAAGGCCGGCTGCATGACCGGCCACCATCGCAGGTTCATTTCCACGAGGTAGGGGCCTTGGACAGCATCGTCGACGTGGTGGGCACATGTGCCGCCCTTGAGGTGTTGGACGTAGACGAGGTGTGGTCCTCCAGCGTGGCTACCGGCCAGGGGATGGTCCGGTCGGCCCACGGCCTGATCCCCGTTCCTGCACCAGCCACCGTGGGGTTGCTGGCCGGGGCGCCGACCCATGGCACCGACGTCCCGTACGAGCTGACCACCCCGACCGGAGCGGCGCTGCTGGCCGCACTAGCCACCGGCTGGGGCGCGCTGCCGCCGCTGGTAGTGGAGGCCACCGGCTACGGCGCCGGCGACCGGGACTTGGAAGGGCGCCCCAACCTGACCCAGGTGGTGGTGGGGACGGCCACCGACGAGGTGGTCGGCGCGCCCGGCTCGGGCCAGCCGCTCACCCGCCTAGACGTGAACGTCGACGACGCCACCGGGGAGACCCTGGCCCACGCTGTGGCCGAGTGTCTGTCCGCGGGGGCCCGAGACGCCTGGGTTACCCCCATTGTCATGAAGAAGGGTCGACCGGCTCATGTGGTCAGCGCCCTGTGTGACCCGGCGGCCGTGGCCACGGTGGCCGGGGTCCTGACCGCTGAGACGGGCTCGCTGGGCGTCCGGGCCCACGGGGTGGAACGGTGGGCGACCGCCCGAACCATGCACGAGGTGGAGGTCGACGGCTACACCGTGGCTATCAAGGTGTCGGCCGGTCGGG
>JAZADL010000113.1:0-2907 GCA_036123635.1 Actinomycetota bacterium
TGCGGGAACGCGACCGCTGGCACTCTCTTCAAGCGAGTGCCAATCCAACCAGCAGACCGCTGGTTTTCCAACGTGGCCGGCCACGTTCTGCGATCGACGCCCGGAGCCGAAAACTCGCCCGGGTAAGAAGGGCGGAATCAGCCCCCGGCCACCGCTGGCACGATGGCCACTGTGCCGTCATCGGGCACGATGGTGGCCAGGCCGTCCAAGAACCTCACGTCATCGTCGCTCACGAAGACGTTGACGAAGCGACGCAGGGAACCACCCTCGTCCAGAATCCGCTCGGAGAAGCCCGGATGGACAGCGTCTAGGGCGGCGAGCACATCGGCGACTGTGCCCGCTTCCACTTCGACTTCGGGCCGGCCGCCGGTCAGGGGGCGGAGTGTGGTGGGAATGCGGATGGTGACGGCCATAGACAGAAACCTACCCAGCGCACCGGCCTGCCCCCCACCCGCTGTCGAGGTCACCGCCTCGCCAGCCACCCGGCCACCGCCTCAGTGACACAGGCACCGGTATCAGTCTGGGCGCGGTCCAGCCCGAAGAGGTCGACCAGGGAGAGCACGTCGCCCGGGACTACCACATCCGGATCGGCACTCCCCACCACCACCAGGAGCGGCACGCCGGCCGCCGCCGCGTAGGCGGCCACACCGCTCACTACCTTGCCCGCCATCGAGGTGGCGTCCAACCGACCCTCACCAGTGACCACTAGGTCGGCCCCAGCCAGGTGCTCGTCGAGCCGCACCTCTTCGGCCACCAGGTCAACACCGTCGACCAGTTGGGCACCCCGAGCGGCCAGGCCTCCGCCAAGGCCTCCAGCGGCACCCGCCCGGTCCATCGTCGATACGTCGACGCCGTAGCGCTCCTCGTACACCTGGACCAGGCGCTCCAGACGTCCGGTCAGCAGGCGGATGTGGGCGTCGGAGGCCCCTTTCTGTGGTCCGAAAACCTCAGCGGCAGCGGTAAACCGGGTCCGCACGTCGCAGGCGCCTAACAACTCCACCCCCTGGTACCGAGCCGGTGATCCCATGGCGTCCACCGCTCCCAAGCCGCCGTCGGTGGAGGCGGAGCCACCCATACCCACGATGATCCGACGGGCCCCTTGCTCTACGGCGTGGTGCATGAGCTCCCCCACCCCAGTCGTGGTGGCGTCCAGCGGCCGGTTCCCGTCCGCCCCGCCGGCCAGTGCTAGGCCGGCCGCCCGGGCCATCTCGATGACCGCCGTCTCTCCAGAGAGCCGCCAGCTGGCCGACACTGGTTCGCCTAGGGGGCCGGTTACCTCGTTAGTTCGATCAGGACCCCCGAAGACATCAAGCAACCCCTCTCCGCCATCGGCCATCGGTACCTCGACCGTGGTGCCACCGTGCCCGGCCACCGCCTGGGCCACTGCCGAGGCCACTTGGGCCGCCGTGGCGGTGCCCCGGAACTTGTCCAGCGCGGCGACGACCCGCACCGGCCAACCTCAGCTGGACTGGATACGCAGGTCGGAGCCCAGAATCAACACGATGTCGGCGTTGGCTGCCCTCTCCTCGGCGTTGGATGGTACGGCCGGGCCACCGGGCGGCATCTCCTCGAGGACGTCCGCGATCTCTCCGAAGTGGTCCACGATCACCTTGGCATCGGCCACATAGCCGGTGCGGTAGTAGATCCGAGTAGCGCTGGCCTTTTCGGCGTTGGCCGGTGACTCCATGGCCCACCCGAGCGGACTGAGCATGTCGGTGACCTTTCCGGCAGCACCGGAGACCCCGGAACCGTTGGCCACCAGAACCTTCACCTCGTTGGGTGTATGGGTGGGCGCTGGAAAAAGTTCCCGAGTGGTGGTGGGGGCAACTGTGGTGGTTGGCGAAAGTTCCGCGTCACCGCCCACGACCTCCGTCGAGGTGGGAGTGACTGTTCCCGACGCGCCCTCTGCCTCTCCGGCCGAACTGTCAGTTACCACCGTCTCTTCTCCGCTGTCGGCCACCGGGCGGAGCCCTGGAGTGTCGTCCAGGCCCTTCCAGAGCAGGACCAGGCCCAGTACAACAGCCACCGCAATGAGCAGGAAGGCCCGCGGCGCGGCAGCGGCGTTGCTGGGGCCGAGCCCTCCGCCGCCGCGGCCCACGTTCATTGGGTACCGTCTTCTTCAACCATCCGTGGCTCAAGGCGAGCTCGCCGACGGCGATCTCGCTGGCGCTGGAGGCGGCGAACCACGAGCGGGTCGTAGTCCATGGCGTCGGCGGTACCGAGTAACTCGCCGAGCAACTGGTGGTAGCGAGTCGCCGAGAGTTCAAACCGCTCCCGGATCTGCACGTCCTTCGGTGCGGTGGCTGTCCACCAGGACCGCTCGAAGTCCAGGATGTCGCGATCCCGCTGTGTCAGTGCCACGACCCGATGATCCTCCACCGCGGGGGGTGGTTCAAGTACCCCTCTTCATAGGTCCGGTTACCGGGGCGGGTCGGGCGACGCACCCAGCCCGCCTCAGTAGCCTCGTATGGGTACGGCGCTACCACCAGCGTCGTTCCGCCCGAGTAGCTCAGTTGGTCAGAGCAGGCGCCTTGTAAGCGTCAGGTCGTCGGTTCGAATCCGACCTCGGGCTCACCGACGGTGTCGGGCCACCTCGAACAACGCTACGGCGGCGGCGACCGACACGTTCAGCGACCCCAGCACCCCGGCCAGCGGGATATGGGCAATGGTGTCGCACCGTTCGCGGACCAGGCGTGACAGGCCCGAACCCTCGGCACCCAAGACGAGGGCCACCGGTTGGTCGGCCACCGCCAGGTCATGGATGGCCGTGTCTCCACCGACGTCCAGACCCACCGACCACACCCCGGCCTCGGCCAAGCGGCCCAGCGCCTTGGGGAGTCCCGGCACTCGGGTCATCCGTAGGTGCTCAATGGCCCCGGCTGCCGACTTGGTGGCCGCTGCTGTCAC
>JAZADL010000114.1:0-9156 GCA_036123635.1 Actinomycetota bacterium
CAGCTAGCGCCTGTTCGAACTCCGCTGTCGTGGCCGTCCATGCGTCAGGGCCGAGACCTCCCACGTCGGGTTCCAACTCCACGCCACCCAGGCGGCGCGGGTCATCAATCCACAGGCGCCCCCCGCCCCGGAACTGCAGGCCGAACCGCACCCACGACGGATCGGACCGTCGACCTCCCCATTGCAGGTATCGGATGGCTGCCTCGCCGTCGACCAGCAGGCGGCCCGTCATACCGAACCGCAGCCCGAGGGTCGGTCCGCCCGAATCCAGGAGCAGCACCTTGCCGTGCCGGCGCGACGCCGTGATTCGGCGGTTCATCAACGCGACAGCCACAGCCTCGGGGGTCGCGCCGCCCTTCACGAACCAGGCATCGGGCGCCTCGACAGCCGAGATGGTCCGTCCGACCACCCTCTCGGCCAAGCGACGGTAGGCCTCAACCTCCAGGATCTCCGGCACGGGGCGGTCGGTGGACGCCAGTCAGCCGGTAGTGGCCTCAAGGCCCCGACTGAAGTCGTCCAGCAGGTCGTCGACGTGCTCCAAACCGCACGACACCCGGACCGTCCCCTCGCCGATTCCCGACGCCGCCAACTCCTCCGGGGTCAACCCGACATGGGTACTGGTGGCCGAGTGGCAGACCAGCGTCTCCGGACCACCAAGAGAGGTGGCCTGACGGGCAATCGCGGTGGTCTCCACGAACCGCTGTCCGGCGTCGACACCCCCAGCCAGGTCAAAGGTCAGCAGCCCACCCATGGATCGCATCTGGCGGACGGCCAGGTCGTGCTGGGGATGGGAAGCCAGCCCCGGATAGCGCACCTCGGCGACGGCCCCGTGGCTCTCGAGGAAGTCGGCCAAGCGCTGAGCCGTCTCGGCCTGGGCCCGCAACCGGACGTCTAGCGTCCGCACGCCCCGATGAGCGTTGTAGGCGTCGTAGGGCGAAGCGTTGGCCCCGTGGAGCACCGCGAACCCCCACAGCCAGGCCAGCAGGTCGTCAGAGCCGGCCACTACGCCCAGGGTGGCGTCGTTGTGGCCGACGATTCCCTTGGTGGCCGAGTGGAGGACCAGGTCCACCCCGTGGGCCAGCGGGGTCTGCCCGAGCGGGGTAGCGAACGTGGAGTCGACCACCGTCAAGGCGTTACCGATAGCCCCCAAGGCGTCGAGGTCCACCAGGTCTAGCCGCGGGTTGGCAGGCGTCTCGGCGAACACCAGCATCGTCCTGCCGGGAACTACGGCGGCGGCGAACGCCTCTGGATCGGTCCCGTCTACGAAGGTCACGTCGATGCCCAACCGAGGACAGGCCGTCTGGAAGAACAGTTGGGTCCCGGCGTACAGCTGGCGCTGGGTCACGATGTGGTCGCCAGACGAGCAGACGGCCAGCACCACGGTGCTGATGGCCCCCATGCCTGAGGCGAAGGCTCGGGCGGCCTCTCCACCCTCCAGCTCGGCAATGGTGTCCTCAAAGGCACGGACGGTGGGGTTCCCATATCGGCTATAGAACCGTTCCGGGGCCAGTGCCGTGGCCAGGTCACGACCCTGCTCCACCGTGTCGAACTCGAAGGTCGACGTGGGGTACAGGACGGGAGCCAGTGACCGCTCGTCGTTGGCCCGTCCGGCCAGGATGGCCGCCGTCTCGGGCCGGACCTCTGGCCCGTCGTCGTGGCGTGGTTTGGTCATGAGCCCTCCACCTCCTGGAGGAAGCTCGCCAGGTACGAACCGACCTCGCTAGTGGCCAGCAGGAAGCCATCGTGCCCGTCCGGGCTCTCGATCACGTGGTGGTCGCAGCGACCCCCGGCCGCCCGAAGAGCGTCCCGGATGGCCTCCTGTTGCGGTAGTGGGTACAGAACGTCGGAGCTGATGCTCAGGGTCAACGCCGGTAGTCCGGCCATGCGTCGAACCGCTGACTCCATGCTGCCGCGGTCTCGGGCCAGGTCATGCAGGTCCATGGTGCGGTTAAGCACCAGGTAGCTGTTGGCGTCGAATCGACGTACCAATTTCTCTCCGTGGTAGTCGAGGTAGGACTCGACCTGGAACCGGTCCCACTGGCCAAACAACTCCCGGGGATCCACGAGATCGCGGGCAAACCGGTCGTCGAACACCTCGGCGCTTCGATAGGTGATCTGGGCCACCGCCCGGGCAATAGCCAGTCCGGCGAACGGACCGTCACCCGGCTTGGCGTCGTAGTAGTCGCCGCCCCGAAAACGGGGATCAAGAGCCAGAGCGGTACGCCCCACGGCACTCCACGCCACCTGCTGAGCGGTGGCCTCCAGTGTGGTGGCGATCGGGGCAATGGCCCGGACTCGGCGGGGAAACATCACGCCCCACTCCAGAACCTGCATCCCACCCATGGACCCTCCAACCACGGCCAGCCACCGATCGATACCCAGGTGGTCGGCCACCGCGGCCTGACATCGGACGATGTCGCGGGTGGTCACCGTGGGGAAGGACGAACCGTAGGGGACACCAGTCGCCGGATTGATCGAGGACGGACCGGTGGACCCCTGGCATCCACCCAGCGAGTTCACACAAACCACGAAGTGACGGTCGGTGTCGATTCCACAACCGGGCCCAATGATGCCGTTCCACCAACCCTCAGTCGCGTGGCCATCACCTGCCTCTCCGTAGGCATGGCTGTCGCCGGTCAGGGCATGGCAAACGAGTATGGCGTTGTCGACTGCTGGCGACAGCTCTCCCCAGGTCTCGAACGCCATGGTGACGTCGGACAGGACACCGCCGCCTTCCAGGACGAAGGGGCGACCGGAGCCCACCGGGGCGAACTGTCGGTTCCCCACCGGATCGCCCGGGAACCAGGCCCCGGTGACCGGCAAGTCAGATGTGTAGGCGCGCGGATGACGAGGCTGGTCGACGGAGGTTCCGTCACCGCTCGCCCGTTCGTGCGTCATAAAGCCGGTCTCCTGACCGGGAGGACTTCAGCGCTCTGCGCCGACGGCGGAACCCGGAGGCTCGCCGGCGGACACTTCGTTGCCCTTCCGGGCCACATCCTCACCGTTACCGGCGAGCGAGCACCTTGGGTGTCCGTCCCAGGTTGCTGGACCCGGCGAACCGGGCCACTCGTGATGTCTGTAGGAACAGTGTAGGCCCCCGTTGCCACCATCCGACATGACGAATTCCGCCACCTCATCTGATCAGGTGTTCAACCACCCCGGATCAAACGTCCCTCCGGGCCGGATGGCGGTCCCACCACCACGAAATAAGGCTCTCGTCGTGAACACCGTATGCCCGACCCATGGTGTCGCCGAAGGCCAACCAGACCTCCGACGGGGCGTCAGCCCCGAGAGCGTGCAACCTCTCGGCCAACTGGGATCCGGTATCCCACGCTCTCTGGTCCTTCGGGAGTGGCAGGTCGGCTACCTGGCCAGCCGACAGCTTGATCCGGCCGGCGGTCCGGGCAGCCCCGACCGAGCGACGTGCAGCGTGGGCGGCAGTGACCGGAGCGCTGAGGGCCGCCGCTAGGTGCCACAGATCGTCTACCTCGGGCTCGACCACAATCAGCGGCGTGAGCGGCACCAGATCGCCCACTGGGTCGACCACAACTTCCAGGACGGCGGTCTGGGTGGCCACTAGGAGCTTGGGTCGGCGGCGACGATCCAGCCAGGCGGCGACCTCGGGCGAGCGCTCAGCCACCATCGCCCGGTCGACCACCGGGGCACGCCATCGACGCCCGTCGAACCGGCACGGGGTAGTCGCCCAGCGGCACCGAAGTGGATCCACCGCCGACGTGGTGACCAGCGGCGGTCGGTCGTCGTCGGACCCGGTCTGTTCATGGACCGACCCGACCAATCCGTAGTAGTGCTGACGGAAACCGGCCGTCACCTCCGCCCGGTCGGCGACTGTCTTGGGCCCGGCCCGGGGCACAGTGGGAATGCCGAGCAGACCGGCCACCAGAGGGCCCCAGGGTCGGCCAGAGACCGGTGCCGCCACTGTTCCGGCAGGCTCCACTCTTCGGTCGGCCAGCAGCAGTACCTCCGGGTCGAGCCCGCCGGCCCTGGTCCGCCGTTCTACGATCGGTGCGCAGACCTCGGTCCGACCGGCGAATACCCCCGAGCGATCCAACCAAAGCCCGACGAGTCGACCTTCGGTGGCCAGTTGGTCGCGTACCGGCCCGGCGTCCCGAGCAGCCAGCACGGATTGCGGCTGGATGAGCACCAGTCGGCCTCCGGGGGCCAGGAGGTCCAGCCCGACAGACAGGAATAGCCAGGCCGCATCGGTGTAGGCCCCCATCAGAGATCCGAAGCGCTCCCTCAGGAGAACACGGTCCTGGTCGGTCCGGGCGGTGGAGGACCGTAGTTGGGACAAGAACGGCGGGTTTCCGACCACACCGTCGAAACCGTCGGGTGGCTGGTCCGGCCACACCGACGAACTATCCCGCAACGGATCGCCAACCACCACACCGACTACCTCGTCGGGATCAACGCCGGCCCACGTGGCCAGGATCCGGCGGGTGGCGACCACCGAAGCCGAATCTACGTCGGCCCCGAACAGGCACCGCCTCACCAGGGTTTGGCGATCGGCACAACCGTCCTCGTAGAGGCGTCGGGCGGCGGCCAGCAGGAACACCCCAGCCCCGCAGGCCGGATCGACCACCGTTCCCCCCCGGACCACGTGGCCGACGAGGCCCGCCGCCACGTCGGGGGGTGTGAAGAAGGCCCCACGGCGCCGACGGTCGTCAGCGCCCTGTAAAACTGCAGCCGCCTCGGCAGCTAGGCGGTCGGCCTCCCGATCGTTTTGCCGGTCGGTCACCGCCAGCCGGGTCCCATCATGGTCGGGGTCAGGCGGCCTCGGCGGCCGGGTCCCAGGCCATCAGGTCATCGAGCCGCTCGTCGTTGGAGAAGACCTCCACGATGGGCTGCTTCATCCCAAGGCGTCGCAGCAACTTTCGGACCTCCAGCTCCTCGTTCCAGAGCACCAGGCTGACCACCATGCCTGACTCACCGGCTCGCGCCGTCCGTCCGGAACGGTGGACGTATGTCTTGGCGTCGGACGGAGGGTCGTAGTGAATGACCACGTCCACGTCGTCTACGTGGATGCCGCGAGCGGCTACGTCGGTGGCCACCAGGCACTCGATCTTCCCAGCAATGAAATCGGCTAGTGCCTTCTCCCGCTGGGCCTGCCGCAAGTCACCGTGGATGGCGGCCGCCTTCACGTTTTCGCCGACAAGCTTGCCAGTCAACTTATCGGCCCCCCACTTGGTGCGAGAGAAGATGATGGTCCGGTTTGAGGCCCCGATGATCCGGGCCGCCACCCTCACCCGGTCCATCTCGTGGACGGCCAGGAACCGGTGTTCCATCTCGGCCACTGTGACTTCCCGGGAGGCCACCTGATAGGTAACTGGGTCGTTCTGGTACCGGCTGATCAGGGCACCGACCATCCCATCCAGCGTGGCCGAGAACAACAGTGTCTGGTGGTCCTTTTCGGCATGCCGGAGAATCCACTCGACCTGGGGCATGAAGCCCATGTCAGCCATCCGGTCAGCTTCGTCGATGACTACGCCCTCTAGGTCGGTCACCAAGACCTCGCCTTGCTGGATCAAGTCGATCATCCTGCCGGGGGTGGCCACCACGATGTCCACGCCCTTGGCCAGAGCGGCGGTCTGCTTCTCAATCGGGGCACCGCCATAGATGGCCTCGACGGTCAGGCCTCGAACGGCGGCCAATGGCGCCAGTTCTTTGCAGACCTGGACGGCCAACTCCCGGGTGGGCACGAGGGTAAGGCCGGTGGGGCACCGGGGTTTGGCCTGCGGAAGGCGTTGAATCAGGGGGAGGCCGAAGGCCAGTGTCTTCCCCGAGCCAGTCTTGGCCTTGCCACATACATCGCGACCAGCCAGGCCGTCTGGTATGGCCAGGGCCTGAATTTCGAACGGAGCGGTAATTCCCCGCTCGGCGAGGGCATCAACCAGGTCCTGGTCGATGCCCAGGTCGGCGAACTGAGTCGTCGTCATGGGACTGCTCTGTTTTCCCGGCGACCGAGCCGCCGTGTCGTCACCCGCTTGTCGGCGGGTCTCGTCACCACTCTCCGCTGGGTGACGAATCCGACCCGGTGTCGGCATACCAGCGACCGACGGGACCCGGGAGGGCACCGCCCAGCCTACCGGCGCCCCGTCATGGCAGGCGGACTGCTCGACGCGACAGAAACTCAGACGGGTTGAACCCGACCGTCGGCGGTTGCTACCCCCTCGGCGGCTAAGCGCCGGGCCTGCTCCAGTTCGTGACCCGGGACAAGACGGCCGGTAGAGGTCACCACCCGCCACCAGGGGTAGCCGTCGTGGTCGCGGAGGAAGCGACCGACGGCCCGATGGGCCCCCGGATGTCCGGCCTCGGCCGCCACTTCTCCGTAGGTCACCACCTCACCGGGCGTCAGGTCAGCCAGCACGGCGGCTACCGCTGTCTCAAACGGCGTGAGTCCGGCACCCCGGTGCGGTCGTTCGGACACTGATCGCTCAGTAGCCGCCCACCGGGGTAAGGCGGACCAGGTCGATGGGTTCGACGAATCCGGGAATCTCATGGCGACCCAAGGGGGCCGCCTCGGCGTTCACCATCTCCAGGTTCACCGTTCCTACCTGGGCCAGGATCTCGTGGGGTTTCGCTCGATCACAGAGTCGCGAAGCCAGAATCACCGCCCTTCCGACGTGGTCATCGCCGTCGATAAGTAGCACCGGCCCCCGGGCGATACCAGCTCGCATGGGTCGGGGCGACCGGGTGTAGTCGACCAGACGCTCGATGTCGATGACCGCTTCGACCAGGTCCTCCGAATGGACCCCAACCATCATCGCTCCATCGCCCAGCCACTTGGCCATCCGCACCCCTCGCTCCGAAGCCACCTGCCGGACGGCGTTTCTGAAGTTACGGATCACGTCGTAGGCCGCCGCATCACCCTCCTTATCCGTGTAGGCGGTGAAGCCACTGATGTCGAGGAAGGCGAAGGTCCGCTCGACTCGCTTCAGGGTCCTCTGCGGGAGATCGTCAATGGTCATGTCGTGATCCTGTCGTTCCCGGCATCTGCTGGCGACCTGGTCGCCCGTCCGGTCCACGTCACCACGGCACCCACCACGATGGCCGCCAGAGCCATCCATGTGTTGACCCGAACCCCGACGATCAGCGAGGCCTGGTCCACCCGGAGTGCCTCCACCCAGAGCCGGCCCAGCCCGTAGCCGAAGACCCAGAGGCCGACCAGGTATCCGGGTCGCAAGACCCCCCTTCGTTCGATCCGCACCAGGAACACGGCCAGCGCCACATTCCACAGCCCCTCGTAGAGGAAGGTCGGATGAAAGGTCGCGGCCCCCGAGTAGCCAAGCGGACGGTGGGCGGCATCGATCTCCAGCGCCCATGGCAGATCGGTCGGCCTGCCGAACACCTCTTGATTGAACCAGTTCCCCCACCGGCCGATGGCCTGAGCCACCGGGATGGTCGGCACCATCACGTCCATCGCCCCGGCCATGGACAGGCCACGGCGTCGGGCCACCAGGACGCCGACCGCCACACCGGCCATCAGTCCTCCCGGGATACCCAGGCCTCCCTGCCAAAGTGCCGGCACGTCCTCCCACCGTCCCTGAAAGGACCGCCAGTCTGTGGCCACGTGGTATAGCCGTGATCCGACTAACCCGGCCGGCACGGCCCATAGGGCAATGGTCGACATGTCCTCCGGGTCTCCACCCCGGGCCGCCTGACGTCGCCGGCTCCAGGCCACAGCGGTCAGAGCACCTAGGGCGATCATCAAGCCGTAGGCCCGCAATTCCAGCGGTCCGATCGAGAGCGAGTTGGTCGACGGGCTGGGGAGGGCTCCAAGCAACCCGACCATCGACCCCACCACTGTGGACTGTCCTGATCAGGCCGAGAAGCCGTCGGCAGGCACGGCGTACAGGTCTTCGGCGCCGGCAGTGACCGCCCCTAGCTGGGCGCGGACCACGGGTAGCAGTTGCTCGGCGTAGAAGCGAGCGACCACCACCTTGGTCGCCAGATGGTCGGCATCACCCTCGCCGGCGTCAAGCCGGCGGCGGGCACCCAGGGCGAGGCGGGCCAGAAGCCACCCACCCGCCAACTGGCCAAACATTCTCAGGTACGGAGTGGCACCGGCAAGAGCGTCGTTCGGGTCAGCTAGCCCGTGGGCCATCAGCCACGAGGTGGCCTCCTCCATGGCCGACCGGGCATCGGCCAGACCGTTTCGGATGGTCACAAAATCCTCACCCGCTGTGGCCAAGTCAGAATCGATGGCAGCCATCTCGACCAGAAGGTCGCCCATAACCCCGCCCTCGCGCATGGGTAACTTACGACCTACGAGGTCCATGGCCTGAATGCCGTTGGTGCCCTCGTAGATGGGCGAAATCCGGGAGTCCCGGAAGTGCTGAGCGGCCCCTGTCTCCTCGATATAGCCATACCCCCCGTGGACTTGGATGCCCAATGAGGCCATTTCGACGCCCACGTCGGTGCACCAAGCCTTAGAGATGGGCGTCAGTAACTCAGCCCTCTCGGAGGCTTCCTCGCGGGTCGTCTCGTCCGGGTGGTGCGTGGCGATGTCGAGGGTCGCCGCGTTCAGGTAAAGCAGACACCGCATGGCGTCGACGTAGGCCCGCATCGTCAGCAGCATCCGTCGGACGTCGGCGTGATCCACGATGACCGCCTGTTCGCCGGCCGGACCACCGATGGCCCGCCCCTGGCGTCGCTCCCCGGCGTAGTCCGCAGCCTGCTGCAGGGCCCTCTCGGTGACAGCTAGGCCCTCCACGCCCACCCCCAGACGGGCGTTGTTCATCATCTTGAACATGTACCGCATGCCCTGGTGCTCCTCGCCTACCAAATAGCCCACGGCACCGTCGCCCGCGTCTCCGTACGAGAGCACGCACGTCGGACTGGCATGTAGGCCCAACTTGTGCTCAACCGACACGCACGTGTAGTCGTTGCGCTCCCCCAGACTCCCATCGTCTCCGACGAGGTACTTAGGGACCACGAAAAGGGAGATACCCCTTGTGCCCGGAGGGCTGTCCGGAGTTCGGGCCAGGACCAGCTGAATGATGTTCTCCGCAAGCTCGTGCTCGCCGAAGGTGATGAAGATCTTGGTCCCAAAGATTCGGTAGGTGCCGTCGTCTCCGGGTACGGCCCGGGTGGTCAGGGCGCCCACATCGGAACCGGCCTGTGGTTCGGTCAGGTTCA
>JAZADL010000115.1:0-6083 GCA_036123635.1 Actinomycetota bacterium
TGGTGCCTGCCCTGTACAAGACGACAGCCAGCCAGGCCGTCGACCAGTTACACGCCAAGATCCATGAACGCCGCGACACCGCTGCTGAGATGATCGAACCCATGGAGTCCCCTCTCGCGTGAGTCCGACGTGAACTCGCCCCTCATCGTCGAGGTCACCCGGGGCGATCGGATTGAAAGCCGGCACGAGGTGGACGCTGTCGTCGTGGACTCCTTGGGCCGTCTGGTCGAGTCGTGGGGAGAGCCCCACCGAGCGGTCCTGCCCCGGTCGGCCCTCAAGCCCATTCAGGCTCTTCCTCTGGTGGACACCGGTGCCTCTGACGCCTTTGGCCTCACCGATACGGAACTGGCTCTGGCTTGCGCCAGCCACCAGGGTGAGCGCAGGCACGAGGAGGTGGTGACCGCCTGGCTGTCGAGGCTTCCAGGAGGCACTAACTCCCTGGCCTGTGGGGCTCATCCACCACTGTCCGAGGAAGCCGGCCAAGCCCTGGCAGCTTCCGGACGCCCACCGACGGCCGTTCATAACAACTGCTCGGGCAAGCATGCCGGCTTCCTGACCGTGATCGCTCATCTGGGTTTTGAGGTCGACGGCTACCTGGATCCCGAGCATCCACTCCACGTTGACCACGTAACCCCGGCCATCGAGCGGACCTGCGGCGTAGACCTGGGGGCCGGCCGGCCGGCCATCGACGGCTGCGGAATCCCGGTGTGGTCGGTGGCCCTCGACCGCCTGGCCAACGGGTGGGCGAACCTCGGAGAGTCCACCGCGGGATCGTCAGCCCACCGCCTCCTCTCGGCCATGCGAGCCGAACCATTCATGGTGGCGGGCACCGGTCGAGCCTGTACTCGCCTCATCGGTACGGCAACCGGAGGCACAGTGGCCAAGGCGGGTGCCGAAGGAGTGTTCTGTGCCGTGGTCCCTGACGAGCACATTGGCCTAGCTCTCAAAGCACGAGATGGTGGAGCGAGGGCGGCCGAGGCAGCGGCAACGTGGCTCCTGGCCCACCTGGGCCACCTCGACGCTGAACCATCCCAGATGCTGGTGAACCGGGCCGGTCGACCGGTAGGCGAAGTCCGGGTGGCCTCCTGACACGGGGTATCCCGGTGGGTTACCGGCGCCGGTTACGGCCACTACCGGGTGGATCTCTAAGGTTGCCAGCAGCGAATCGGTCTGGCGGAGTCGGAGGAACCTGACCCATGGGGAGCTGTGACGGGCGCGTAGCGATCGTGACCGGAGCGGGGCGCGGCCTCGGGCGGGCCCACGCTCTTGGCCTGGCCGCCGAGGGGGCCGCCGTGGTGGTGAACGACCTAGGCGTATCGCGAGACGGTGAGGGCCCGGCCAGTGGGCCGGCCCACGAAGTAGTGGCCGAGATCGAGGCCAGCGGAGGCCAGGCGGTAGCCAACGGTGCCGATGTGGCCAACTGGGACCAGGCCGCCGAAATGGTGGCCCAAGCCATCACATCGTTCGGCCGTCTAGACGCCCTGGTGTGCAACGCCGGCTTCCTTCGGGACCGGATGTTGGCCAATATGAGCGAGGAGGAGTGGGATTCGGTCACTCGGGTCCACCTCAAGGGCCACTTTGCCCCGGCCCGCCACGCCATCGCCCACTGGAGGGAGTGCTCCAAGGCCGGCGAGCCGGTCGACGGCCGGGTGGTGATGACTACCTCCGGGGCTGGCCTGATGGGCAGCATCGGGCAGGGAAACTACGCGGCGGCCAAGGCCGGAATCGCCTTGCTAGTGGTGCAGGCTGCCGCGGAGTGGGGCCGGTACGGGGTCCTAGTAAACGGTGTAGCCCCCGATGCCCGGACCCGCATGACCGAGGGCATTTTCTACGACACCGAGGTTCCCGACGGTTGGGACGAGAAGGATCCGGCCAACGTCTCCCCACTAGTGGTGTGGTTGGCCAGCGATGCCTGCGACGTGACCGGGCGGGTGTTCGAAGCGTCGGGAGGGAGCCTGAACGTCTGTGACGGCTGGCAGCACGGACCTCCGTCTTCGGTCGGTGAGCGGCGCTTCGCCGTGTCCGAGGTAGCTGACGCCGTCCACGCTTCGATCGCTGGTGCCCCCCAACCGGTGCCCGTGTTCGGCACTCAGGGCTGATTCCGAGCCGGCTAGCCGGCGGTGGTTTCCTCTTCAGAGGCCAGCCGGCGGATGGCCTCCTCCAGCAATCCGTGCCCTTCGGCGGCAGCGAGGCCCACCTGTCGCAACTCGAAGGCGAACCGATCAGCTGCCGCGGCCAGTCGTTCCCGCCGCTGTCGGAGCGGCTCGGAGTGAGGAGGCTCGTCGGCAACGAAGGTGCCTCGCCGGCCCTGGCCGACCAGGGCTCCATCACGTTCCAGTTCCTGGTAGGCGTGGGCCACCGTGCCGGGAGCCATGTCCAGCGTGGCGGCTAGGGCCCGTATCGTAGGTAACCGACAGCCTGGTTCGAGGTGGCCCACGGCGACCATCACTGAGACCTGGGCCCGGAGTTGCTCGTAGAGGGGAACACCAGCCTTGTCGTCGAGGCGGATCACCATGCGCCGTTGCCGACCCGCGGCATCGATGAACTCGGCAATAGCCGGGGAGGTCATGCAGCCACCGTACCCGGTGGTTTGCATCATGTATTGATACAAATAATCATTAAATGGCTTAAATAAACGATTTGATTGCTTAATGGACTACTACAGAACAAGATCTGTATTACTAAATGGCTCAGATAGGGAGCCGGTGGTCTATCAACCGGAAGGAAGCAGAACATGAAGTTGGTTACGGCGGTCATCAAGCCCTTCAAACTCGACGACGTGAAGGACGCCCTTAGCGTTTTGGGTGTCCAGGGCATGACAGTCAGCGAGGTTCAGGGGTTCGGCCGACAGGGCGGACACAGCGAGACATACCGAGGCACCGAGTACAAGGTCCTTTTCACCCCGAAGACTCGGGTCGAGGTCGTGGTCGATGACGACGTGACCGACCGAGTGGTGGACGCAATCGTGGCTGCCGCACGTACCGAGAAGATCGGTGACGGCAAGGTCTGGACCACCGACGTCAGCACGCTGATCCGAATCCGTACTGGAGAGCGCGGTAGCGACGCCGTCTGACCCGCGGGCTGCGGCCCGGCGCTGGTCACGGTGATCCCGGCGCGACCGGGAGGCTTCCGGCGGGCTACCGTCCCGGTCATGACCGCCGACGACGATTTTTCGGCTAACGCCGAGGACCTGGTCCAGTTCGAGATCCGGAACCAGGTGGCGTGGATCACCATCAACAACCCGGACAAGGGCAACGCCCTGTCATCGGTCATGAGGGACCGTATGGCCGGGCTGCTCAACGGCCTGAACGGTCGTTTTGAGGCCCGGGCGGTAGTCATCACTGCCACCGGCTCCAAGCTTTTCTGTCCGGGGGCTGACATCAGCGTCGATCGGGAGGCGACTCCGCGACCTGACGGCGCTCCTGAACCGATCGTCGGTGAGTCCCGTCGCATGATGCTCGAGGGTCAGTTGAAGTTGATGCCAGCCATCCTGGACTGTGAGTTGCCGGTCATCGCCGCCGTGAACGGCACGGCGGCTGGAGTGGGGGCCCACCTAGCCCTGTGCTGCGACCTAGTCGTCATGGCCGACCACGCCAAGCTCATCGAAGTCTTTGCTCGGCGGGGTCTGGTGCCCGACGGACTCGGGGCATGGATCCTGCCTCGACTAGTTGGTCTCCAGAAGGCTCGCGAGCTCATGTTCTTCGCAGAGGACATCTCAGCTGCTGAGGCGCTACGGCTGGGGCTTTGCAATCGGGTGGGGCCCGCCGCCGAGCTATCGGCGGCGGCCACCGAGTGGGCTGAGCGGTTGGCTTCCGGCCCGACCCGGAGCCTCATGCTCACCAAGTGGCTGGTCAACCGGTCACTGGACGTGGACCGGCGGACACTGGAAGACAACGAAGCCTGGGCTGTCGAACTCAACAGCGGAACGCAGGACGCCCAGGAGGGCGTAGCCAGCTTCCGCGAGCGACGTGATCCGATCTGGCGCGGCTTCTAGGTTGGCCGCTGTTGTGGTCGGGCGATGATCATCCGGGTTGACTCGGCGGGCGAGGTCAGGGTCGACGAGCATCTCGTCTTCACTGACTTCCACGTGGAGGTTCCGTCCGGTTTCGCCACAGACGATCTGGCGGCCACCATGGGTGAGGGGACCCGCGCCGATGACGGACACCTTTGGATCGCCGAGGCGGCCATTCGACACTGGCTTGTCGGGCAAACCGACGATTTGTGGGACGAGGGCTTCTCCGGGATGGTGGCCTACGCCAGATCCAAGGGATGGACCGACGAAGCAGGCACCCACCTCCAGGCCCACATCGAACACGTCGACTGAGCGACAGACGAAGGACCGACCGAACCCAAACCGAGGACCAACCTGATGACCGACCTGACCATCTTCCACAACCCCCATTGACACGCCTCCAAGAACGCCTTGGCGGTCGCCGAGGAATTGGGAGTCGACGTGGATGTCGTGCTCTACATGAAGGAACCACCCGACGAGGCCCTTCTACGTCGCATGGTGGCCGGGTTGGAAGGCCCGGTCGAAGATCTTGTGCGTAAGGATTCCCAGTTCAAGAAACTGGAGCTGATCGCCGACGACTATGTCGGAAACTCCGACGCCGTGGTGGAGCTACTGGCTCGCCGCAAGGCCCTGCTGCAACGCCCGGTTCTGGTCCGCGGGGACCTTGATGGCACAGGTCCCCTAGAGGTCTGCGTCGGGCGACCGAAGGACCGGCTCTACGAATTCATCGGGGCGACGGGACCGTGACCACCTGGTGGCCGCCAGGCGGGAGGGGCCGGTGATCGCTCTACAGCCGACGGGTGGTAGCGGTTCATGACCCTCACGGCCGACCTGTGTGACGAGCACGGCGACGAGGTCCGGGTCCTGGACGGCGGGTTCGTTTCGTACGGTGGCAATACCTCGTTCGCCGGACCTGTGACCACTTTGTCAGCTTTCGAGGACAACTCGCTGGTCCGCGAGGCGCTGGCCGAGGAGGGCGGTGGTCGAGTCCTAGTCGTCGACGCCGGCGGCTCCACCCGGTGCGCCATGGTGGGGGGAAACTTGGGACTTCTCGCCGCGGACAACGGCTGGGCTGGCATCATCGTCGACGGCTGCGTACGCGACGCTGCCGAATTGCGGGGAACCACAGTGGGCATCCGAGCCCGTGGAACCAGCCCTCGGAGGAGCGTCAAGCGGGGAGCCGGTCAGCGAGACGTTCCGATCACTGTGGCCGGCATGGACCTGGTACCTGGGATGTGGCTGTGGGCCGACGAGGACGGGATCGTGGTGGCCGATCGGAATTTGGAGGCCTGAGATCCGGCCTCCGGTCGAGTAGCGATCAGGCGAAGTCGGGCCCGCACTTCTCGATCAGGGCCCGAACGCCCTCCGCTTGCACCTAACCCCCGGGAGGCCGGTACCTTCACGTCCAGCGGCGCCATCTCGAGCGCCGAGAAAACGGGAGGAACCCGATGCTCGCTGCCATCCTCATGGAGAGTCCCACCGAGGAACTGGTGGTTGCCGACGATGTGACTCTGCGGGACCTGGCCCCAGGGGACGTCAAGGTGAAGATCGCCCACAGCGGTGTGTGCCATTCCGATCTGTCGGCCATGAATGGCACGATTCCCCAAACCCCGCCAGTCGTACTGGGCCACGAGGGGGCCGGCGTGGTAACCGACATCGGCGACGGGGTGACCCACGTGGCGCCCGGGGACCACGTCATCATCGCCTTCTCCCCACCGTGTGGAACCTGCCCGTACTGCACCGGCCGCGGCCAACCCAACCTGTGCCTTGATGGCTTCTTCGCCATGAGCGCCAACCCGCAGTTCCGGCGGGGCGACACGGTGGTTGGGGCCATGACGGGCTGTGGCACATTTGCCGAGGAGACCATCGTTCCCGGGATCGCGACCGTAAAGATCGACGACGACATCCCGCTAGACGTGGCCGCCCTGGTGGGCTGTGGCGTAACCACCGGCGTGGGAGCGGCGCTCAACACGGCGGGGATCACCCCGGGATCCTCGGTACTGGTCATCGGCGCCGGCGGTGTCGGCGTGGCCGCCATCCAGGGGGCCCGCATCGCCGGGGCGGCCGCCAT
>JAZADL010000116.1:0-9186 GCA_036123635.1 Actinomycetota bacterium
ACCGGTCCGACAACTGCGGGTGGCGCGTTCACGGTCGGCGGGGTAGCCAAGGGCGCTGCCATGCTGGAGCCCAATATGGCCACCATGCTGGCCGTGCTGACCACTGACGCCGAGGTTGACCCGGCCACGGCCACCGACCTGTTGCGTGACGCCGTTGGGGTCTCGTTTAACTGCCTCACCGTGGACGGCGCCGAGTCGACCAATGACACCGTCCTACTGCTGGCCTCGGGGACGGCCGGACCAGTGGACACGGCCGACCTGGGGACCGCCCTGGCTGACGCCTGCCGGGACCTGGCCGTGCAGATGGCTGACGACGCTGAGGGTTCCACCAAGACTGTGTTCCTGACTGTCACTGGAGCCGCCACCGACGCGGAGGCAGCCAAGGGAGCCCG
The DNA here is from genome assembly GCA_036123635.1 of Actinomycetota bacterium. Classification (GTDB taxonomy): domain Bacteria; phylum Actinomycetota; class Acidimicrobiia; order Acidimicrobiales; family MedAcidi-G1; genus UBA9410. The sequence goes on from JAZADL010000116.1 coordinate 393, forward strand.
GGACACCGCCAACTGCCAGCTGGTCAAGTGTTCCTGGTACGGCCAGGACCCCTACTGGGGCCGGATCGCCGCCGAGATGGGAGCTGCCGGCATCACCTTCGATCCCGACACCATCACCATTACCTACGGCGAACAGGTCGTCTACGCCGAGGGGCGGGCCTGCGACGTCGACGAGCAGGCCTTGGCCGCCCACATGGCCGGCCGAAGGTTGGACCTCGGAGTGAACCTGGGGCAGGGCGACGGCATGGCGTGGATCGTCACCACTGACCTCAGCCACGCTTACATCGACGAGAACATGCGGACCTCGTAGGGCCGTGGAGGACGACATGGACCAGCAGACACCCTCCGAATCGGGCTTCTCGCCTGAGCGGCGGGCTTCCGTGCTCGTAGAGACCCTGCCGTACATCCAACGATTCTCCGGCTCGGTCATCGTGGTCAAGTTCGGGGGAAACGCCATGGTCGACGAGGCGCTGGCCACCCAGTTCGCCGAAGACGTGGTCCTCATGCACTCGGTAGGCATCCGACCTGTCGTAGTCCACGGTGGTGGACCTCAGATCGGTGCCCTCATGGACCGGTTGGGTATCAAGTCGGAGTTCCGGGACGGTCTGCGGGTCACGGACGCCGAGACGCTGGACGTGGCCCGGATGGTGCTTGTTGGCAAGGTCAACCGGGAGATCGTGTCGGGTATCAACCGGCACGGATCGCTGGCCGTCGGCCTGTCCGGTGAGGATGCCGGTTTGATCCGGGCCTCGGCCCGGAACCCCGAACTGGGCTTTGTGGGCGACGTTGAGTCAATCAACCCGGCCATCATCGAACGGCTGCTCGCCGAGGAGCTCATCCCCGTGGTGTCGACCATCGGCGTCGACCCCAGCGGACAGGCCTACAACATCAATGCCGACACGGTGGCCGCCGCGGTAGCCGGCGCACTGGGCGCCGAACGGATCCTCTACCTCACCGACGTAGAGGGTCTCCTGGCCGACGTGGACGATCCGTCGTCACGGATCTCAAGGATCGACCTGTCCGGACTGGCTGCCCTGACCGCCGACGGCATGATTAGCGGCGGCATGATCCCCAAGGTTCAGGCCTGTATCGACGCCGTGGAGGCCGGAGTGGGTTCGGCCCACATGGTCGACGGCCGAATCCCCCACGTACTCCTACTGGAACTGTTCACCGATCTGGGCATCGGCACCATGGTCCTACCCGACGGTGGGGTAGCCGCCGACGGCCGAGGCGTCGACGGGGTGGCGTCGTGACGGCCACCGGACCCGAGCTCTGGGCCGAACGGCTAATGGGCAATTACGGCATTCCGCCACTCACCTTCGTACGGGGTACCGGGACCGAGCTTTTCGACGACGCCGGCCACCGTTATCTGGATTTTCTGTGCGGCCTGGCTGTCACCGGGCTGGGACATGCCCACCCCCGGGTGGCCGCCGCAGTGGCCGAGCAGGCCGCCACGCTGATTCACGTGTCCAACCTGTTCGTGACCGAACCTCAGCTAGAGGTAGCCGAGCGGCTGGACCGGCTGGTGCGGTCGGGGACCGATCAGGACCAACCGGGACGTGTCCTATTCCAGAACTCGGGGGCTGAGGCCAACGAGGCTGCCCTCAAGTTGGTCCGGAAGTTCCACGGCCGGGGCCGGCACGGCGTGCTTTCCGCCTTCCGGTCGTTCCACGGCCGGACTCTGGGAACCCTGGCCGCTACCGGCCAGCCCGAGAAGCACGAGCCGTTCCAACCCCTTCCCGAGGGTTTTCGGCACGCCGCATGGAACGACGTAGCGGCCTTTGAGGCAGCCCTTGACCCGTCAGTCGGGGCCATTCTGCTCGAACCCCTCCAAGGCGAGGGCGGGGTCAACCCGGCTGAGGAGGGCTTTCTGCGAGACATACGACGGTTATGCGATGAACGGGGCCTCCTGCTGGTTCTGGACGAGGTCCAGACCGGCTTGGGGCGGACCGGGGCGTGGTTCGGCTTCCACCACGCTGGCATTCGGGCCGATGTGGTGACGGTAGCCAAGGCGCTCGGCAACGGGATCCCCATCGGGGCTGTATGGGCAACCAAGGAGGTGGCCGCCGCCTTTGGACCCGGTGACCACGGTTCCACGTTTGCCGGCCAGCCGGTGGCCGCCGCGGCGGCTCGCGAGGTGCTGCGGGTGATGGAGGAGATCGACGCCCCCCGGCTGGCTCGAGAACGGGGCGCTGAGCTGACCGACCTGCTCGAGGGGCTGCCCGGGATCTCATCGGTACGCGGTCAGGGGCTCCTCCTGGGAGCCGAGTTGGCCCCAGGGGTGTTGGCCGAACGGGCGGCGCCTCAGGTAGCCCTGGCTTGCCTGGATGCCGGCCTCGTCGTCAACGGGATCACGCCGACTGCGTTGCGGATGGCGCCCCCGCTGACCGTGTCGTCAGCCGAGCTGGTCGAGGGCACTGAGATCTTGGGAGAAGTGTTGGCGGCCGGAGCCGCCGGGGAGATGGCCTGATGCGACACCTGCTAGAGATCGACGACCTGACGGTGGACGAGCTACACCGGGTCCTGGACCTGGCCACCGACCCATCGCCGCCACGCGTACTGGAGGGCCGGGGCATGGCGCTGGTCTTCGAGAAGCCATCGGCCCGGACCCGCAACTCCATGGAGATGGCCGTCTTCCAGTTGGGTGGACACCCGATGTACATCCAAGCTTCCGAGGTGGGGATGGACGTCCGGGAATCTGTCGAGGACATCACCCGGACCCTGGCCTGCTATCACGGTTGCATTGGCGCCCGGGTTTTCGCCCATGCCACGGTGGAACGGATGGCCGCCGAGGGCCTGGTGCCCGTCGTCAACATGCTGTCCGACGAGGCCCACCCCTTACAGGCCCTAGCCGACATACTCACGCTGCACCAAGAGTTCGGTGATCTTGCTGGCCGGACCATTGCCTACGTCGGCGACGGCAACAACGTCTTCCGGTCCGTGGCCCTAGCCGCTGGGATGCTGGGGGTCGAGGTCCGGTTCGCCGGCCCGATCGGCTACCGGCTCCCTGACGCCGACCGGGAGCGGCTGGTGGAATCCGACGTGAACATCATCGAGTTCGACCGGGCAACCGACGCGGTGGCCGGAGCCGACGCTGTGTACACCGACGTCTGGACCTCCATGGGCCAGGAGGACGAAGCCGACCAACGGCACCGGGACTTCGAGAGCTTCCAGGTAGACGAGGCCCTAATGGAGGCCGCCGGACCCAAGGCTGTATTCCTGCACTGCCTACCCGCCCACCGGGGCGAGGAGGTCACCGACGGCGTGGTCGATGGGCCAGCCAGCCGAGTTTGGTCCCAGGCCGCCAACCGGATGAACGCTGCCCGGGGCCTTCTGGCCTGGCTACTGGGCGAGGCTGTCGACGGAGGGAGCGGAGCGTGAGCAAGCACCATCGACAGCACCGGATCAGCAGACTGCTGGCCGACCACGTGGTGACCAGCCAGGAAATGCTCGTCAGCCTTCTGGCCGATGATGGCTTGGCAGCCACCCAGGCAACGGTGTCACGTGATCTTGACGACCTGGGGGCGGTGAAGGTCCGACTACCGGGCGGTGATACCGCCTACGCCATCCCCGAACACCCGGCCAACCAGAACGTCCCCCGAGACCAGCTACGACGGGTGCTGGGCGAGTGGGTGGTCGACGTGGCGTCGTCGGGCAACCTCGTGGTGCTGCGGACCCCACCCGGGTCGGCCCACGTGGTGGCGTCCGCCCTCGACCGGACCGGCGTCGACGGGGCCATCGGTACGGTGGCCGGCGACGACACTCTGATGGTGGTGGCGGCCCAGGACACGACCGGCGAGCAACTAGCCGACACCCTGCGGGCCCTAGCTGGGCTCTGAACAGGGCACGGACGATTCACGGGGAAGAGGGACAGAGACGTGAGTAGCGACGACACCGCTCGGAAGGCGGTCAACAAGGTGGTACTGGCCTACTCGGGTGGGCTGGACACCTCAATCATCCTCCGGTGGCTGGAGGAGACCTATGGCTGCGAGGTGGTGACCTTCACGGCCGACCTAGGCCAGGGCGAGGAACTGGAACCGGCCCGAACCAAAGCCGAGGCCATGGGCGTGACCGAGATCTACATCGAGGACCTCCGTGAAGAGTTCGTTCGGGACTACGTCTACCCCATGTTCCGAGCCAACGCCCTATACGAGGGTGAGTACCTCCTAGGGACGTCGATCGCCCGGCCGCTCATTGCCAAGCGGCTGGTGGAGATCGCCGACGAGACAGGCGCCGACGCCATCAGCCACGGAGCGACCGGTAAGGGCAATGACCAGGTCCGGTTCGAGCTGGGGGCCTACGCCCTCCAGCCCGACATCAAAATTATCGCCCCGTGGCGGGAATGGGATCTGGGATCCCGGCAGAGCCTCCTGGACTACGCAGAGGAGCACGGCATCCCCGTGGAGATGAAGCGGGGCACCAAGTCGCCGTACTCCATGGACGCCAATCTCCTGCACGTCTCCTACGAAGGCGGTCCGCTTGAGGACCCCTGGATCGAGCCCACCTCCGAGATGTGGAGGTGGACGGTTAGCCCCGAGATAGCTCCCGACGAGGCCACCTACCTGGACCTCACCTACCAGGGGGGCGATGTGGTGGCCCTCGACGGCACCCCCATGACGCCCGCCCAGGTGCTGACTGAGCTGAACCGGGTGGGCGGGGCCAACGGCATCGGCCGGATCGACATCGTGGAGAACCGGTTCGTGGGCATGAAGTCACGGGGCGCATACGAGACCCCCGGCGGGACCATCTTGCTTAAGGCCCACCGGGCCATGGAGTCGATCACCCTGGACCGGGGCATGGCCCACCTCAAGGACGAGCTGATGCCCCGGTACGCCGAGCTGGTTTACGACGGCTTCTGGTTCAGCCCCGAACGGGAAATGCTCCAGGTGGCCATCGACCACTCGCAGGCCCGGGTGAATGGCCGGGTCCGGGTACGGCTCTACAAGGGCAACGTCGAGGTCGTAGGGCGGGAGTCCGACGACACTCTCTTCGACGAGGCCATCGCCACCTTCGAGGAGGACGAGGGGGCGTACGACCAGACTGACGCCGAGGGTTTCATCAAGCTGAATGCCCTGCGACTGCGGACGGTGGCCCGGCGGGCCGCCCGGGGGGAGGGTTAGGACCATGGCCACGCTCTGGCACGGACGGTTCGAAGGAGACTCCAACGAGGCCCTCCAAGCCCTCAACGACAGCCTGCCCTTCGACCGGCGGATGTTTCAAGACGACATCGCCGGCTCGCGGGCCCACGTCCGGATGCTGGCCCGGGTGGGCCTGATGACCGAGGACGATGCGACCGCTGTGCTGGAGGCGCTGGACGCCACCGAGGCCGAGATGACCGACGGGTCATTCACTTTCCAGGCCAGCGACGAGGACGTGCACACGGCCGTTGAGCGGCGGGTAACCGAGCTGGCCGGCGACGCCGGGGCCCGACTCCACACCGGTCGGAGCCGGAACGACCAGGTGGCCACCGACCTGCGGCTTTGGACCCTGCGGGAGTTGACTGACCTATCCGCCTTGGTTACCTCGTTCCAGGACACGCTGGCCTCCCGGGCCGACGCCGCCGGTGAGGCGTACTTGCCCGGCTACACCCACCTCCAGCAGGCCCAGCCGGTCCTTCTAGCCCATCACCTGCTGGCCCACGGCTGGGCACTTTCCCGGGACGTGGACCGGCTCCTGGACGCCCGGGACCGGGCCGACGTCTCCCCGCTGGGGGCCGGAGCCCTGGCTGGGTCGTCGCTGCCCCTTGACCCCGACGGCGTGGCGGCCGACCTGGGCTTCGCCGCCCGGTTTGAGAACTCGTTGGACGCGGTGAGCGACCGGGACTTCGTGGCCGAGGCGCTGTTCGCCCTCGCCCTGCTCGGGGTCCACCTGTCACGGATCGGTGAGGAACTCGTCCTGTGGTCCACTGACGAGTTCGGCTTCGTTGACCTCGACGACGCCTTCTCGACCGGCTCCTCGATGCTTCCCCAGAAGAAGAACCCTGACATCGCTGAGTTGGCCCGGGGCAAGGCCGGACGTCTTGTCGGCCACCTAACCGGCCTCCTGACCAGCCTGAAGGGGCTCCCGCTGGCCTACAACAAGGACTTGCAGGAGGACAAGGAGCCGCTGTTCGACGCTTGCGACACCATCCGGCTCACGCTGTTGGCCCTCGACGGCATGGTGTCCACGCTGGTCTTCCAGACCGATCGCATGGCTGAGGCGGCTGATAGCCCGTACGCGGCAGCCACCGACCTGGCCGAGCACCTGGTGGCCGCAGGGATGCCCTTTCGGGACGCCCACGCCGTGGTTGGAGCACTAGTTCGGGCCGCCCTGGCCGGTGAGGGCTCGCTGGCCGATCTGGTGGCCGCCGACGAGCGGTTGGGCCCTGAGGCGGTTGACCTACTGGATCCCGGTACCGCCGTCCGGCGGCGGACCACGCCAGGGGGCGCCGGACCAGGGCCGGTGGCCGTACAGCGGGGCCGGTTCTCTGAGCAACTGGCCGCCCAGCGGACCCGTTTGTAGGCCTGGCCGTGACCTACACGCAGACCATTCGGGTCCGATATGGCGAGGTTGACGCTCAGGGCGTGGTGTTCAACGCTCACTACCTGGCCTACCTAGACGACGTTTCTGACACCTGGCTTCGCACCTTCGACGGGAATTTCGAAGAGACAGGCTGGGAGATAATGCTGCGGCGGGCCGATCTGACCTGGCACGGGCCGGCCGGCGTCCACGACGAACTAGAGGTCACGGCCGAGGTGGTCCGCTGGGGGACCACCTCGTTCGATATGGCCTTCGAAGCCCGAGTGGAGGACCACCTGGTGCTGACCGCCATCGTGTACTACGTCGGGGTGTCGGTGGGTGACCACATGCCAATGCCCCCGCCGCAGGCTGTCCGGGACCACCTGGGCGGGTGAGCGGCCAACGGGGACTCGATCCGGGGTTACCCGCGGGGGCCACCGCCGGGATCCACGAAATGGCCGGACGGTCTGCCCCGGACCCGGCGGACGTCGTGGCGGCCGGCCCGGCCGGTCCGGAGCGCGACCGCATTCTGAATCTGTTGGCCTCTCGCCCCGACGCCTTATTTCGGACCTGTCGACCGGGTCACCTGACCGGCTCGGCCCTTGTCATGGATCCGTCGAACAACCGCATCCTCGTTCTGTTCCACGCCAAATTGCAGCGTTGGCTCCAGCCGGGCGGCCACGCTGACGGCGACGGCGATCTGGCCCGCGTGGCGCTCCGAGAGGCGGTCGAAGAGACGGGAATCGACGAGCTGCGGATCGTCGAGCCGCCCATCGACTTGGACGTCCATATCGTGAATCCGCCGGCCGAGGACCCCCATGAGCACCACGACGTGCGATTTCTCGTGGTGGCGCCACCCGGCGTCGTCCCGGTCGGAAATCACGAGTCAGAGGCCCTCCGATGGGTAGACGCCGCCGACCTGCTGTCGCTGGGGGCGGACCGAGGCCTGATCCGTCTGGCCGAGCGAGCCTTAGCCCGCCTGGACGCCCTCCGAGAGGCCTGAGTGCTGTTTCGCAGATCCTTGAGGGCTACATGTCCCCTGGGTCCAGGCAGGCCTCCATATCGTTGACCCGAGCGAAGCCGTTCATCCGCTTTACGTGGCTCCCGCTGCCGCTGGGGAGGGCGGTGAGTAGGGGACTCACGTCGCCCTCCAGACGGAGTCGGACGGCGTGGTGGCGACGATCACCGATATAGACCTCCCAGTCGGTCAGCCACTTCTCGATCATCACGCGGTCGTCGGCGGTTCCCCCGGAAAGTTGGCCCAGTTCGGCTACGAGGTTGACCACCACGTCGGTGGCTAGGTCGATGTCGCCGGCTCGGGTTGCTGGGTCGGGGGCCTGGGCGGCCGGCGGGAGTTCGGCGATAGCCGCCCGGGCCGACAGGCACTTGGCCTCGGCGGCTGCCGGCCATGATCGGTCCTCAAGGCGATCCGGGTTCCCGGAGGGTGCCAGGAAGAAGGCATAGACCCAAAGCACCACCATGGCTGCTACTAGGACGGTCAGGAAGACTCGCAGCGCCATGGTGCCTGGCCCAGTCCGGCCCCGGTGATTACCGGTCACGGCGCCACCCGGAGGGTGATTACCGCACCGGCTTCCACGATCGTGCCCGGTGCTGGGTCTTGCGACCAGACCAGTCCGCTGGTCCACTCTGGCTCGTCAGGATCGGCGACCTCCACGATCTGGTAACCGAGACCCAGGGCTTCCAGTGTGGGCGTCACCGACGGCAACAGCCGCTGGATTAGAGCGGGGACTACGACACCCTCTGGACGTTGAGGTTCGATCGTGACCTCGACCAGCATCGAGCCATTTGGCTCCATGGTCGAGCCCACGTCGGGTGCTTGCCCGATAATGGTGCCCGGCTCAGTGCCCTCCATCTCGACTTCCACCACGCTCAGGATCTGGATTCCATGGTCGGCCTCGGTCAGCAGGTTTCGGGCGTTGGTCAGAGTGAGGCCGAGCAGTTCGGGCGTGGGGATGCGCCCGTCGGTGGGTTCACCGTCGGCAGGCACAGGTGCCGCGGTGGTGGGAACGATGGGCGTCGGGATGATAGGTGTCGAAGGGGCGTTGAGGGTCGGGTCCGCGGTGACTAGTTGCTCGACCGGTAGTCCGAAATGGGCAGCCTCCATTACGTCCTTCCAGATCATGGCCGGGTAAGTCCCGCCGTAGACCTTCCGATCGGTGGTCGGCGGAATCATGGGGATCTGGGCCTCTGGGAAGCCCACCCAGACGGCTGTCGTGTGCTGGGGGGTGTAGCCAACGAACACCGCGTCGGCGTAGTTCTGGGTGGTTCCCGTCTT
>JAZADL010000117.1:0-3241 GCA_036123635.1 Actinomycetota bacterium
CCTCGGCAGCTTCTTCGACGGCTTCCTCGGCAGCTTCTTCGACGGCTTCCTCGGCAGCTTCTTCGACGGCTTCCTCGGCAGCTTCTTCGACGGCTTCCTCGGCAGCTTCTTCGACGGCTTCCTCAACCGGTGCTGACACAGCGGGGGTGACAGGCGCCGCAGTGACGCTAGTACCAACCGGCTGACCCTTGAACTCGTCCCAAGCCCCGGTGATCTTTAGGAGCTTCTCGACGCGCTCCGTCGGCTGGGCACCGTTGCGAAGCCACCCGACGGCCTTCTCGTTGTCGATCTCGATAACGGACGGATCACGGCGGGGGTCGTAGAAACCGACCGCCTCGATGATCCGTCCGTTACGCGCCTTGCGCGAATCGGCGGCCACCACACGGTAGGTCGGTTGCTTCTTCTTACCCATCCGCATCAGGCGGAGCTTCACGGCCACGTCGGTACCACTCTCTTCTCGTGTGTAGCCCCGCACGGTCTGGCGGGGCAGGAGTCGGGGCACGATGACGGTGCGCCCGTTCGGTCCGCACAGTCTGCCGTGACGCAGCCCATTTTCCAGCCCCTCGAGCCGGAAGCCGCGAATGACAGCCGTCTCACCGACCGAACCCCGGACCCGGGATCAGCCCTTCGGGCGGTCCCCCAGCAGGTCTAACCCGCCGCCCGGGAACCCCGGAAGGCTCGCCTGGTCGCCCAAACCGGGCAGGGAAAGCCCCTTTTTCCGGTCCACCGGGACTGGACCCCGGCCCGTGGTCCGGCCACCGCCCGCCTTCCGACCCTTCCGACCCTTCCGACCCTTCTTCTTCGTCATACCCCGACCACCCATCTGCTTCATCATCTTCCGCATCTCGCGGAACTGCTTGACCAACTGGTTGATCTCGCCTGCCTGGGTGCCACTACCCCGGGCGATCCGGGCCCGACGGGAACCGTCGATGATGTCGGGATCAAACCTCTCAGCCGGGGTCATCGAGTTAATGATCCCCTCGATCCGGTCGATGCGTCCATCGTCCACGTCGGCGTTACGCATCTGCTGTGCCATGCCCGGGACCATGCCCATCAGGCTGCTGATTGGCCCCATCTGACGGAGTGCCCGGAGCTGATCTAAGAAGTCGTCCAGGGTGAAGGTGCCCTCAAGCATCCGGGCAGCTGCCTCCTCAGCCTGCTCATTCTCGAAAGTCTCTTCGGCCTTCTCGATGAGGGTCTCCACGTCACCCATGCCCAGGATTCGCCCGGCCAAGCGGTCGGGATGGAAGGTCTCGAAATCCTCCAGGCCCTCCCCCGTCGAGGCAAAGGCGACTGGGCAGCCAACCACCTCTTTGACACTCAAGGCCGCACCACCGCGGGCATCGCCGTCGAGTTTGGTGAGGACTAGAGCATCGAGACTCAGGCGGGCGTGGAAGGCCTCGGCCGTTGACACCGCGTCCTGGCCGGTCATGGCATCGATGACCAGAAACGTATGGTGGGGCTCCAGCACCCCGGACACCTCGGCCACCTCGGCCATGAGGTCGTCGTCGATGGCTAGACGTCCCGCCGTATCACAGACCACGACATCACGTCCTAACCGGACCGCCTCGGCCAGGCCAGCCCGGACAACGGCCACCGGATCCGACGGCTCACTGAACACCGGGACGCCGATGCGGTCACCTAGGGTCCGTAACTGCTCGACGGCCGCCGGCCGCTGGAGGTCGGCCCCGATCAGCATCGGGTTACGTCCCCGGGCCTTATACCAACGAGCCAACTTGGCCGCCGTAGTCGTCTTACCCGCTCCCTGTAGGCCCGCCAGGAGGACCACGGTCGGCGGCTTCGAGGCATACGGAAGGTGAACCGCCTCGCCGCCCAGGATCTTGGTGAGCTCCTCGAGGACGATCTTCACCACCTGCTGGCCAGGGTTGAGTGCACCGACCAACTCGGCACCCACAGCGCGCTCCCGGATCCGGTCCTGGAGAGTACGAACCACCTCCAGGTGGACGTCGGCCTCCAGGAACGCCACCCGGACCTCTCGGAGGAACTCGTCGACGTCATCGGAACCCAGGCGACCCTTGCCACGGACCCTTCGCAGGATTCCCTCGAAACGGTTGGTCAGGCTCTCAAACACCGTGCGGTCTCTCCTGAACCCGTTTCAGACCGGGACGTCGGCCGCGAACAGGGCGTCCACGAACTCCTCGGGATCAAACGACACCAGGTCGTCCACGCCCTCGCCCACCCCGACCAACTTCACCGGAATGCCGAGGTCGTCCTGGACAGCCACGACGATCCCCCCGCGAGCCGAACCGTCCAACTTGGTCAGCACAATTCCAGTCACATCGACGGCCTCAGCAAATTGTCGGGCCTGGGCCAGGCCGTTCTGGCCGGTTGTCGCATCGATCACCAGCAGGGTCTCGGTGACCGTACCGGCCCCCTTCTCGGCTACCCGTCGAACCTTGGACAGTTCGTCCATAAGGTTGGCCTTCGTGTGAACCCTCCCTGCGGTGTCGGCCAGCACTAGGTCGGCTCCCCGGGATGCTGCATGGGCCACGGCGTCGAACACCACCGAGCTGGGGTCAGCACCCTCGGCCCCTCTCACCACGGTCAAACCCGACCGGTCGGCCCATAACGACAACTGGTCAGCCGCCGCGGCTCGGAACGTATCGCCGGCGGCGAACACCACCCGACGACCGGCCATCGACTCCCTGTGACCCAACTTTCCAATGGTCGTCGTCTTGCCGACGCCATTCACGCCAACTAATAGCCAAACCGACGGCTCGCCACCGAGGGCTAGATTGCGATCCGCCTCGCCCAGTCGAGCCAGGAGTTCCGCCTTGAGCAGCCTCAGCAGGCCGTCGACGTCGACTACCCCCTCGCGTCCCACCCGATTCCGGACGCCATCAACCAGTGCGTCGGTGGTGACCACACCCACATCGGCCAAAAGCAGGGCATCGGCCAGTCCCTCCCACGTGGAGTCGTCGATCGACGAGCCGTTCCACACTGGAGCGAGATGTGTGGACCAGGCGTCGCGAGCGCGACCAAGACGGGAACGGAGACCCATGGGAGGCGCATCCTACCGGTGGGGTCCGAACCCACCCCGGGGCACCAACCGGCGCGCTAGCCGGTGAAATGGTCGTCGAGGTTGCCCAACTCAACCAGAGCCAGGTTGAGTTCGCCGTCGCGCTCATACTCCAACTCGACTCGTGATCCCGGTAGCCGGATCTGAATATTGGCCCGCAGGGCGCCCATGTCACGGATGATCCGACCATCCGATCGGAAG
>JAZADL010000118.1:0-2754 GCA_036123635.1 Actinomycetota bacterium
TGTGCCCCATGCGGGCCAGCGGGTACTTCGTGGTCGGGCCGTCAGGCAACTCGGTCAGGCTGGTGCCGGCGACCTTTGAGGCCGCCTCGACCTTCACGAAGTAGTACCAACCGGCGGCCGCTATGCCGCCGACAACGACCAGGGTGGACACGACAGCCAATGACCAGCTGGGTGTCCCATGGCTGATGGCCGGGAAGTAGCCGGCCACCGGCTCCACAAAGTGGCCGAACCTCTCCTGGAACGAGCCGGGCGCCATCTGGAAGCCCTTGGGCAGGTTCATGAACCCGGCCACCACAGCTAGGCCAGCCAGGATCCACAGCGGCACTGTGATCCGCGGGCCGGACTCGTGCGGTTGGCCGTGGCCCCGGAACTCGCCGAAGAACGTCAGGTAGACGCAGCGCGTCATGTAAGCCGCGGTGAGCGCCGCGGTGAGCATGCCCATGCCCAGCATGAGGGTGTAGGCACCGTTGCCGCCCGTCCCGCCCAGTAAGCCCCAGCCGCCGGTGCCGACCAGGATCTCGTCCTTGGACCAGAAGCCAGCCAGCGGGGGCAGGCCGGCCAGGGCGACGGTGCCGATCATGAACGTCCGGTAGGTGTGGGGCATGTGTTTGCGAAGGCCGCCCATGTCGGACTTCATGTCGAAGCTGTGCACGGCGTGGCTGACCGACCCGGAACCCAGGAACAGGCAGGCCTTAAAGAAGGCGTGGGTGAACAGGTGGAACATGGCCGCTGTCCAGGCCCCTACGCCCAGGGCCATCACCATGTAGCCCAGCTGGGAAATCGTGGAGTAGGCCAGCACCTTCTTGATGTCCCGCTGCACGAAGGCCAGGCAGGCACCCACGATGGTGGTCAGGCCGCCGATGAAGGCCATCAGGTTGATGGAACTCCCACCGATCTGGAAGCCCTCGAAGAACACCCCGTACATGCGGGCGATCATGAACACGCCGGCCACCACCATGGTCGCTGCGTGGATGAGCGCCGAGACGGGTGTCGGACCGGCCATGGCATCGGGCAGCCAGGTGTGCAGGAAGAACTGGCCCGACTTGGACATGACGGCGGCCATCAGGCAGCACGAGGCGATGAGCAGCGTCGTATGGGGCAGCGCCCCGCTGGAGGCCAAGGCGTTGGTCTCAGCGATGGAGAACGAGCCGAAGCGGTCGGGTAGCGCCGAGCCGACAGCGAAGAAAAGGACGGTCACACCGACCAGTAGGCCCATGTCGCCGACCCGGTTCGTCAGGAAGGCCTTGAGTGCCGCGTCGCTGTTGGGCTTCTCCTCCCACCAGTGGCCGATGAGGACGAAGGAGCAGACGCCGACCAGTTCCCAGGCACACAGAAGTTGCAGGGTGTTCTCTGACACCACCAGCAGGAGCATCGAGGCGCTGAACAGCGACAGGAAGGCAAAGAAGTGGGTGTACCTGCGATCCCCGTGTACATAGTCGGTGGAGTACACATGTACGAGCAGCGACACCAGGGTCACCACCAGGAGCATCATGACCGCCGGGCCGTCGACGAGGGTCCCGACGGTGAACTCGACGCCGTTGGTCTGGAACCAGGTGGCGGTGCGATGGACGGCCAGCGACGGGTGGCCGTGGCCGCCCCCGTGGTCGTCGGCGTGGGCGTCGGCGTGGGCGTCGTGGACGACCACCGCCCGGTAGACCTCCTCGCCGTGGTAGTCGTCCCGGTGGTCGACCCAAGCAGCTCCGGTCACCACGGCCAGCAGGAAGGCGATGCCGAGGGCTGCCACGCCCAACTCCGAGCCGCCCCGGGGCATGCGCTTGCCGAAGAACAGGATGCCCACGAAGGACAGGGCGGGCAGCAGCGGGATCAGCCACACGTTTCGTAGGAACCAGCTGCCCCCCTCGGTGATCCCGAGGGCTATGCCACCTCCATCCGTCGAAGCGGCGATGGTGAAGAGTTCGGTCACCGGCTCAGCCCCTCAGTTGGTCGATCTGCGTCAGGTCGATAGACCGACGGTTCCGGTACAGGAGAAGCACCATGGCCAGGCCCACTCCGACTTCGGCGGCCGCCACGGCGATCACGAACAGGGCGAACACCTCACCGCCCACCGTCTCGCGAAAAGCCCCGAAGGCCACCAGGTTGAGGTTCACGGCGTTGAGGATGAGCTCAATGGACATGAGTACCAGGACGCCGTTTCGACGGGCCAGCACGCCGTAGACGCCGATGGCGAACAGGACCGCGGATAGCAACAGGAACTGGTTCAACAGCACGTCAGTCCCTCCTCGCCACCACGATGGCCCCGATGAGGGCGGCCAGCAGGAGAACCGACACGGCCTCGAAAGGCACGATGTAGTCACTGAAGATGCTGTCGGCGAGTTCGGCGGTGGTACTGGGGCCGGACCGTGACAACTCGGCGTCCTCAAACGACTCGACCAAGGCGGCAGCCATGACACCAAAGACCAGCAGGCCCACTAGGCCCGCCACGAGGCGCCGCTCACCGGTCACGCCGTCGTCCTCGCCGAACGACCCCTTGGTGAGCATGATGCCGAACAGGAACAGCACGACGATGGCCCCGATGTAAACCAACACCTGGGTCACACCCACGAACTCAGCGCCCAGCAGGATGAACATGCCGGCTACCCCGGCCAGCACGACGACCAGGTAGAGGGCGGCGTGGACCACGTTGCGTGTCGTCACCATACGGAGGGCGGCGGCCACCATGGCGAGGGCCAGGACGCCGAAGGCGACGTTTTGGGCTATCAGCACCTCGCCGCCCGATAGGCGATCCATTCCCTC
>JAZADL010000119.1:0-3166 GCA_036123635.1 Actinomycetota bacterium
GAGCCGGTGGCCATCGTGGCCGCCGACCACCCGGAAACGGTCCGTCGGGCCCTGGCCGCCATCGTGGTCGACTACGAGATCACCGAGCCCCTGGTCGACCCGTCCCTGGCCGAGGCGGCGCCGCCCATCCACCCCGATGGGAATCTGCTTCGTCGCATCCACCTCCGCCACGGAGATCCGACAGCCGCCGACCGCCACGATCTGGTGGTCGTCGAGGGTACGTACGAGGTGGGCATGCAGGACCAGGCCTTCCTGGGCCCGGAGTCTGGCCTTGCCGTTCCGGCTGAGGACGGAGGCGTCGAGCTGTACGTGGCTACTCAGTGGCTCCATGTGGACCGGGACCAGGTGGCGGCCTGCCTAGGTTTGGATCCTGGGTTGGTGCGCTTGACTCTGGCCGGGGTGGGCGGGGCGTTCGGTGCCCGCGAGGACTTGAGTCTCCACGTCCACCTGTGCCTGTTGGCCCTGCGCACCGGCCGCCCGGTGAAGATGGTCTACGGCCGGGAGGAGAGCTTCCACGGACACGTGCACCGCCACCCGGCCAAGCTCTGGTACCGCCACCACGCGGCGGCTGACGGGACGCTGATCCGTGTGGAGGCCCGGCTGCTGTTCGACGGAGGGTCTTACGCTTCTTCAAGTGGGGCGGTGATCGCCAACGCCACCTGCTTCGCCGCTGGGCCCTACCGGGTGCCGTCGGCCGACGTGGAGGGCGTTGTGGTTCGGACCAACAACCCACCCTGTGGCGCCATGCGGGGCTTCGGCGCCGTCCAGACATGCATGGCCCACGAGGCCCAGATGGACCGTCTGGCCGTGGCCCTGGGGATGGACCCCGTCGACCTGCGACTACACAACGCTCTGACCCCAGGTGACCGGCTACTTACTGGACAGGTGGTGACTGGGGCTCTCCCGGTGGCTGAGGTGATCCGCACGTGCGCCGGGAGTCCGTCGGCCGCTGTTCGCCCCGACGAGCCGATGTCACGGCCCGGTGGAGCCGGACGGACGGCGGACGCCACCCACGTGGTCCGGGGCGAGGCGCTGGCCGTGGGCTTCAAGAATCTCATGTTCTCCGAGGGGTTCGACGATTCCTCAGAGGCCCGGTGCGAGTTACAGGATGGTGTGGCCACCATCACGTGTGCATGCGCCGAGGTTGGCCAGGGCTTTGTGACCCTGGCCCAGCAGATCGCCCGTGAGGTCCTGAGTGTGGAGGAGGTTGTGCTGGCCCCAGTCGAGACGGCCACCATCGGTTCGGCCGGCTCCACGTCGGCCAGCCGCCAGACCTGGATGTCCGGGGGTGCCGTCCAGAAGGCCTGCGAGGAGGTCCGAACCACCCTTCTGGTCCGGGTGGCTGCCGAGCATGACGTTCCGGTGGACGACTTGGTCCTGGTCGACGGTCGGGTGTGCTCGCTGTCCGGATCCTTGGACGTAGACCTGACCGCGGTGACCATCGAGCCGGTCACCGCCGACGTGGTCCACCGCCACGCTCCGACCTCTCCATTGAATGCCGACGGGCAGGGAAACGCGCACGTGTCGTTTGCCGTCTCAGCCCACCGGGCCATCGTGGACGTCGACCCAGACCTCGGACTAGTGAAGGTGGTCGAGCTCACCACCTCGCAGGACGTGGGACGGATCCTGAACCCGATCCAGGCCCTGGGACAATTGGAGGGCGGTGCCGCCCAGGGACTGGGCCTGGCCGTCATGGAGGAGGTCCAGGTGGTCGACGGTCGGATCCGCAACGCCTCGTTCACCGACTACCTGGTGCCTACCGCTCTGGACATGCCACCGGTAGGGGTTGCCGCGCTTATCGAACAACCAGAGCCTGGGGCCCCGTTCGGGGCCAAGGGGATCGGGGAGCCGCCGACCATCTCATCCACGGCAGCGATCGTCGCCGCCATGCGGGAGGCCACAGGACTGGACCTGCCCCGGGTGCCGGTACGTCCGGCCGACATCGCCCTGGCCGACGTCGTTCCCGGAGGTGCCTGATGACCAGCCGGACCCCCGACGCTCCTCGTATCGACGGCGACCGACTGCTCCGCCGGATCGAGGCACTGGCCACCATCGGGCCCATCGACGGCGGGGGCTCCTGCCGCCTCGCCTTGACCGACGAAGACCGGGAGGGTCGCGACCTCGTGGTGGCGTGGATGCACGACCTCAATCTGGACGTGCGAGTCGACGGAATCGGCAACGTGGTCGGCGTGCGGCCCGGTCGGACTGACGGCCCACCGGTGATGACCGGAAGCCACATCGACACCGTCCGTACCGGAGGCCGCTACGACGGGAACCTCGGGGTGCTGGCCGGCCTGGAGGTCATCGAGACACTCGAGCAGCAGGGCATCCGAACCGAGCACCCGTTCGCCGTGGCCTTCTTCACCGACGAGGAAGGCTCCAGATTCCCCCCCGACATGCTGGGGAGTCTCGTCTACGTCGGCGGGATGGCCGTAGAGGAGGCCCTGGACATTGTGGGCATCGACGGTGCAGTCGTCGGCGAGGAACTGGACCGCATTGGCTACCAGGGCCCGTTCCCCTGTCCTGGGCCGGCACCCCGGGCCTTTGTAGAATTACACATCGAGCAGGGTCCAGTGCTGGAAGCCGCGGGCACCACTATCGGAGCTGTTACCGGCGTCCAGGGCATCTCCTGGACCGAACTGACCGTCACCGGCCAGTCCAACCACGCTGGGACTACCCCCATGGGCCTCCGTCACGACCCGGGCTATGTGGCGGCGGCCATCGCCCACCACGTCCGGCAGATGGCGGTCCGGATGGGTGGACGCCAGGTGGGCACCGTGGGGCGCCTGGAGCTTCACCCCAACCTGGTCAACGTGGTGGCCGCCTCGGCATCGATGACCGTGGACCTGCGCAATACCGACGAGCAACTCCTGCGGGAGGCCGAGGCTGAGCTGGCCCGAACGGTGGCCGACCTGGCGACCAGCGAGGGCGTCGAGGTCGCCGAGCGGACCCTGGCCCGATTCGAACCGGTGGAGTTCGACACCCGGGTAGTTGACACGGTGGCCGGAGCGGCGGCCGACCTCGGCCACACCGTCCAAAGGATGCCTTCGGGCGCTGGTCACGACGCCCAGATGATGGCCCGCGTCTGCCCGACCGGCATGGTCTTCGTACCCAGCCGCGACGGCATCAGCCACAACCCGGCCGAGCACACCGACCCCGAACACCT
>JAZADL010000120.1:0-5880 GCA_036123635.1 Actinomycetota bacterium
CGACGTGGATCCGTTGGAAGATCTCGCCGCTCTGGCTGATCCGGAGGCGGCGTTGGCTGCCGTGGTGCAGAGCGGTCACCTAATCGTCGACCGGCTTGACGGCTGAGGGGCTGGTGAGAACCGTGGGACTGCAGATTGGACTCGGGTCAAGGATCCGGAAGTCGCCCTTCTTTGAGGCCCTGGTTCGCCACGGTCTTACCCATGTCACCGTTTACAACCACATGTACATGCCCGGGTCGTTCGGCGATCCCGACGAGGAGTACAGGGCACTCGTCGAACGGGTCTCACTGTGGGACGTGGCTGCTGAACGCCAGGTCGAGGTGGTCGGTCCGGACGCCTTCACTCTCTGCCAGTACGTATCGGCCCGGGACCTACGGGGCATGAAGGTCGGCCGGGTGCGGTACGCGCCGATGTGCGACCACGACGGGACACTCATCAACGACCCGATGGTGCTGAAGCTGGCCGAGGACCGGTTCTGGATCTCGATTGCCGACAGCGACATGGTGCTCTGGTGCCGGGCCGTGGCCACCGAACGGGGCCTGAACTGCCGAGTGTTTGAGCCCGACGTGTCGCCGTTGGGGGTGCAGGGGCCTAGGGCCGACGACACGATGGCAGACCTATTGGGGGAGTGGGTCCGTGACGTTCCGTTCTTCGAATTCGTCGAGACAAGCCACGACAGCATCCCGTTCGTGCTGTGCCGGTCCGGATGGAGCGGCCAGGGCGGGTTCGAACTGTTCCTCCAGGACGGTTCACGAGGCCTGGACCTGTGGGACGCCGTGTGGGCAGCGGGAGAGAAATACGGCATCCACCCCGGTGCGCCGACTCTGAACGAGCGGATCGAGAGCGACCTGTTCTCATACCGGGCCGATTGCGGCGCGGGGGCATCACCGTTGGAGGTTGGCCTGAACCGCTACGTGTCGCTGGACCGTGACGACGACTTCATTGGGAAGGTTGCCCTGCTGACCGAACAGGAAAGGGGTCCGGCCCGGCGGCTGGTGAAGGCCCTGCTGACAGGGGAGCGGTTTCCGGCAACCAGCGAGTCACCGTGGCCGGCAGTGGGACAGGACGGAACGCCGTGCGGTGAGGTGAGGGTGGCCGCATGGTCCCCGAAGCACGAGTCAAACCTCTGCCTGGCCCTCGTGTCAGCCGAGGTGGCTGGAGGCCCGTTCAGGACCGTGACACCGTCGGGTGAGACCCTGGATGCCACCCACCACGCCTACTTCGCGGAGCAGTAGCCACAGGTTTTCGACCGCATGGCCAGCGGAAACTAATGGCCGTGTTTCAGTACAGCCCGGACGGCATCCTCGTCGCCCTCGCGGTGCAGCAACGCCATAGCCCGGTCGACCTCGTCCAGACTCACTACAGCACCCAGCAGGGGAGCGGTCGGAAACCCGCCCTCGTTGAGGATCCGGGCCGCTTCGTCTACCGACTGCGCGGTCCCACCCGATCCGCCGTAAACGGTCAGTGACCGCATCACCACCTTGTCGGTTACTACCGGAACTGCCTGACGGTCCTTCAAACCCGCCCACACCACCCGACCACCGTGGTGCACCAGGTCGAAGCACAAGCTCGGAGTTCCCGGCGCGCTGGCGAGATCCACGGCCACGTTCGCTCCACCGCCTGTCAGATCCAGTACCGCCTCCACCGGATCACAGGCCGTCACATCCACGACATGGTCCGCACCAACCTCAAGTGCCACACCCAACCGGAGGGCATCATCGTTGGTTCCGGTCACGATCACCGTTCCTGCGCCCAGCAATCTTGCATACGCCGCACAGGTCAGCCCCATGTGACCCGGCCCCTGCACCACGATCGACTGGCCTTCCCGGAACCCGACCTTTTCCAGCCACGCCACCATGTTGGACAGAGGTTCGAACAGGGTCAGTTCTTCGGCCGACACGGAGTCGGTCAGCGGGGCTAGGTGCGTGCCAGGCAGCACGGCCATGTACTCGCCGTAACCACCCCACAAGCCGGACCCCTCGTCCAGACCGAACGAGTACCCGTAGCAGCGCACACCGAACGGGTTTCCCTCGTATGGCGGCCCAAACCAGACAATGTCCACCGCCACCCGGTCACCGACCGCTACCCCCAGGTCAGCGTCATCTGCCAGGGCATGGACCCGACCCACGATCTCGTGACCCGGCACAACCGGGGATACCTCGCCTGGCACGTGGCGGTGCCCGGCCAACTGGGCCACATCGCTGTGGCACAATCCGACCGCCTCCACGGCGAGTACAGCGCCCCCAGGCGGGGGTGTCGGTACGGAAAAGTCGTCGCGTAACGCCCAGGTGCCGTCACCGTGGAACACCACAGCCCGGCAGGTTTCAGCCATCTCGGGCGTCTCCGGTCGACCCGCCCGCTCTAGACCCGCTGAAGCAGCGTCCCGGTCCCGAGACCACCGCCGCAGCACATGGTCACCAGGGCGTACTCGCCATCGACGCGCTGCAGTTCATGGACGGCTTTGGTGGTGAGGATGGCACCGGTGCCGCCCAGCGGGTGACCGAGTGCGATAGCACCACCGTTGGGGTTGACCCGATCCATGTCGGGACCGACCTCCTTCTCCCAGCAGAGCACCACCGAAGCGAAGGCCTCGTTGATCTCGACGACGTCGATGTCATCGATGGCCATGCCGTTATCGGCCAGCAGCTTCTGCGTGGCCCCGATCGGGCCAGTCAGCATGAACTCGGGATCGGATCCCACGAGACAAGTGTCGACCACCTTGGCCAGTGGCTTCACGCCGAGTGCCGCCGCTTTGTCGGCAGTCATGAGTAGGACGGCGCCGGCACCGTCGGAGATCTGCGATGACGAAGCGGCCGTGTGCACCCCATCGGGCCGTCCGGACGGTTTGAGTTGAGCCAATCCCTCCAGGGTTGTTTCGCGGAGCCCCTCGTCCCGGGCGACGGTCACCGTCTCACCGGTGGGACTGCCCTCTTCGTCAAGGACCGGGGCCTCCACGTTCACCAGCTGGGTTCCGTAGCGGTCCTCCTGCCACGCTCGTGCCGCCCGGTCCTGGGACATCTTGCCGAAGGTGTCGCAGTCACCACGGGTGATGCCCCAGTGGTCGGCCATGCGTTCGGAGCCCTCGAACTGGGAAGTGAATTCGAAGTGATCGAAGTAGTTGCGGTTGATCGGACGCCCGGAGTTGGGCTCCTTGGGTGTGGTGGCGCCAAACCCGACCTGGCTCATCAGCTCGATTCCGCAGCCCACGGCGACATCCACCGTGCCTGATGCGACGAGGGCGTAGGCGAGGTTGGTGGCCTGCTGGGACGAGCCGCACTGGGCGTCGACCGTGGTCGCCGGTGCCTCGATCGGCAACCCGGCGGTCAGCCACGCCGTGCGGGTCACGTTCATGGACTGCATGCCGACCTGGCCGACGCAGCCGCCGACCACCTGGCCGACCTCGAGCGGGTCGACTCCGGTGCGGTCGAACAGGGCCCGCTGGACTGAGCCCAGCACGTCAACCGAGTGGCAGGAGGACAGGCCACCGTTACGACGGCCAATCGGAGTGCGAACGGCATCGACGATGACGACAGGGTTATCGGTGTTTGTAGTCATGAAATGTTCTCCAGAGAGGGGAAGGCTCCGACCACCCTACGATTACCGGACCGGTGATGGCACCCCATCACACCACCCCGGCCCTCGAATACCACCCGTGCCGGGACCCAGAGTCCCAGGACTGTTCGCCGACCGGAATCCCTAGATCGGCAACCCTCCGGTCGCGGCAGCGGTGCTTCCGCTGTCAGAGAACGCCTTAATGGTGCGCTGGGCGATCCGCATCTGGTGAACCTCGTCGGCACCGTCGGCGAAGCGGGCCCAGCGGGCGTGCTGGTACATGTGCGCCAGGGGCGTATCAGTCGAGTAGCCGAGCGCACCGTGCACCTGGATCGAGCGGTCGATGATGCGACCCAGGGCATTGGCGACAAAGTGCTTGGCCATCGACACCTCCGACTTGAAGTCCTCACCCCGGTCGATCTTGTAGGCGGCGTGGAGAACCATGAGCTTCGACTGGTAGAGCTCCATCGTCGAGTCGGCGATAAGCCACTGGATGCCCTGCTTTTCGGCCAACAACGAACCATGACTGAACCGGTCCAGGGAACGGGCGACCATCATGTCTAGGGCCATCTCTGCCTGAGCGATCCAGCGCATGCAGTGCGCCAACCGGGCGGGGCCCAGCCGATACTGGCCTAACAGGTGACCCTGGCCGCGGCCGCCCAGCATCTGGGAATCGTGGAGCCGCAGGTCCTCGATAAGGATCTCGGAGTGGCCGGTGGAGCCGTGCATGGTCTCGATCTGTCGCACTTCGGTCCAGCCGTCATGCGGAAGGTCGACGAGAAAGGCCGTATTGGCAGCCTGTGGAAGATCAGGGTTGTCCTCGGTACGGGCGATAAGGATGGCGAACGTGGCCCGGTGGGCGTTGGAGATGAACCACTTGTGCCCGTTGAACACCCACTCCTCGCCGTCCTGGTAGCCGCTGGTGCGAATCAGGGTGGGGTCGGAGCCGGCCACCTCGGGTTCGGTCATGGCGAAGCACGACCAGGTGCGGCCCTCGCAGAGCGGCTTGAGGTACTTCTCCTTCTGATCGTCAGTTGCCCAATGCAACAGCGTGTGCATGTTGCCCTCGTCGGGCGCTTGACAGTTGAACACCCACGGTCCGTAGTACGACCTAGCCGCCTCGGCTTGCACCATGGCCAACTCGACATGGCCGAGCCCCATGCCGCCCCACTCCTCAGGCATGTGAGGCAGCCAGATGCCCGCGGAGTGGGCCTGCTTGCGCATCTCGATGAGTTCCCTAAGGCGCTCCTCGCCTTCGCCACCGGCTTCCTCTATGCGAGCCTCGGCAGGCGTGATGACGTCGTCGACGAACGTACGGACGCGTAGGCGGATCTCCTCAAGTTCCGGCGACAGGCTGAAGTCGATGGCCACGGTGGTTCCGGTCTCTGGTCCGGGTCCCGGTGCCGGGATCCCCTAGATCGAGTGGCCTGGACGACCCAGGCCTTCGGTCGGGTTCCCGTCCATGGCCGGATTGAGCTGCGCCTCAGCCATCAGGCCTGCGATCACGTCGGTCATGTCGGCCGGATCGTCGGTCTGCATGGCTGTGGGGCCGAGGTGCCATTGCTCGGCGATACCGACCCGCTGGCCCACGATGTCAAACACCCGCCCGGTCACGTTCTGGGCCGCTTCGCTGCACAGCCAGGCAGTGGTGACGGCGATCCAGCGAGGTCCCATCTTCTCCTGGGTTTCCTCGTCCATCCCCGCAAACCCCGGAAGGTCCTTGGTCATCCGTGTATAGGCACCTGGGGCCAGGCAGTTAACGGTCACCCCGTACTTGACGAGCTCCATGGCCGTAATGACGGTGAACGCCGCGATCCCCGCCTTGGCCGCCCCATAGTTGGACTGTCCGACATTGCCGTAGATACCGGAGGGCGATGCTGTGTTGACGATCCGACCGAAGGCCTCGCCGCCAGCCTTGACTTTCTCTCGCCAGTAGGCCGCCGCGTGGTGGGTAGGAGCGAACGTTCCCTTCAGGTGCACGTTGATGACAGCGTCCCAGTCACCCTCCGACATTGAGAACACCATTCGGTCCCGGAGGATGCCAGCGTTGTTGATGAGAATGTCGCAACTACCAAAAGTGTCAACGGCCTGCTGAACCATCTCGCCAGCCGAGTCGAAGTCGGCGACGTTGCCACCGTTGACGACCGCCTCGCCGCCCATGGCCAGAATCTCGTCGACTACCGACTGGGCCGGCGTGGTATCAGCGCCACCTCCCGCCGCGTCGCCTCCCAGGTCGTTGACGACCACCTTGGCGCCGTTGGAGGCCAGCATCAAGGCATGCTCCCGGCCGATTCCTCGACCGGCGCCGGTCACGATGGCTACACGGCC
>JAZADL010000121.1:0-17528 GCA_036123635.1 Actinomycetota bacterium
GACTGACGCCTACAATCGTCGGCATGCCATACCAGGCGCCCGAATACCACCCGGCCTTCGAGGAGTACTGCGAGACGATCTTCGAACTCGCCGAGGATGATCTAGAAGTGATCCAGGCTCGGATCGCCGAACGGCTCGAGGTCAGCCGTCCGGCCGTCTCCGAGATGATCAAGCGCATGGAGAAGGAAGGCCTAGTCACCAGCGACACGGAGGGGATTTCGCTGACCGCTGATGGTCGGGACCTGGCTTCCTCGGTGGTCCGTCGGCACCGCCTGGCCGAGCGGTTCCTAACCGATGTCCTGGGCCTGACGTGGACCGAAGCCCACCATGAGGCCGGCAAGTGGGAGCACGTCATCTCTCCGTCCGTAGAGGACGCCCTGAACCGCCTTCTAGGGAGTCCGACGACCTGCCCCCATGGAAATCCCATCCCCGGAAGTTCCTACCGGGAGCCTGACACCCGCCACCTAGCCGATGTCGCCGTGGGTGAGTCCTTTACGGTGAACCGCATTCCCGAAGAGTTGGAGTTCGCCGACGGTCTGCTGCAGTTCTTGGAGGACTCCAGCCTGATGCCCGGTGAGATGGGTCGGGTGAGGGCAGCTGATGAGGGAACGATCACCGTGGAGATCGCTGGCCGACGAGTGGACGTCGGGTCCTTCGCCGCCGACCGCATCCTGGTCACAACACGTTGACGCCCCGTCCGGTCGGGCGGTCTTAACGCAGGTGCTCGCTTCGGCGTATGACGAGTAACCAAGTCATGGTGGCGCTGATGGCCAGCAGGACCAGCGCCAAGACGGCCATCTCGGGGAGAAACAGCGCCTCGTAGGTGTTCCAGATCTGGGTGGCCAGAGTCCGAAAGCCGATCGGTGAGGCCAGCAGCGTGGCCGGTAACTCCTTCATGGTGGACAACATGACCAATCCAGCGCCGGCGGCCAGGCCGGGTGCCATGAGCGGAAGTTCGACGGTGGCTAGCCGACGTAGTCGGCCAGCACCCAGTAGGCGGGCCGCGTCCTCCATGCGGAGGGGGACGGCTTCGACGGCCACCTGGGTCGTCCGGACGGCCTGGGCCCCGAAGTGCACCACGTAGGCGAATACCAGCACGGGCATCGAGCCGATTAGGAACTCGAATGGCGAAGCGTGCAGAGTCCAAAAGACCATGGACAGGGCGACCACCAGGCCTGGGATGGCAAAACCTGCTACCACCACGGCGTTGACCACGCCACCCACACGGGAGCGGTGGCGAGCTAGGAGGTACGCCACGGGAAGGACTACGGCCACGGCCACCACGGCCGTCACCGTGCTCACCCAGATGGTGTTCCACGTCGGCGCTACCACGTCGTCCCAGTCCAGTCGGAGCCCGGCGGCGCCGCGACGGGATCTGAACCATCCGAAGAGGCCCCAGTCGGCTAGCGACACGGCGGGAGCCACCAAGGCCAGTCCAACGACGACGGCCGTGGCCGCGGTGCAGGCCGCTTTCCACCGGCCCAGGGGAACGACGAGAGACTGGCGGTCGCCGATAGCACTGACCCGAGCACCCCTGCGGGTTCCGGAACGGGCAACCGTGCGCTCGGCGGCCACGACCAGAAGGGCCAGGACCAAGAGGAGCAGGGCCAGAGCGAACGACCTGTCCCGGTCGAAGAGGCGGGTGCGGAAGATGGTCTGGGTGAGAGTCTCGAACCGCATGAGGTGTACAGCGCCGAAATCGCTGAGGGTGTAGAGAAACACCAGTAGCGAGCCGGCGGCAATTGATGGTCCCACCTGAGGGAGGACGACGCGGAGAAATACCCGGCGGGGTCCGTCGCCAAGTAGGCGGGCGTTCTCCTCGAAGGCGGTGGAGAGGGTGGTCAGCCGGGCCGCCACCGGAAGGTACACGTAGGGGTAGGTAAAGAGGGTGAGGACCAGCCACGACCCAACCAGGCCGTGGAGGCGAATAGTTAGCTCAATGCCGAATACTCCAGCCAAGTCATGGACCACGCCGCCGGGAGTAAGACCGGAGATAAATGCCGCGGCACCTACGAAGCTGGGGTAAACGAGCGGCAGGGGGACGACGACTCGCCAGAGGCGGCGCAACGGCAGGTCCGTCCGGGTGGTTAGCCAGGCCAGCCCGGTGCCCAGTAGAGCGGTTGAGACAGAGACGAGAGCGGCCAGTTGAACGGTCCGCCAGAGGGGATCAAGGGTCTGGCGGGATCCGAGGAGAGCCAGCGGAGATTCCGAACCGCCGGCCGCTCGCCAAGCCACATACCCGCCGGGAAGGGCGAACAAGGCGGCAATGAGGATCGCCGTCCCCAGAAGTGGTTTCGGGGGCCGCCCGACGCCCGCCCGGTGTCGAGCAGCCCCTGTTCGTGGAACCTTGGTGATGTCCGTCATCCCGGCTGCTCCGCCCAGCGGAGGCCTCGTCGGCGGTTAGTCACCGTGGCCCCCTGGTTCACTGGTCGAGTACGCCGCTCGCCTCGATGATCTCGATCGTGCGAGTGAACTCGGCAGCTATGTCGTCGATGTCGACGGCGCCTATCCGGTCGACGGGAGCCGGTGGCAAGACGCCAGCCGGAGCCACGCCGAGGGCCAGTGGGTATTCGTAGACGCTGTCGGTCAAGTACCGCTGCTGTTCGTCGCTGAGCAGGTGGGTGAGCAGGCGATTGGCGCCATCCTGTTCGTTGCTCTCATTCAGTACAGCTGCCGTAGCGATGATCATCAGACCACCGTCATCCCCGGGGGCGAAACCGTGGTTGGCCGACCGCTGGGCGTCCCCGTTCGCGGCCACCTTCTGGAAGTTGTAGTAGTGGTTCACGAGCCCAAACTGGATCTCGTTGCGGCCCACAGCTTCCACGATGGCACCGTTCTTCGGGTAGAAGCGGGACCCGTTTGCCACCATGTCATTCAGCCATCCGGTGGCAACGTTGTCACCATTGCGGAGGCGGAACAGCGTGAACCAGTCCTGGAATGAAGAGTTGCTGCCTGGTACGGCGACCCTGCCTGCGTACTCAGGGCCGGTCAGGTCAAAGACCGAGCCGGGAAGGTCTTCGGTCGCCACTTCGTCCACGTTGTAGACAAGAACCCTTCCTCGCCCAGCGAACCCAACCCAGGTGCCGGCGGGAGATCGATCGCTAGTTGCCACGCGGCCTAATACGTCGTCGTCCAGTTCTGCCAACATGCCTAGATCATCTAGATATCCAGCGGGACCGGGGCTTCGGGACAAGAACACATCAGCCGGAGTCTTGGTTCCTTCCTCGGCTAGGAGCAGAGCTAGATCATTTGACGAGCCGTAGCGAACCTCCAGGGCGATACCTGTGTCTGCGGTGAATGCTTCGAAGATCGGGCCTACCAACTTCTCACTTCGACCCGAGTAAACGGTCAATGACTCGGGGTCGTCGCTCCCACATGCTGTGAGCATGGCGATAAGCCCAAGAACCAATAGAAGGGCGGCCGCCATGCGGTTTGGTCGTCTTAAGAGTTGTTGGCCCATGGGGAGGATCCCACCTTCCGACTCGCTATGTAAGGGTCCCTTAACAATGTGTGAGGGCAACCTAACAAGAGCGGTTCGGGAATCAAACGTCGAGAGCTACCGCACCAGGGCCGACATATGTCACATCCACCTGGTCCCCACGCTGGAAGACCACATCGGGCTCAGTACGCGCTTGGATGAATGTGCCGTCGTGGAGCCGGACCAAGACCATTGCGTCGTGGCCGTAGTACTCCACCAACTCGACGGTGCCGCCCCCACCGCTGGCCACCCGGATGTCCTCAGGCCGCAGAAGTAACTCGGCGGGCCCGTTCACGTCACGCGACACCGGTACGTCACCCACCGGAGTCACACAGGTTCCGACGGCCGAGGGCACCGGGAGCAGGTTGGCGTCGCCTACGAAGCGGGCTACCCACCGGTCCACCGGATGGCGGTACAACTCGTCGGGGGTTCCCACCTGGGCTAGGCGGCCGTCGTTGAGCACGGCTACCCGGTCGCCGAGGACGAACGCCTCTTCCTGGTCGTGGGTGACAAAGACCGTGGTGATGCCTAACTCCACCAGGAGGCGGTAGATCTCGCCCCGGACCTGTACCCGGAGGGAAGAGTCCAGGCCAGAGAACGGTTCATCTAGCAGCAGTACGCCTGGGCGTGGAGCCAGGGCACGGGCCAGGGCAACCCTCTGCTGTTGACCTCCGGATAGCGATCCGGGCATCCGCCGGTCCAGGCCGGTCAACCCGACCATCTCCAGGGCCTCGATCACCCGGTCGGAGCGGCGCTCTGACCGCGGGAGGCCGTAGGCCACGTTTTGGCCCACGTTGAGGTGGGGGAATAGGGCGCCGTCTTGGAACACCATTCCGATTCGCCGCCGTTCTGGCGGGACAAATGTCCGGTCATCGCTCAGGATCCGGTCGCCGAGGAGGACCGTTCCGATTCGCTGGCGTTCCAGCCCAGCGATGGTTCGCAGGAGGGTGGTCTTGCCGCAGCCACTGGGCCCTAGAAGCGCTACCACTTCACCGGCCGCCACCTCGAGCGAGACGTCTTCGAGGACCGTCGGCCCGTCGTACGCAACCGAGAGGTCGGCCACCGTGAGGCCTTCGGCTGTGGCCCGGGGGATGGCCACCCGCTTGTTCAGCATGCTTAACAGGCTAGGTCGGCTCGAACCACAGCCCACAGGCGGGGCCGTCCGACACGGCGTCTTCGGCTGGCTACCGTGCGAACGTGACTGGGATTGACATCGGCTGGTGGGGGCTGGCGGCGTCGATTCTCCCGATAGTTGTCGTGATCGGTATCTCATTGCGGCGTCGCCTCGGCCTGGAACGCTCGCTGGTCGAGGCCACAGCGCGGGCTGTTGCCCAACTGGTGCTTGCCGGATGGGCTCTCACTCTTCTGTTGGACGGCGATACACCGATGGTCTGGGCGTGGGCCTGGGTGGTGGCAATGGTCCCGGTGGCGGGCGATGCTGCCCGGAGGCGGGAACCCCGCCTGACCGGCCTGGGGTGGATGACTGCCATGGGCGCTTCTCTGGGCCTCGGCGTTTCGCTGGCTACGGTGTTCGCCTTAGGAATCCTGCCCTTAGAGGCCCGGGTGCTGGTCCCGGTGTCGGGGATGGTGGTTGGCAACTCGTTAAAGGTTGTGGTCGTAGCGGCCACCCGGCTAGTTGACGGCCTCCGGGACCGGGTCGGAGAGGTGGAGGCACTGCTGGCCTTGGGGTTTCGGCCAGTGTGGGCCGTGCGTGACGTGGCCTCCGACGCCCTCCGCTTGGCCCTACTACCCCAGATCGAGACCACTCGGTCAGTGGGTGTGGTGTTTCTCCCCGGCGCCCTGACCGGCCTGATCTTGGCCGGCGTCGATCCGATCCAGGCGGCCCTAATCCAGGCAGCGCTCCTGTTCCTGATCCTGGGCACGGCTGCCGTGACCGGCTTGGTTGTGGTGTTCTTCGGGGTACGGGTCTTCCTCACCGACGATCAGCGGCTGGTCCCGCCGGCCTTCTGAGCCTGACGGTTTTGAGCTCGCTGGTCAGGAACCGGGCCTTTGCACCCACGGGTCGTCGTCGGCCTCCACTGAGGCCAGCAGTTCGAGTGCCGTGGTGACCGGTAGCCCGATGACGTTTTCTCGACTCCCCACCAACTCGACCACGAAGTCAGACCCTCCACCCTGGAGCCCGTAGCCCCCGGCCTTATCGAGCGGTTCGCCGGAGGCCACGTAGGACTCCACCTCGGCTTCGGACAGTGTCCGCCAGGTCACCTTGGTGGACACGGTGGTGGATGCCCGTCCGGACGGGCCAACCACCGCCACCCCGGTCACTACGTGGTGTGTCCGCCCCGAGAGGCGCCGGAGCATGGTGGACGCCCGCTCCGGGGTCCCGGGCTTGCCCAGCGCCTCGCCGTCCAGCGCGACCACCGTATCGGCGGCTATTACTCGCTCCCCGGGCCCGGCTACCGCATCCCGCTTGGCACACGCCAGACGCTCCACGAGGGCCGCTGGGTCCTCGCTGGGTCGCGGTGTCTCGTCCACCTCGGCCACCCGGACCTCGGGTTCGATTCCGAGGTTACGGAGCAGGGCTAGGCGACGCGGCGAGGCTGACGCCAGAACGAGCCGATCGGGGACCATGGACGGACGGAAGTGGTCAGCCGCCGGAGACCAGAACCTCAGCCTCGGCTGGTGGGGGTGTGGTGTCCTCCGGGTCGTCCAGCCAGCCCTCGGGGAGAACCACGGGCCGGGGTCCGTTTCGGTGGCTCCGGGGTGTACGCAGCGAGTTTGGGTCCAGGGCCATGTCCGGATCTAGGTCGGTCAGTAGGTCGGCCAGTAAGTCGTCTAGGTGGTCGAGGTCAGTGATGGATTGGAGTTGGCTTCGAGCCGCCGGCCCGGTGGCGTAGCCCTTCAGATACCAGGCGGTGTGTTTACGGAAGTCGCGGATGCCGTGTGGTCCGGCCCAAGCCACCAGCAGATGGGCGTGTCGGGCCATGGTTTCCGTAACCTGGCGCAGTGATGGGGGTGGGCCCGGTTCGCGGCCGCCGGACGACGAGTCGGTTCCGAACACGGAGGCCAGGTCGCCGAACAGCCACGGTCGGCCCAGACAGCCCCGGCCTACCACCACGCCGTCGCAACCCGTGAAGCGCATCAGGCGTAGGGCGTCCCACGGTTCCCACACGTCACCATTCCCGAAGACCGGGATAGTAGACACCGCGGCCTTTAGGTCGGCCACCGCCGTCCAGTCGGCCTCCCCGGAGTACAACTGCTCGGCTGTCCGGGCATGGAGCGACACGGCCGACGCCCCCACGGCCTCAGCGATCCGGCCTGCCTCTAGGAACGTCAGATGGTCGTCGTCGGTTCCCTTCCGGAACTTCACGGTGACAGGGACGTCCCCCGAACGTTCGACGGCGGCCCGGACGATGGCTTCAAACAGGCGCGGCTTCAACGGGATGGCTGCTCCACCGCCCCGCCGAGTCACCTTGGGCATGGGACAGCCGAAGTTCATGTCGACGTGGTCGACCCGTCCCTCGCCGACCAGCATGTCTACGGCCCGCCCGATGCTGTCCGGCTCGGTTCCGTACAGCTGGATGCTCCGGGGCGATTCCTCGGGGGCGAAGTGGGCCAGACGGGTCGTCTTGAGGTGACCGTCGACCAGGCCCCGGGCGGTGACCATTTCGCTGACGTACAAGCCGACACCGAACTCTCGGCATATGGTGCGAAACGGGGCGTTGGTGACTCCGGCCATCGGAGCCAGAACCACGGGAGGCCATACCTTCAGCGGACCGATGCGGGGCACAGCGAACTCGTCAGGAGTGGCCGGACGGACGTCCCTGTTCACCTCGCTGCGCAGGCCCATGGGTTCAAGACTACGGGCCGACCGGCGCTAGGCCCGTCGGAGTTCACTGAGCCAGCCGGAAGCCTTGGTGGTCAGTGGTGCTGTCCGGGGTGGTGCCCGACCGGGCGGCCGGTCGGTAGCGGTGGCAGTAGCTGTCGTGACAGAGATACGAGCCGCCCTTGACCACCCGGTTGACTCCCAACGGAGACCCGACCGGGTCTTTGACTGGCGTCCCCGCTACATGATCGGTGCCGAACCAGTCGGCCGTCCACTCCCACACGTTTCCCGAACAGTTGTAAAGGCCGAAGCCGTTGGGCTCAAAGGCGTCCACCGGACAGGTTCCGGCCCAGCCGTCCTCCGCTGTGTCCTCTACTGGAAACGTTCCGGTGAAGATGTTGAACCGGTGTCGATCAGGGCCGTCGGGCTGAGTCTCGTCACCCCACGGCAAGCGTTTTTGGTCCAGCCCGCCCCGGGCAGCGTGCTCCCATTCAGCTTCCGTGGGAAGCCGGCCCCCGGCCCAGTCAGCGAATGCCTCGGCATCGAACCACGAGACGTGGACCACCGGATGGTCTGACCAGTCGAGGGGTTCGTCCTGCGGTCCGTTGGGGTGCCGCCAGTCGGCACCGAACACCTGACGCCACCACTCGGCCCCCACCACGCCCCGTGTGGGCTCGAAGTCATCAGGTAGGTGCCCGGCGAAAACGAACGACCATCCTGCTCGTTCGCTGGTCGTGACATGTCCGGTGCTCTCCACGAAGGCGGCGAACTCGGCCGTGGTCACCGTGGTGGCCGAGATAGCGAACGGCGACACCCGCACCTCACGTACCGGGCCCTCGCCATCGGACGGGTACCCACCGTCCTCGTTCCCCATGCGAAACGCACCACCCGGGAGATCAACCATGTGGGCCAGGGGATCGGTATTCATTGGTATTCCGGTCAGAGGCCGGCCAGAAACCGGCGTACGGCCGCCGCGCACTCGGTGGGCGCCTTCACGTGGACCATGTGGCCGGTGTCGGGGACGACCACCGTTTCCCGCACGTTTAGGTCCCGTTCGAACAGGCTGGCCGAGGCGGCGAAGCGCACGTCGTGTTCCCCGAGCAACACCAGGACCGGGACCTCGATGTCGGTCAGGTGATCGATGACGTGGGCATCGTGGTGCATTGAGAGTCCATCAGCCCCTACTGGGAGATCCAGTTTCTCCATGGAGGCCCGAACTGAGGCGTTCCACTGCTCCCGGGCCTCCGCCTTTCGAAACCCTGGTCCGGTGGCCACCAGCACCAAGCCGGCTACTTCGTCCGGGTAGTCCACAGCGTGGGCCAGCGACAGGAACCCCCCGAGGCTGTGGCCCATGAGTACGGCCGGTCGGCCGGCATGGTCCAGCACGGCAGCCAGGTCCCCCAGGGCGTGGGCCCGGGTGTACTCCTCGGGGGCTGGGGCCTCACTGTCGCCGTGTCCTCGGAGGTCCCACGTGGTCACCGCGTGGTTGGAGGCCAGGTCATCAACCATCGGTGACCAGACACGGCGGTCATTGGCCCATCCCGTGGTGGCGACCACCGGGTGTCCGGTCGGCCCGTCAGGACCACGAGTCTCACTTGCCAGGGCAGTACCACCCGCCCCGACCAGCATCACCGGGCCACTCACCGGAGGGTCCGGAAGAATTCACGGACGTCGGCGACGAACTCTTCGGGCCGTTCCATGGAGGCGAAGTGTCCTCCCCGGTCGTGTTCCCGCCAGAAAGTGATATTGCGGTCGGCCTCCACCCACCGACGTCGCCCTACCATCAGCTCCTCCGGGAAGGCGGAGACTCCGAAGGGGACTTCGGTATTCGGCGGGGGGAGACGCCCCTCGGCTAGATCTCGGCGGAACTCGAGATAGAAGCGAGCCGACGAGGTGATGGTTCCGGTGTACCAATAGGCACTCACGTTGGTCAACAGGTCGTCGCGGTCCACGACGTCGAGGGGGTCGCCATCATGGTCGGTCCAACCGTGGAACTTCTCGCCGATCCACGACAGCAACCCAGCCGGCGAGTCGTGGAGGCCAACCCCCAGAGTGTGGGGGCGGGTCTCTTGGATACGGAAGTAGCCGTTGTCCTCGGCTTGGTACCAAGCGAGCCGGTCGAGGTGTCGCTGCTCGGCCAGGGTGATGTCATCGAGGTCGTCGTCGCGGCCCCTCGGGAAGGCGGCGATCATGTTGAGGTGGCAGCCGACCACGTGGTCGGGGTCGTGGCCGGCGATGTGTTGCGACACCAACGATCCCCAGTCACCGCCTTGCACTCCGTAACGCTCGTAGCCGAGCCGGTCAGCCAGCAGGGCGAAGGCCCGTCCCGTTCGGTCAGGGCCCCAGCCCTGTTCGGCCGTTGGGCCGGACCAGGTGTAACCGGGAAGCGACGGGGCGATTACGTGGAAGGCGTCTTCCGGTTCACCTCCGTGGGCGACCGGGTTGGTCAACGGGCCAAGCACCTGCAGGAACTCCACGATCGACCCTGGCCACCCGTGGGAGATGAGCAGAGGGAGGGCGTCGGGTTCTGGAGACCGCTGGTGGATGGCGTGAATTCGCTGGCCGTCGATAGTCGTGGTGACCTGGTCGAAGGAGTTGATCCGGGCCTCGGCGGATCGCCAGTCGAAGCCATCGGCCCAGTAGTCGGCCAGGCTCCGAAGCCAAGCCAGGTTGCAGCCGTCATCCCACCCCGTGTTATCGATCTGGTCGGGCCACCGGGTGTCGGCTAAGCGTCGTCGCAGGTCGAAGACAGCCTCGTCGGAGACCCCCACGGTGAACTGTTCGAAGAAGTCTGCGTCGGCCATCGTGCTCCCGGAGTCAGGCCCCGCTCCCGGGGCGCCGGTCGACCGTACCCGTGGTGGCCGTCCGGCCGGGAAGCCGGCTCGGTGGTGGGACTACGGTCGCCAGCATGGAACTGGTTGGCGCACAGGTACTGGTGACCGGTGGATCGAAGGGGATCGGGGCCGCGCTGGCCCGGGCGTACGCGGCGGCAGGTGCCCACGTACTGGTAGCCGCCCGGGCCTCCGACGAGCTCCGTGCCGTGGCGGCCGAAGTGGGTGGGTACGCGGTGGTCATCGACCTGACCGACGCCGACGCTGTCGAGGCCTTGGTGCCGGTTGTGGAGGCTGATTACGGGCCGATCGACGTACTGGTGAACAACGCCGGGATGGAGACCACTGACATGGCCGCCGTAATCGACCCCGCCGTCGTTAGGGCTACCACGCGGCTGAACCTAGAGGCACCTATGGTGCTGACCCGATACGCCCTGCCCGGGATGCTGGCCCGGGGGCGCGGACACTTGGTTTTCCTATCCTCGATTGCTGGCACGGCGGGGTTCCCGACCATGGCCACCTATTCCGCCACCAAGGCTGGGATATCGAACTTCGTGCGGTCACTGCGGTTGGAGCTGAAGGCCACGCCAATCGGGACGACCACGGTGGCGCCGGGGCCGGTGGCCACCCGCATGTGGGACGCCGTGGAGGCAACCTCGCCTAGCGGACAAAAGGTGCTGGCCCGGATGAACCTGGTTCGCATGCTGCCTGTCGCCGATCCGGATCACCTGGCTCGCCGGGTCGTACGGGCTACCAGTCGCGGGTCGCGCCATGTCCGGACACCACGACGCCTGATGGGGAACTTCCTGTTCGCCGAGGCGGCACAGCGCCTGACTGAGAGTTTGCTGATTGGGGTGCGCCTGGACCCCACCGACACCCGTCCCGGCACCCAGTAATTCCGCCGCCGAGCGGCTACGCGTGCTCGGCTAGTTCTCGGAGCCGTCCCAGTACGGCGGCCGGTTGGCCGCCGATGGGCGTCACGTTCAGCGACGTCACACCGGCCTCCCGATATGCGGCCAGTCTGTCGATTACGTAGGCCTCGTCACCGCACAGTGACGTGTTTTCGACCAACTCGGCGGGCAGCAGATCAGCCGCTTCCTCCTTCCGGCCGTCCAAGTAGGCGTCTTGGACAGCCACCGCTTCGTCGACGAATCCATAGGCCTTGCAGACGTCGTTGTAGAAGTTCTTTCCTCGGGCACCCATTCCCCCGATATATAGGGCAGCCCCTGGGCGGGCTAGGTCGCGGTATTGCGTGGCGTCGTTGCCGATAGCCACGAGGCCGCCCGCCACCACGTCCAATTCTCCGAGGGAGGTGTCCCGGCGGGCCAGGCCGGCGGCCACGGCATCACCCCAGACGAGGTCCATACGCTCCGGGTAGACGAGGAAAGGAAGCCAGCCTTCACAGGTGGCCGCCGTTTCCTCGACGCTCTTCGGGCCGAGGGCGGCGATGTAGATCGGGATATCGGCCCGCTTCAGGTGGTTGATGATCTTCAGCGGTTTCCCCAGGCCGGTTCCCTGGTCAGACGGGAGGGGCAGGGTGAAGACGTCTCCATCGTGGACTAGACGTTCCCGGCGCCAGGCGGCCCGGCAGATTTGGACGATCTCCCGAGAGCGGGTCAGCGGCTTGGCGTACGGGACCCCGTGGAATCCCTCGATCACCTGCGGGCCAGAGGCGCCTAGGCCTAGGACAAACCGGCCGTCCGACAGGGCATCTAGGCCAGCCGCCGTCTGGGCCAGGAGGGCGGGGGTACGGCTGTACGTGTTAAGGATGCCGCTGCCCAACTCAACGGTGGATGTGCTGGCCGCTAGGTAGCCCAACAGGCTCACCGCGTCGAAGCCGTAGGCCTCAGGTATCCAGATCCGGTCGACTCCGGCCGCTTCTAGTTCCCGAGCCTGGGTGGCGGCTGTTTGGGGATCCGTGGCGTAGTTCAGGGAGGTCGAGATGCGCATGGCTCGATCCTCGCATCCCCATCGGACTCAGGCCCCAGCCGGCGGGGAGAGGTCAGCGGCGGGGGACACCACGCCTGAGGGGGTGAGTCTCTGGTCACCCGTCACACGGCATCCGGACCCTGACGGACCGTCACCTACCATCAGTCCATGAACCCGGCGCGCCCCGGACCAACTCCCTTGGTTGATGGTTTCGAGCCAGCCTCCCGGACGGACTGGATCGCCCTAGCCGAGGCCGGTTTGCAGGGCCGTACCGTCGACGACTTAGCCATGGTTACAGCAGACGGGATCCGCATTGCCCCGGTGTACGGACCCGAAGACGGACAACCGGCCGGTCTGCCCGGGGCGGCGCCGTTTACCCGGGGGGCCGCCGCCGCCGGGGCCATACCCGATGGATGGGACGTACGGGCCCTGGTCGTGGACGAGGGTCCGGGAGACGCCAACCGGACAGTGCTGGACGAACTGGAGCGGGGTTCCACCTCAGTGCTGCTGGATCCTCAGGCCATTGGCATCGCTGGTCCAGCCGACCTGGCCGCCGTGCTGAACGGCGTCTATCTGAACATGACGAATGTGGCCCTGGTGCCCGGGCCAGCGACAAACGAAGTAGCCGGCTGGCTCCTTGATCTCTGGGAGGCGAGCGGCGTTGCCGAGGCCGAACGGCGTGGCCACCTGGGCCTTGACCCGTTCGGGGTGGCCGCACGCTACGGCGGACCACCGATGGTTGACACCGCTGCTCTGGACCTCGTGGCCCGGGCCCGACCGCTACCTGGAGTCCGGGCACTGGAAGTCGACGCCACCCCCTACGCTGACGCTGGGACCAGTGATGCTGGCCAGTTGGCCTCCGCCCTGTCCACCGGAGTGGCCTACCTGCGGGCCCTTACCGACCACGGGATCAGCCTGTCGGACGCCTTAGCAACCCTTTCGGTCACCCTCCCGGCCGACGCCGACCAGTTCCTTACCGTGGCCCGGTTCCGGGCCTTCCGCCGCGTGTGGGCTCGTATGGCCGAGGCCTGTGGAGCTGACCCGGCGGAGGGTGCCGTCTACCAGCACGCCCTCACCTCAGCTGCCATGCTCAGCCGTCGCGACCCGTGGGTGAACATGCTGCGATCCACGGTGGCTGCCTTCGCCGCCGGGATTGGTGGCGCCCGGTCGGTGACCGTGCGCCCCTTCGACAGTGCGTTGGGGAGACCGGACGAGTTCGGCCGACGTACGGCTCGGAACCTGCAGCTCCTGCTTCTGGAGGAGAGCAGACTTTCTGCCGTTATCGACCCGGCTGGCGGTTCGTGGTACGTGGAGAACCTGACCGGCCAACTGGCCGTCGCGACTTGGGAACGGTTTCGGGACCTAGAGACTGAGGGGGGTATGGCCGCAGCGCTGGCCTCTGGTCGGGCGACCGCCGAAGCCGAAGCCGGCTGGGCCCGACGGTACGAACGCCTGGCTACCCGGGCTGATCCCCTTACCGGGGTGTCCGAGTTCCCCGACCTTGACGAGGTCGCTGTGCGGCGCCCGCCGGGTCCTCCACCGACGGAGGGCCCGTTGCCTCTTCGCCGGTCAGCCTCAGCGTTTGAGGCGTTGCGAGACGCCGCTGACGGGGCCGCCGATCAGCCGACCGTGCGGATCATCGCCCTGGGTCCCCTGGACGAGCACGCCGATCGGGCCACTTTTGCCCGCAACTTGTTCGCGGTGGCCGGGATTCGTGCCGTTGATGGTGACTTCGAGAGTCTCGACTCAGACGGTCCCGCCGTGCTGTGCGGGTCCGACGACCGGTACAGAGCGGAGGCCGCCCAGGCGGCATCCGCTCTGAAGGCCTCCGGTGTCGGATGGGTGGCGCTAGTCGGCAAGCCGGGTGACGACGAGGCGATCTGGCAGGCTGCTGGTGTTGACGAGTTCCTTTATCCAGGGATCGACGTGGTCGAGGTACTGGGTAGGGCCCTGGGTTGGTGCGGGGTGGAGCGATGAACGTCATCCCCGACTTCAGCACTGTGGAACTGGGGGACAGCCCAGCCCCGGATGACCTGGACGCCTGGGCCGACCGGGTGGTGGCCGAGACTGGACGGGATTCCGAGCTCCTGGTCCGTCGAACACCCGAGCAGATCAACATTCCTGCCCTATCCACGGAGGCTGACGTGGCGGGCCTGGACATCCTTGACGGATGGCCGGGGATCGCGCCGTACCTCCGCGGGCCGTACCCAACCATGTACGCCAGCCAGCCGTGGACCATCCGCCAGTACGCCGGGTACTCCACGGCCGAGGAGAGCAATGCCTTCTACCGGCGGAACCTGGCCGCCGGCCAGCGGGGCCTCAGCGTGGCCTTCGATCTGGCTACCCATCGGGGCTACGACAGCGACCACCCGCGGGTGGCCGGCGACGTCGGGATGGCAGGGGTATCCATCGATTCCATCCTCGACATGCGCACGCTTTTTGAGGGAATCCCGCTGGACCGGATGAGTGTCTCCATGACCATGAACGGGGCCGTGCTGCCCATCCTGGCCCTCTACATCGTGGCCGCCGAGGAGCAGGGGGTTGCGCCGTCACAACTGTCGGGGACCATCCAGAACGACATTCTCAAGGAGTTCATGGTCCGGAACACTTACATCTACCCGCCGGCCCCTTCCATGCGGATCATTTCTGACATCTTCGCCTACACCAGCGCTGAGATGCCGCGTTTCAACTCAATCTCCGTCTCCGGCTACCACATGCAAGAGGCTGGGGCCACGGCCGACCTGGAACTGGCCTACACGTTGGCTGACGGGGTGGAGTACGTGCGAGCAGGTGTGGCTGCAGGGCTGGACGTCGACTCCTTCGCCCCGCGCCTTAGCTTCTTCTGGGCCATCGGCATGGACTTCTTTATGGAGGTGGCCAAGCTCCGGGCTGCCCGGCTGCTGTGGGCCGATCTCATGAAACAGTTCGAGCCGCAAGATCCCCGGTCGTCGTCGCTGCGCACCCACTCCCAGACGTCGGGCTGGAGCCTCACCGCCCAGGATGTCTACAACAACGTGGTCCGCACCTGTGTGGAGGCCATGGCGGCTACCCAGGGCCACACCCAGTCGCTGCACACCAACGCCTTGGACGAGGCACTGGCTCTTCCGACCGACTTTTCGGCCCGCATTGCTCGAAATACCCAGCTGTTCCTCCAGCAGGAGAGCGGCACGTGTCGGGTGGCCGATCCGTGGGCTGGGAGTTTCCACGTAGAGCGGCTCACCCACGATCTGGCGGTCAGGGCCCGGGAGCACCTGGCCGAGGTGGAGGAGATCGGCGGGATGGCCCAGGCCATCGAGGCCGGGATTCCCAAGTTGCGAATCGAGGAGGCGGCAGCTCGTACCCAGGCACGGATCGACTCCGGTCATCAATCGGTTATTGGGGTGAACTGCTACCGACCGGAGGATCAGGACGAGGTCGAGGTGCGCCGGGTGGACAACGCCCGAGTCCTGGCCGACCAGGTGGCCAAGCTAGAGCGGCTCCGCGCCGAGCGTGACCCCACAGCCTGTTCCGCGACGCTGGATGCCCTGACCCGGGGTGCTGCCGACGACGGGGCCAACCTGTTAGCTCTGGCCGTCGACGCGGCTCGGGCGAGGGCTACGGTCGGGGAGATCAGCGACGCCCTGGAGACGGTCTACGGGCGCCACGTGGCGGAGGTCCGCACTATCTCCGGAGTATTCAACAGAGAGGTCGGTGACAGCGAAGCTGTCGAATCGGCGCGCCGCCGAGTGGTCGACTTCGAGGCGATCCATGGTCGGCGGCCCCGCATCCTGGTGGCCAAGGTCGGCCAGGATGGCCACGATCGGGGCCAGAAAGTCATCGCTACGGCCTTCGCCGACCTGGGATTTGACGTCGATATCGGACCTTTGTTCTCCACCCCGGCCGAGGTGGCTCTCCAGGCGGTGGAAAACGACGTGCACGTGGTGGGCGTGAGCTCACTTGCCGCCGGCCACCTGACGTTGGTGCCCGAACTGCTGGCCGAACTGGAGGCCCAGGGTCGGGACGACATTGCCATCGTGGTCGGCGGAGTCATCCCGCCGGCCGATCACGACGTCCTGCTGGCCGCCGGGGCGGCGGCCGTGTTCCCATCGGGGACGGTGGTCACCGAGGCAGCTGTCGACCTGCTCGACTGGCTGGCCTGATCGGGACCAGGGCTGTGACCGTCCATGAACTGGTTGAGGGGGTTCTGGCCGCCGACCGAGCCGCTGTTGGCCGGGCCCTGACCCTGGTCGAGTCCACCCGGTCCGACCACCGGGTGCAGGCCCGTGAGTTGCTGGACATCCTGCTTCTCCACGCCGTGGAGTCGCACCGGATAGGCATCACGGGCGTTCCCGGTGTGGGCAAGAGCACGTTCATCGAGTCCCTGGGTACCAAGCTGACCGGGGCTGGCCACCGGGTGGCCGTGCTGGCCGTGGACCCGACCAGCAAGCTGACCGGCGGCAGCATCCTGGGCGACAAGACCCGCATGCTCCGCCTGGCCAACGATCCAGCGGCTTTCGTGCGCCCGTCGCCCAGCACTGGGACCCTGGGCGGGGTAAGTCGGACTACCCGGGAGACCATGGTCATCCTGGAGGCCGCCGGCTATGACGTGGTGCTGGTGGAGACGGTCGGGGTGGGGCAGTCGGAGACCATGGTGGCCGGCATGGTCGACTTCTTCCTGCTACTGATGCTGCCTGGTGCCGGTGACGAACTTCAGGGCATCAAAAAGGGTGTCCTGGAGTTGGCCGACATGATCGCCATCAACAAAGCGGATGGGGACAATGCTCCGGCAGCCCGGACGGCAGCCCGTGACTACTCGGCCGCCCTCCGTCTCACCGAGGCGACCAGCCCAACCTGGACGCCGAGCGTGGTGACCTGCGCTGGTCTGACGGGCGATGGTCTGGATGAACTCTGGGATCAGGTGATGACCCACCGATCCACCCTCACGGCCACCGGCGAGTGGGAGAACCGTCGTCGGGACCAGCGCTTGGCATGGATGTGGTCGATGGTGGAGGACCGGCTAATAACCGCCCTGCGGACTAACCCCGGAGTGCTGGACCTTCTAGGTTCGGTCGAGGCTGACGTCCGCGACGGGCGGACCTCGCCGGCGGTCGCCGCTGACCGGTTGCTCGACGCCTTCGGCGGCTGACCCAGTGGACCGGCGGGCCTTCCTACGGAACGGCCTAGCAGCGACCGCCGGCTCGGTCCTCTTGGCAACTACCCCAGCGGGCGCCACTGCATCTCGACCCGGCATCGGTCCGTACGGGTCGCTTGACGGACGGTCGCCCGATGGGAACGGGCTGGTGCTCCCCGAGGGGTTCACCTCGCGGGTCGTTGCCATGGGGGGTAACGAGGTGAACGGGACGGGCTACCGGTGGCCGGTATTCCCTGATGGCAAGGGGACGGTTCCGGTAGCCGACGGGGGTTGGATTCTGGCCTGCAACCACGAAGTATTCGACTTCCAGACCCCCGGTGAGCGGTGGGGCGGGGCGTCTACCGTCCGGTTCGCTGCCGACGGATCGATCACTGG
>JAZADL010000122.1:0-2833 GCA_036123635.1 Actinomycetota bacterium
CACGATGGGCCACGTCATCTGCCGGATGTAGTCACCGGACGGCGGCTCCACCTTGACCACGTCGGCGCCCAGGTCGGCCAGGAAGGTGGCCACCAGGCCGGGACCGAGCAGTGAACTCTCGATCACCTTGAGACCGCCCAACGGTCGGTTGGCTTCTAGGCCCATGCTTGTCATGCCTCCCAGGTTGGACCCGCCGGGCTCCCGTATACCTGACGGAACGTCAGATTACCCGGACGCACTGGTGCTCCGTAGGCTCGGGCGGTGGGCAACGCTATGCATCTCCTCCATGTGATGTCGTATCAGTCAGACACGCCGTCACAGGTCGACCGCGAGACCAGGAGACGGGTCTGGGGTTTCGCCCGCCCCTACCGGAGGATGGTTGCCGGCTTCCTCATCGTGGTGACCCTGTCCTCGCTGCTCGGTGTAGTCCCACCGCTCCTCTTTCGGGAGATCATCGATAAGGCCATCGTGGTTGGCGACCGCGACCGCCTCACCGTGCTCGGCCTGCTAGTGGTCGCTGCGGCACTCGCCCAGGCCGTCTTGTCGTTCGTGGAACGGTGGGCTTCATCCACGGTTGGTGAGGGCCTCATCTTCGATCTGCGGGTGGCATTGTTCGACCACGTCCAGCGCCTCCCTCTGTCGTTCTTCACCCGCACCCAGACCGGTGCTCTGGTCAGCCGCCTCAACAACGACGTGATCGGGGCCCAACGGGCGCTGACCGGAACGCTCGGCACGGTCGTCTCCAATGGGATTACGGCAGTAACCACCTTGGTCACTCTTTTCCTCCTGGAGTGGCGGATCACCCTTCTGGCCATGGTCCTGCTCCCGCTGTTCATCCTTCCGGCTCGCCGAGTCGGTCGAACCGTGGCTGGTATCACCCGAGAGGGCATGAACCTCAATGCCTCGATGAACGCCACGATGACCGAGCGTTTCAACGTCTCAGGGGCCCAATTGGTCAAGTTGTTCGGACGACCCGACGAAGAAACCGAAGGCTTCCAAGAGCGGGCCGGGCGAGTCCGTGATATTGGGATCCGCGGGGCGCTGTTCAGCCGGGCCTTCGTCATCGCGCTGACCCTTCTGGGGGCCGTTGGCACTGCCGTCGTCTACTGGGTCGGCGGTTCGCTAGCTATAAGCGAAACCATCACCATCGGCACGCTGGCTTCCATGGGAGTGCTTGTCGCCCTGCTCTACGGGCCACTAGCCCAGCTAACCAACGCCCGCGTAGATGTCATGTCGGCCTTCGTTTCCTTTGAACGGGTATTCGAGGTGCTAGACGCCCCTAATCCTGTGGCCGATGCACCTGATGCCCGGGCTCTCCCAACCGCCGACGGCCACATGGTCTTCGCCAAGGTTTCATTCCGGTACCCAACGGTCGATGAAACCTCGGTGGCTTCGCTAGAGACCGACGCCGCGCCTGGTGAGCCCGGCCACACCGTGCTCCACGAAGTCGACCTCGAAGTCCGGCCCGGGCAGATGCTGGCCATCGTCGGACCGTCGGGATCTGGAAAGTCCACCCTGGCCTCCCTCGTGCCTCGGCTCTATGACGTGACCGAGGGGTCAATCTCCCTCGATGGACACGACATACGGTCAGTGCGTCAAGACGACCTGCGGGCCCGGATCGGCGTAGTCACCCAGGACCCCCACCTGTTTCACGACACGGTGGGCGCCAACCTCCGGTACGCCCGACCCGACGCCACCGACACTGAGCTGGATGAGGCCTGTCGGGCATCTCGCATCCTCGATGTGGTGCAACGCCTGCCCGATGGATATGACACGGTGGTTGGCGAGCGTGGCCACCGTATGTCGGGTGGAGAGAAGCAACGCCTAGCTATCGCCCGCCTGCTGCTGAAGGACCCGTCAGTAGTCATACTCGACGAGGCCACCAGTCATCTCGACGCCGAAAATGAAGCCGTTGTGCAGCAGGCCCTGGCTGTCGCACTGGCCGGACGGGCCGCCATCGTCATTGCCCACCGACTTTCCACCATCATCGACGCGGACGAAATCGTGGTGGTCGACGACGGCCGGATCGTCGAGCGCGGACGTCATCCGGAACTCCGAGACGCTGGCGGCCTTTATGCCGAACTGTGGGAAACACTGATGCGAGGAGAAGCCACGCCCGCCCCCGGAAGCGGATCCAGGCATGTCTGACCGGTACCGTCCAGACATGTCTTCATCCTCCTCATTGGTCTTGAAGGTCACCGTATGACCACCGATGTAAGTCCGGACGACTACCCGATCACCCTGGTCGATCAGGGAGAACTTCAGGGCCGTCACCGTCGAGGCGTCCAGTTGTTCGCTGGAATTCCGTATGCCGCTCCGCCGGTCGGATCACGACGGTTCAGGGCCCCTGAATCCCCGGAACCGTGGGACGGCGTCCGAGATTCCCGACGATTTGGTCCGGCGTCAGCCCAACTGCCGGGCGAGGGTCTCACGAACCGGTTCGAGATTCCGTGGGACGAAGACTGCCTATATCTGAACGTCGTTACCCCGGCCTGTGACGATGTCCGACGT
The DNA here is from genome assembly GCA_036123635.1 of Actinomycetota bacterium. GTDB lineage: Bacteria > Actinomycetota > Acidimicrobiia > Acidimicrobiales > MedAcidi-G1 > UBA9410. Next base: position 2,512 of record JAZADL010000122.1, read on the forward strand.
CCCGTCTACGTGTGGATCCACGGCGGTGCCTACAAGCACGGCCAGGGGGCTACCCCTTGGTACGACGGCACCTCGTTTGCTACCCGAGGCGACATCGTCGTGGTGACCATCAACTACCGGTTGGGAGCCCTCGGGTTCTGCGACCTGGCCGGCCACCTGGGTGACGACTTTGCTACCTGTGGCATCAATGGCACGCTGGACCAGGTGGCGGCCCTGCAGTGGGTCCACGAGAACATCGAAGCGTTCGGCGGCGACCCCGGTCGGGTCACCATCGGAGGGGAGTCGGCTGGGGCGTTCAGCGTCACCAACATGCTGGCCATGT
>JAZADL010000123.1:0-7598 GCA_036123635.1 Actinomycetota bacterium
GAACCCCGCTCAAGGCTGATCGGACTCGGAGAACCAGGGCGGAATACCTCCTCGAACTGTTTGGCCAGGGCGGCCACTGGGATCCGGTCAGCCAGACCCAGGTCAGCCATCACCCGCTCGGCGACCCCCAGTTGTCCCTTCCCGCCGTCCACGAGGAGGAGTTGAGGCGGGTAAGCAAAACGTCCCGGCCGCGTGTCGACCGGCAGGGCCTGTTCTCTCAGAAAAGCGCTCAGCCGGCGGGTCAGGACCTCGGACATGGCTGCGTAATCGTCGTTGCCGTCAACGTGGCGAATCCGGAACCGCCGGTACTCCGTTTTGCGGGGCAGGCCGTCTTCCAGAACGACCATGGACCCCACGTAGTCGGTTCCCTGTAGGTGGCTCATATCGAAGCACTCAATGCGCAGCGGCGCCTCGGGAAGCGACAGCGCCTCCTGAAGCTCGTTTAACGCTCGGGCCCGACTGTTGTGGTCAGCGGCCCGCTTCATGCGGTGGCGTACGAATTCCTCGTCGGCGTTTCGGGTCACTGTCTCCAACAGGGAGCGCTTGTCGCCTCGCTTCGGGACGCGGATGGTGACCGGCCCCTCGCGTTCGCCGCCCAACCACCGGGCCAGAAGGGGCCCATCCTCCGGGTCGGCGGGCACCAGCACCTCCCGGGGAACCCCTCGGGGCGGATCATCCCGATAGTGGGCGGACAGGATCTCGGCTACCAGCTGCCCCCGGTCAAGGTGTTCGGCCCGGTCGACGACGAAGCCCTTTCGACCCACCACTCGGCCCCGGCGCACGTAGAACACCTGGGCGGCGGCCTCCAACTCGTCGCCGGCCAGACCGAATACGTCTAGGTCCTCGTTGCGGGACGTCACCATCTGCTGCTTCTCAAGGGCCTGCAGCACGCTGGCCAGTCGGTCCCGCCACCGGGCCGCTGCCTCAAACTCCCGAGTGTCGGCCGCCGCTGCCATCTCTGACCGGAGACGAGCCACCACCTCGTCAGAGTCCCCGTCCAGGAAACGCAGTAGGTCACGGACGATCTCGGAGTACTCCTCGTGCGTGATCTCGCCCACGCACGGGCCGCTGCATTTCTCTATATGAAAGAGCAGACACGGCCGACCCAGTCGCTGGTGCTCGCGAAACTTCGCGTCGCTACAAGTCCGGGCCGGGAAGGTGCGTAGCACCAAGTCCAGAGTCTCCCGGATCGCCCCGGCGTGTCCGTAGGGTCCGAAGTAACGCACCCCCCGCCGACGCTTGCCCCGGGTGACCATCGGTCGGGGCCACTCATCCCCCACGGTGACGGCAAGGAATGGGTACGACTTGTCATCTTTCAGGTCCACGTTGAAGCGGGGACGGTGCTCCTGGATGAGGCTGAACTCCAACAGGAGCGCCTCCAATTCATTGGCTACCTGGATCCATTCCACGGTGGCCGCCTCGTCCAGCATGTTGGCCGTCCGCGAGGCCAGGCGGTCCCGACGGCCGAAGTAACTGTTCAGACGATTTCGAAGGCTCTTGGCCTTACCTACATAGAGAAATCGGCCTTCAGAATCACGGAATTGGTACGAGCCTGGTGCATCGGGCACTGTGCCCGCCGGCGGGCGGTCGACCATTCCCCGAGAGTAGGGGCCGCAGCTCCACCAGGGCTCCGTCGGGTCGACTCTCGGTGCTGTGGGTACGAACACCGCCTCGGTGTTTCAACCGCTCAGTCCAGGATCCCGGCTAGGAAACGCCCAGTGTGACTCTCAGGAACCGTGGCTACCTGCTCCGGAGTGCCAGTAGCCACCACCATCCCGCCGCCGTCTCCGCCCTCCGGACCGAGGTCGACCAGCCAGTCGGCGGTCTTCACCACGTCCAGGTTGTGTTCAATCACGATCACCGTGTTGCCTTGGTCGACAAGCCGGTTGAGAACTCCCAGCAATTTTCGGACGTCTTCGAAGTGGAGACCGGTGGTCGGTTCGTCAAGGATGTAGACGGTGTGACCGGTGGGTCGCTTGGCCAGCTCGCTGGCCAACTTGACTCGCTGGGCCTCACCGCCCGACAGGGTGGGCGCCGACTGTCCCAGCCGTACGTAGCCCAGACCTACATCAACCAGTGTTTTCATGTGGCGTGTAATGGACGGCTGGTTCTGGAAGAACTCCAGGGCCTCGTCGCACGGCATGTCCAGCACGTCAGCAATGGTCCGTCCTTTGAACCGAACATCCAGGGTGTCACGGTTGTACCGCTGACCCCGGCACACCTCGCACGGGACGTAGACGTCGGGCAGAAAGTGCATCTCGATCCGTAACGTGCCGTCGCCAGAGCATGCATCACACCGGCCGCCCTTCACGTTGAAACTGAATCGACCTGGCTGGTAGCCACGAACCCGGGACTCTTCGGTCCGGGCGAACAGTTTCCGGACATGGTCGAACACGCCCGTATAGGTGGCAGCGTTGGAGCGGGGTGTCCGTCCAATGGGCGTCTGATCGATATTGATGACCTTGTCAATCCCGTCCACGCCCTCCAGGGCCGTGTGGAGACCTGGTGGGACCTTGGATCGGTACACCTTCTGCATTAGGGCCTTGTGGAGGATCTCATTCACCAGAGTGGATTTCCCGGATCCCGACACTCCGGTAACGGCCACAAAGCATCCCAGGGGGAGCTCCACGTCTAGATCCCGCAGGTTGTTCTCCCGGGCCCCTCGTATCACCAGACGGCCGCCATCGGTAGGCCGTCGAACCTGGGGCACCAGGATCGTCTTCTTTCCCGAAAGGTACTGTCCGGTCAGCGAGCCAGAGCGCTTTAGAAGGCCGGCCAAGTTCCCGGAATGAACGATGTCTCCCCCATGCTCACCTGCCCCCGGTCCGATGTCCACCACGTGATCGGCGGCTCGGATGGTTTCCTCGTCGTGCTCCACCACGATCACCGTGTTTCCAAGATCCCGTAGACGTTCCAGAGTCTCGATGAGGCGCCGATTGTCTCGTTGGTGAAGACCAATGGACGGCTCGTCTAGCACGTAGAGCACTCCGACAAGCCCGCTCCCGATCTGAGAAGCCAACCGGATTCGCTGGGCTTCTCCGCCAGCCAGAGTGGCGGCTGAGCGCGACAGGCTCAGATAGTCGAGACCCACGTCCAGCAGGAACCCCAGTCGGGCGTTGATCTCCTTCTGTACCTGCTCGGCAATCAGGGCGTCACGATCAGACAGCTCGAGGTCACGGAGCACCTTGGCCGATTCGGCAATGGAGAGGCCACACACCTCGGACAGGGAGTGGCCGTCGACGGTCACAGCCAAAGACAGCGGATTCAGACGGGCCCCGCCACAGGCCGGGCAGGCCACCTGGCGCATGTAGCCCTCAAGCTGCTCCCGTTGACCGTCGGTCTCGGCGTCCTGATGCCGGCGTCGGAGATAGGGCATCACGCCCTCGAAGTTGGCCGAGTAGACCCGTGACCGTCCGAACCGGTTCCGGTACCGGACCTGAATCCGGTCTCCGATACCCCCTTCCATGAGTGTCTTCCGATGTCGGGCTGGCAGTTTCTTCCACGGGATGGCGGAATCGATGCCCTGGTCCTCGGCTACCGCCTCTAGGAGGCGAGCGAAGTAGCGGTTCCGTCCCCCGGACCAGGGGGCAATGGCCCCCTCGGCGAGGCTTAAGTCCGAGTTGGGTACCACCAGTTCGGCGTCCACCTCGAACACCGTGCCCAGACCGTCGCAGTGGGTGCAGGCCCCGTAGGGACTGTTGAAGGAGAAATTGCGAGGGGCAAGGTCCTCGAAGGACTTACCGTCACTTGGTCGCGAGAGGTGCTGGCTGAACACAATGGTTTGGGGCTCCATCGGCTCCCCGTCTTCGTCGACCTCCCCGTCCCGGGGAATCACCTGGATTTCGGCTACCCCCTCGGCCAGGGCAAGGGCGGTCTCCATGGATTCGGTCAGGCGCCGTTCGAGGCCGTCTCTGAGGACGAGGCGATCCACCACTACCTGGATGGTGTGCATCTCGTAACGGGCCAGGTCCAGGTCGTCACTCAACTCGTGGATCTCCCCGTCTACCACGGCCCGGCTGAACCCTTGGGCCGCTAGGTCGGCCAGCAGGGTGTCGTAAGTCCCCTTGCGACCCCGCACCACCGGGGCCAGCACCTGGAACCGGGTGCCCTCCTCCATCGCTAGAACCCGATCCACGATCTGCTGTGGGGTCTGGCGTACAAGTCGTTCGCCGGTCTCCGGATCATGGGGCACGCCGATCCGGGCGTAGAGGAGTCGTAGGTAGTCGTAGACCTCGGTGATGGTTCCAACTGTGGACCGTGGGTTTCGCGAGGCACTCTTCTGGTCAATGGAGATAGACGGTGAGAGTCCTTCGATGAAGTCCACATCGGGCTTGTCCATCTGGCCGAGGAACTGGCGGGCGTAGGCCGACAGCGATTCCACATACCGGCGCTGACCCTCGGCATAGATGGTGTCGAAGGCCATCGACGACTTCCCCGAACCGGAGATTCCGGTAAACACGATCAGTTGGTTGCGTGGCAAATTCAGGTCGATGTTTCGGAGGTTGTGTTCGCGCGCTCCCTTGACGATCAACCGGTCCGACATCGCCGGCGAGCCTAGGCCGAGGTCGCCGGGACCCCGATGCCGGCAAGGCTTTCGCAGGGGTGTTACTTGTCGAGCCGGGACAGCTCTTCAGACGACCTCGGAAAGGTCCCGCAACTCCCGCTCGATCTCCTTGATCTCATCTCGGAGCCGGGCCGCGTACTCGAACCGGAGGTCAGCCGCCGCCTCCCCCATCTCCTGTTCCAGGGTAAACAGCAGGCGTTGAAGGTCAGCGTGGCCCATCTCGGCGAAATCCTCAACAAGACGTTCGGTCCTCCTCCGACGCCCGCGGGGCGTAGGTGCCGTTGAGGAGTCGGGTCGAATCATTTCCAGGATGTCACTAACCGCCTTGCGTACCGTCTGGGGGTCAATGCCGTGCTTGGCGTTATGAGCCTGCTGGAGACTGCGGCGACGCTTCGTCTCGGCGATGGCCCGTCGCATGGATGGCGTGATTTTGTCTGCGTACATCACCACTTCACCGTCCACGTTCCGGGCCGCCCGACCAATGGTTTGGACAAGGGACGTCTCGCTGCGCAGGAAGCCCTCCTTGTCGGCATCCAGGATCGCCACCAGGGAGACCTCCGGGAGGTCTAGGCCCTCACGAAGCAGGTTGATGCCAACTAGTACGTCGAACTCGCCGAGACGGAGGTCCCGTAGGATTTCGATTCGTCGCACGGTGTCTACGTCGGAGTGCAGGTAGCGGACCCTGATCCCTTGCTCCACTAGGTAGTCCGTGAGGTCCTCTGCCATCTTCTTGGTCAGGGTCGTCACCAGCACCCGTTGCTCGGCAGCCACCCGGCCGGCGATCATTTCCTGAAGGTCGTCTATCTGACCCTTGGTGGGCCGCACCACGACCTCAGGGTCGACTAGGCCGGTAGGCCGCACGATCTGCTCCACAACCCGGCTACTGGCCTCCAGTTCCCAGTCGCCGGGCGTAGCCGACAGGAACACCACCTGGCCTACTCGGTCCATAAATTCGTCGAATGTCAGTGGTCGGTTATCGGCTGCTGACGGGAGCCGAAAGCCGTGTTCGACAAGAGTCTCCTTACGGCTCCGGTCACCGGCGTGCTGACCGTGGAGCTGCGGGACGCCGACGTGAGACTCGTCGAGTACTACCAGAAAGTCGTCAGGAAAGTAGTCCAGCAGGGTGTACGGCCGTTCACCGTAAGTCCGGCCGTCTAGGTGCATGGAGTAGTTCTCGACTCCGGTGCAGTACCCCATCTCGGCCAGCATCTCCAGGTCGTGCTCGGTCCGCATTCGGAGCCGCTGGGCCTCCAGGAGAAGATTGCTAGCTTCGAATCGAGCCAACTGTTCGACTAATTCGGCTTCGATCCCGGTGATGGCCCGCCGAATGTTCGCCGCATCAGCCATGTAGTGGGTAGCTGGGAAGACGACAAGGTCATCTAGTTGGCGGATGTGCGCCCCGGTTAGCGGGTCCACCTCGGTGATGGCTTCTATCTCGTCGCCGAACAGTGAGATACGAAAGGCGGTCTGTTCGTAGGCCGGGTGAACCTCCAGGGTGTCGCCCTTGACTCGGAACCGGCCGCGTTCCAGCACCATGTCGTTCCGCTCGTAGTGCATGTCAATAAGGCGCCCCAGGGTGGCCCGGTGGTCGACCTCCTGGCCGACTTCCAGGATCAGAAGCTGCCCTTCGTAGTGCTCCGGCGAGCCCAGGCCATAAATGCACGAGACGGAAGCCACCACGATGGTGTCCCGGCGGGTCAGTAGTGAGGCCGTCGTAGCGTGCCGGAGCCGGTCGATCTCGTCATTCACCGACGAGTCCTTCTCGATGAAGGTGTCCGAGGTCGGCAGATAGGCCTCGGGTTGGTAGTAGTCGTAGTACGAGACGAAGTACTCAACCCTGTTGTCGGGAAAAAACTCTCGTAGCTCATTAGCCAGTTGGGCCGCCAGTGCCTTATTCGGAGCGATAACCAGCGTGGGCCGCTGTACCTGTTCGATGGTCCAGGCGATGGTGGCGCTCTTGCCGCTTCCGGTGATCCCCAGCAGGGTCTGGAACCGTTCTCCTCCCTGGATACCGTCAGCCAACTCCCTGATTGCCTGCGGCTGGTCCCCGGCTGGTCGGAAAGGTGCTTCAACCCGGAAAGCCTGCCCACGCGACGGACCGACCTGACCAGTAGCTTCGCCGTCCGATGGCTCGGACAACGTCGAATCAACCATCGCGGCATGGTACCCAGCCGTCGCAACGGCCTCCCGGCCGCCGGCGACTTCAGTTTCGCTCGATCCGACTTCCAATCCGGTCAACCTCATGACCCCGAGGTGGTCGGTCCAGGGTGGCAATCCACGCCCAGGCACGGTCTACCTCGTGTAGCAGGTCATCCAGGCTGCCGCCATTGTCAACCACCAGGTCGGCCCGAGCCAGACGTTCTTCACGCGAGGCCTGATGGGCGATCCGGTTGCCGGCATCCTCGACGGTCAAGCCCCGACTAGCCACCAGACGGGCTAAGGCCACTTCGGGATCCACGTCGACCACGATGACACCCCCCAGCCCCTCATAACCCGACTCCACTAATAGGGGGATGTCCAAGACCACGGTGTCATCGGTTTTCGCGAGGTCTTGGCGGCGGCGAGTCATCTCGTCTCCCACCGCCGGGTGGACGATGGCGTTTAGGGCAGCTAACTCGTCGGGGTCGCTGAAGGCCCGAGCAGCCACGGCAGCACGGTCCAGGGTCCCGTCGGCAGTCACCACCTCGTCGCCCCAACGGGCCACCATGGCAACGAAGACCGGTGTGCCCGGCTGTTGGAGTTCCCGGACGATGGCGTCGGCATCTAACAGAGTGGCGCCGCGATCGACCAGCAGACCGGCCACAGTGGACTTCCCGGAGCCGATGCCGCCGGTTAGACCGATCTCAAGCATGAGTCAGTCGTCCGGAGACGACCCGCTCCGATCAGACCTCGGTGGTTTCGGGCTCGGCGTCTTCAACCGAAGCCTCACCGTCAGCCTCTACCTCTTCAACCGAAGCCTCACCGTCAGCCTCTACCTCTTCAACCGAAGCCTCACCGTCAGCCTCTACCTCTTCAACCGAAGCCTCACCGTCAG
>JAZADL010000124.1:0-4766 GCA_036123635.1 Actinomycetota bacterium
TGGCGTGGTAGTAGGGGAGGTTGTCCTCGGTCAGCAGGTTCAACTGCAGAGCGGTACGGACCTCCGGGGACAACGTGGCCTGGGACTCCTCCCACGGTTCGTCGCGGAAACTCCGGCCCAGTTCCCAAGGAACAACGTCGTGGGCATACCAATGCTGTCGGCGCTCCCGGTGCTCGGCCATGAGCCGGGATATCTCCGGCTCGACGGACGAGACCAACTCGAACGATTCGGTGGTGGCGGTCACGGCGCTCCGATCCCATTCCGGGCCGCCCCTCAGCCCGGTAAGGAACAGGCTAGGTCACCCCGGGGAAACCCGGTACCCGGCACCCTGTCACGCCCGAAGGGGCGCTCCCGTCCGATCAGTCGGTGACAGCGGGCTCGAGGTCGTCGTAGGTCTTGTTTCGACGGAACTCGGTGATGATCTTCTTCGACGTCGTGGCCAGCACCACTCCGGCAAACGCGGTGAGAAAAGAGCCGGCGCCACTGACGGTCTTGAGGTCCGACACCCGGGCCAGGCTGGCGATCCAAACGATGCCGATCAGCGCCAGGCCTCCTCCCGCGCCGGCGACCATGACACTCCAGCGCCATCTTCGGTTCTCGTCCAGGCCCAGCAAACCCGATGCCGGCACGGTGAGCGCCGCGCCGATGATGGACATCGTGATGGCCAGGCGGCCAAGCCCGCCACCGTCCTCCGAAAGCCCGTCGGTGACCACCAGAGCATTCATTCGGTACTTGTTGCGCAGAGAGGCGGCCTTTCCACTGTTTGATGCTGCCATGGCCGGATTCTCGTTCGTCTCGTCCCGAAGTCGAATCAGTTCCGCTTTGACCTCTTCGGGAAGCTCGGTCGCTCCACGTTCGTCGAAGGTCCAACCGGAAATCGAACCGATCAGGACCAGGGCGACGGCGAGGATGCCCGCACCCATCCGACCCCAGCTGATGATTCGATCCAAAGGTCGGAAGGCTGAGTAGGGAGCCGTCTGCAGGGCCAGAACCGCGCCGGCCAGCATCACGGCGCTGGCCACAATGGCCAGCATCACGCCTGGGCCGTGGTTGTAGGTCTCGACAGCAGCGAGGGGGGAGGCCATCTGGTAGGTGAGGGCGGCGACCAGCATGCAACTCGAGGTGATGACCATGGCGTCTGCTGCGAACCAGCGGGAGCCCGATCGTAGGACGACTACGGACATCACGCCGATGGTGAGGGTGGCTAGCAACTGAACGTCCAGGAACACCGCCGAATCGCCGGAGCCGATACTCCCGATGACCAGCCATCGGAGGACGACACCACTGGCCAGCGCTCCCAGGACGGTGACTCGCTGATCGGAACCGGTTCCGTTGAGTACCCGATAAACGGTCCCGGCCAGAGCGAGGGCCACCAGGTCCTTGACGTCGAGTACGGCCGAGAGCGGTGCGACGGCCATGCCTACGATGGCAACCACCGCAGCGGCCGCCAGGTTGTTCCAGGTCGTCCGATCAGCGTCGAACAGGCTTGTGTTGTTCAGGACGGACAACACGATCGCTCCGAGGGCGAGGGCGATCACGGCGAGGACCTCTCCGGCCATGCCGGTCGGGCTTTCGAAGATGTGCCCGAGCAGGCCCGCCGTAACGGCCCAGGTCCCGACCATCTTCCAGGACACCGGAACCGCCACCTTTGCTAGGCCTAGAACGAGGCCGAGGATCGCCGGAATCGCGAAGGTCTCGACGGCCACCGACCAGAAGGCCTGGGCCTCATAGCCCTGGAGGTTGGCAAGCGTCGTGTACCCGTCGAATTGGCCCAGGATCGGGTACATGAAGATGGCAGTGAACGCGCCAATCGCTAGGGATACCAGACCGGCAGGACCTCGCGCCCGTCCGATCCCGCCTGTCCAGAAGACGCAGGAGGCGGCGGCGAAGACGGAGAAGAAGCCCAAAGTTAAAACCGCGAGGCCCGCCCACGAGCCACCGGATGCCTGGTAGCCGTTGAACGATTCGCCGATGAGGTCTACGTCTGTACTACGGGAATGGCTGCTAAGGAGGCCGGCATCGTTGCCCCATGTCATCTTGGTGGAGAGGACCGCGACGACCCCGGCGATGCCGACGACGGCCATGCCGAGGCGCTCACGTCCTGAGGCCACCACCTCGTGTTCGACGTGGGCAACCTTTGATGCCTTCTGGTCTTCGCTCTCGGCTGCCTCGATCTTCCTCATGAGTTCTTCAGGGTCCCGGCGTTGGCTCATGGCCTCCCGGATCCGGGAAAGCAGGTTCTGCCCACCCTCCTCTTCAGGCTGTGAGAGGCGGTCGAGTACGACGGCCACTGTCCACAGGGCGAGACCCGATGAGATACCGAGGCCGACGTCGAGGTTCTGGACGGCCCGGAAGACCAGGAGTCCGAGACCTGAGGCGCCCATGATGGCGGCGATGCCGACCATGGCGATGGCCAGCATGAGGGTCTGGTTGAGGCCGGCCATGATCGAAGGTTTGGCCAGCGGCAATTGGACGTCGGTCAGGACACGCAACTCGGTGGCGCCGTAGGCCCTACTGGCCTCCACGACGTCCTCGGGAACGTGTCTGATCCCCAGGTTGACCATGCGCACCAGCGGCGGCAGGGCGTAGATCATGGTCACCATGGTCGCTGGGACGACACCGATGCTGAAGAAGAAAACGAACGGCACCATGTAGACGAACGTGTGGACGGTCTGCATGGCGTCCAGGATCGGTCTGGTCACGTTCCACGCCGAGTCCACCCGGGCGCAGAAGACCCCGAGTGGGACGCCGATGAGCGCGCATAACCCGACGGCCACGAGAACCATCCCGATGGTCCGCATGGTCTCCACCCAGTACATCGATCCGAGCAAGCCACACATCATCAGGCCGAGTCCGGCCATGATGCCGACCTTCGGGGTCCGCAACAGCGAGCCGAGGATCACTGTGAAGAGCACCACCTGATACCAGGGAATCTGTAGCAGGAAGTCGTTGACGACGTTCGAGAGCAGGAAGTCGAACGGCCATTTCACGGTCTCGAGGAACCACTGGGCGTTGGCGTCGGCCCAGTCGACCATCTGGTCGAACCAGTACCCCACCGGCAACTGGAACTGGTCAAGGACCTTGGTCTCGGAGAGGCCCACGCCTTCGCTTCGTCCGGTCCATTCGCCGGTCTCACCCCCAACGACCCAGGTGGTCCAGCTCACAGGAAGGTCTCCCGCTCGAACCCGTCCACCAACTGCTCTACCCGGCCCATCTCCTCCATGATCTCCCGAGGTTCGAGCTCACCGATCAGGTGGCCTGTGTCGTCCACTACGGCGATCGGAAACCCCCGGCCGGCCGCCGCGTAATTGTCGCTGAACCGTGCCTCGATGGTGGTGGAGTCGAAGTCTGACCGCAGCACCGAGCCCAGGTCGGTCGTCCCGTGGGCGATGGCCGTGGCGGCGTCGGTCATGGCCAACAGGCCGGTGGGCCGGCCGTCAGCGTCGACCACGAAGGCACCTTGTCGATCGCCCATGGCGTCGATGCCTTCTGTGAGGGTCCACGACTCGTTGAGGATCACCGGGGTCTCCATGACCTTGCCCACGTCAATGACCCGACCCTGATCCACGTCCTGGACGAACTCGGCCACGTACCCGTCTGCCGGTTCGGTGAGGATCTCCTCGGGCGTCCCGATCTGGATCACCTTGCCGTCGCGGAGGATGCAGACCCGGTTGCCGACGCGCAGGGCTTCGTTCAGGTCGTGGGTGATGAACACGATCGTTTTGTGGAGCTTGTCCTGGATCGCCATCAGCTCGTCCTGCATCTGGCGTCGGATCAGCGGATCCAGTGCGCTGAAGGCCTCATCCATGAGCAGGATGTCCGGGTTGGAGCACAGCGCCCTAGCGAGACCCACGCGCTGCTGCATACCTCCGGACAGTTGGCGAGTGGCGTTGAAGGCGTAGGCCTCGAGCCCGACCATGGCTAGTGCCTCGATGGCCGCCTCGTGGCGTTCTTTCTTATCGACACCCTGGACCTTCAGGCCGTAGGCGGTGTTGTCAATGACATTTCGGTGGGGGAAGAGGGCAAAGTGCTGGAAGACCATGGCTGTCTTCTCGCGACGGAAGGCCTGGAGGGCGGCGCCTCGGAGTTGTTGGACGTCTGTTCCCTCCACCAGGACACGGCCATGGGTCACGTCGTGCAGCTTGTTCACCGTTCGAATGGCCGTCGACTTGCCCGATCCGGACAGTCCCATGACCACGAAGATCTCACCCTTCTGTACCTCGAACGAGATGTCGCGCATCCCGACGACGTGGCCGGTCTGCCGTTGGACCTCGTCCTTGCCGATGCCCGCCGAGCAGAGGTCAAACGCCCGTCCACGTGGGTTCGGGCCAAAGATCTTGTAAACGTTCTCCAGTGCGATGATCGGCTCAGAGTCCGACATGCCACCTCTCCTGGTCGTGGAACACCCCTAGAGACATAGTGGGCCACCCGCCACATCCCTTCCAACGGCGGCAGGGTATCAGGGTGACCGGTGTCACGAGACGGGCCGCAAAAGATACGGGAGACCGCTCTTCCACCCCGAGGCAGTACCCGGACAGCGTCCAAATCTGACGGGCCGGAGCCGGTGGGGTTCAAAACGGTGGGAGGCCGGGCCTTGCGGCCCGGCCTCCTCACCTCATCCCCCCGTAGGGGGATGATTACCCCTTAGTTGTTCAGCCTGTAGCGGCTGCTGCTTCAGCAATCCACGCATCAACGTGGGCTGCGTTGTCAGCCATCCAACCGGAAGCCAACTCAGCCACATGGGCCTGCGAGCCGTCACCGTCAGT
>JAZADL010000125.1:0-3066 GCA_036123635.1 Actinomycetota bacterium
GCGTTGTGGGCTTCCGGTCGGTTCAGGGTCACCCAGGCCACACGGTCCCGTTCCTCAACCACCAAGGTCTCGTAGTTGGCCATCGTTGGTGCCTCCGGTGTCCATCGGGGTGGTCCCTCTGGCCAGATGGTAGGTCGAGACGATCTTCAGGTGGTCGTCGGACCGTTCACCCGGCCGGGCCGGTGGATTCAGTCGCCGGTACCCTTAGAAACGGGCCAAGACCGTCCGTCGTCTTCCCCGTCCGGGAGGGGTCATGAGCGAAGAGTTGGAATACCGGCCCTTCGACTGCGACAACCACTACTACGAGGGTCCCGATGCCTTCACCCGTCACGTGCCGGCCGCCATGCAGCCGCGGGTGGTTCAGTGGGTGGAGATGGACGGACGACAACACCACCTAGTCGGCGGCAAGCTGAGCCGGGCCGTGGTTAACCCGACGTGGAACCCAATAGCCAAACCTGGTGCGCTACACCGATACTTCCGGGGCAATCCAGACGGCAAGATCCCCATGGAGTATTTGGAGGATCGAGAACAACTACCTGCTGCCTATGTCGAACGTGACGCCCGGGTCGAACGGATCGAATCTCAGGGTCTTGAGGCGGTCTGGTTGTTTCCCACCCTCGGCGTGCTCTACGAGGAACTTCTTAAGCACGACATCGAGGCCGTAGTGGCCCTCATGCGAGGGCTTAACCGCTGGCTGGACGAAGACTGGGGTTTCAAGTATCAGGACCGGATCTACGCCGCCCCGTACCTTTCACTGGCCGATGTCGACGAGGCGGTGATCGAACTGGAGTGGTGCCTCGACCGGGGAGCCCGCTTGATTGTCATGCGACCCGCCGCGGTATGGACCACTGACGGGCCGAGATCACCCGGGCACTCGACATTCGACCCATTCTGGGCACGGGTCAACGAGGCAGGAATCACCGTTGTCGCTCACGCCGGCGACAGCGGCTACACCACACATGGGTACGCAAGTGGAGGAGGCTTCGGACTGAACATGAAAGGTCGCTACCGGCCCTCCATCAAGGCGTTCAACATCGAGCGGGCTGCGCACGACTGGCTGATCACCATGTCCCTGGAGCAGATGTACACCCGATTTCCTGGCCTCAGGGTTGTTTCGGTGGAGAACGGGTCTGACTACCTGGCCCTCCTCCTCCGAAAGCTCAGCCAACAGGCCTCGAGGGCGCCGGGATGGTTCGACGACGACCCGGTCGAGCTGTTTCGTCGACACGTCTGGATGAACCCCTTCTGGGAGGACGACGTGTACGAACTGGTAGAGATCATGGGGGCGGATCACGTGGTGTTTGGTTCGGACTGGCCCCACATCGAGGGGTTACCCAGCCCGCTGGACTACCTGGCCGAAGTCGAAAAGTTGGATTACGGCGACCGGCGACTCGTGATGCGAGACAACACGCTGTCGCTCACCGAGTTGCGGCCCGCCTAAGACGACCGACGGAGGACAAACCGTGGCCGAATGGGATCCGGAACTAACCGAACTTGGCGACCGGGAAGCGCTAGCTGAACGGATGGGCGGCGAGGAGAAGGTCGCCCGACAGCACGAACGGGGCAAGATGGACGTTCGTCAGCGCATCGACGCCCTGGTCGACGAGGGGTCGTTCCACGAGATCGGCAAGATTGCAGGTAGCCCCACCTACGACGACGAGGGCGCCTTGGTTGATTTGCGGGCAGCCAACTTCCTGTTCGGCCGGGCCCGCCTAGACGGCCGCACGGTGGTGGTGGCCGCCGACGACTTCACAGTGCGCGGTGGGGCGGCTGATGCGGCGATCATCGGCAAGCAGGTGGCCGCCGAGAAGATGGCCGGTGAACTTCGACTCCCCATCGTGCGCCTCATCGACGGCACGGGAGGAGGAGGGTCAGTACGGACCCTGGACTCAGACCCGTCGAAGAAAGTCTCGGATGGCGACGGAGGATATGGCCGAGGCGCCCGCACCTACGTGCCTCTGAATCCGGGCTGGGAGCACGTAGTAACCAATCTGGCCACTGTGCCGACCGTGGCCCTGTGTCTGGGATCAGTGGCCGGTCTGGGCGCAGCCCGGGCGGTGACCAGCCACTATTCGATGATGGTGAAGGGGATGTCTCACCTCTTCGTCGCCGGCCCACCTGTGGTCAATCGGCTGGGTGCCGAACAGGTCGACAAGGAGGATCTTGGAGGCAGCCGGATTCACACCCGGAACGGTGCGGTCGACGACGAGGTGGGCTCAGAGGCTGAGGCCTTCGAGCGGACCCGTCGGTTCCTTTCGTACCTGCCATCCTCGGTATACGAGGTGGCAGAGCGGGGACCGACCACCGACGACCCAGATCGCACTGACGACTCCCTGGCTGACCTGGTGCCCCGAGACCGCCGCCAGGTGTACCAGATGCGGGCGATCATCGACTCGGTGGTTGACGACAGCTCGTTCTTTGAGATGGGGAAGGCTTTCGGTCGATCCGCCATCTGTGGACTGGCCCGCCTGGACGGATGGCCAGTGGCCCTGATGGCTGGGGACCCATATCACTACGGCGGAGGTTGGACGGCCGACTCGTCGCAGAAGGTCTGCCGGTTCGTGGACTTGGCCGAGACGTTCCACCTGCCGGTTGTCCACCTGGTGGATAACCCAGGGTTTGTGATCGGGACGGAGGCCGAAGAGCAGGCCACCATCCGTCACGGAGCTCGGGCGCTGGCCGCCGTGTACCAAGCCACCGTGCCATGGTGCTCGATCCTGGTCCGCAAAGCGTTTGGGGTGGCCGGCGCTGCCCACTCACCAGGACACCGGTTCCAGTACCGATACGCGTGGCCGTCCGGAGACTGGGGCTCGCTGCCCGTCGAGGGTGGAGTGGAGGCCGCCTACCGATCCGACCTGGAGGCCTCCGACGATCCCAAAGCCCTACTGGAGGAGATCACCGAGCGTCTCAACAGTGTCCGGTCACCGTTCCGGACCGCCGAGGCGTTTCTGATTGAGGAGATTATCGACCCTCGCGACACCCGTCCTTTGCTTTGCGAGTTCGCCAACCTGGCGGCCCCGCTACGCACCCCCGGCCCGACCAACTTCCCCTATCGGCCCTGACCGG
>JAZADL010000126.1:0-8556 GCA_036123635.1 Actinomycetota bacterium
CGAAGGCCCGACGAAAGGCCCGGCCCGCCTCAGTTCGAACCGGAATGTTGTGGAGGTTCGGGGCGTCGGAGCTGAGACGGCCCGTACGGGCTACCGTCTGGTTAAAGGTCGCCCGAATGCGGTCTCCAGGTCCCACCTCGGCCAGGAGTCCTTCGCCGTAGGTGGAGCGGAGCTTCTCCACCTCCCGATAGGCCAGGAGGTGCCCGACCACTGGGTGGTCGTCACGAAGGCGCTCCAGGGTCGCCGCATCGGTGGAGTATCCAGTCTTCGTCTTCTTTCCCGGGGTCAGACCCAACTTCTCAAACAGAACCTCCCGAAGTTGCTTGGTGGAGTTCACGTTGAACTCTCCACCCGCCGCTTCGTGGACCAGACCCCGAAGACGGTCGCATTCGGCAGTCAGATCACCGCGGAGCCGGGTCAACTCGGCCACATCTACCCCGACGCCAACTTCCTCCATTCGGGCCAGGACAGCCACCAGCGGGACCTCCAGAGTGGCGTTGAGATCCTGCAGCCCTTGGGCGTCGAGCGCTGCTAGGAGAGGGCCGTGGAGGGCCCGAGCGGCCGCCGCTCTTACTCCTGCCTCAGCAGTTGGGTCGGCAACCTCCCCGGTGAGGTCCAGTTGGCCATCCGGCGGGCCGGCGGCTGGAAGCACCTGGCCCGTGTGGCGTTCCAACAACGTGGCCAGGTCATACACCGTGTCGGCCGGGTCGAGGAGGTAGGCAGCTAGGGCCGTGTCCAGCACCAAACTAACGTCGACTATCCCCCGCCGTCCGAGAGCTCGGAGAAGAGGCTTGGCATCATGGGCTACCACCCCGGGCCCGTCTGGACCAAGTAACGACACCAGCACCTCGGTCGCCTCTGTCAGGATCCTCTCGTCGATCCACCATGAGCGCTCCCCATCGGAGATGGCAAAACCGCCACCGAGTCCGGGACCGGTCGCTTCCACCGCAGGGTCAGTCTCCGTGGCTAAGCCCACCACGCTGCCGGTGAGGGCCTCCACGGCAGCTACCACCCCAGCGGCGTCGATACAACGTTCTAACTGGATATCCAGTTCGCTGGACAGTTCGTCGACTGCTGCTGAGCCGCCAAAGTCCACCCCCAGGAGGCTGCTCAGACGCTCCCGGGACCGGCCCATCTCCAGCATCCCCAGGAGTCCTCCGGCCCGCTCTACGTCCACCGGGCCTCGCTCCAGATCACCGATCCCTAGGCCGAGAGGGACGTCGCGCACGAGGACCATGAGCTCCGCGTTGAGACGAGCACGCTCCTCGTTCTCGGAAAGATTCTGACTAAGTTTTGGGGTCTGGTCACCTGCCGCGGCGAAGATCCCGTCCAGGTCTCCGTAGGCATTAACAAGTTTGGCTGCCGTCTTCTCCCCCACCCCGGGCACTCCAGGCAAGTTGTCCGACGAGTCGCCCCGGAGGGCCGCGTAGGCCACGTAGTCGGTGGGCCGCACGCCGGTGCGCTCCAAGATCCCGGCCTCGTCGTACAGGGCGTAGTCCGAGACACCCCGCTTGTTGTAGAGCACCTGGACGTGGGGATCCTCCACCAGCTGGTAACTATCCCGGTCGCCGGTCACCACGGTCACATCCCGTCCGGCGTCGCGAGCCACGGTGGCCAGGGTGGCAATAACGTCATCGGCCTCGAAGCCGTCGGCATCCGCCACAAGCAACCCCATGGCATCTACCAACTCCCTAACTAGGTCCAGTTGCTGGTAGAGGCTGTCCTCCTGCTTCTCCCGGTTGGCCTTGTAGGACGGTAGGCGTTCATGACGGAAGGTTCCTCCCGGCCGATCGAAGGCAACCGCCACCCCGTCGGGCTCGTGATCTCGTAGTAGGGAAATCAGCATCTGGGTGAATCCGAAGACGGCGTTCGTCTCCTGGCCTGAGGCGGTGACCATGTCCCGAGGAATGGCAAAGAACGCCCGGTAGGTCAGCGAATTGCCGTCGAGGAGGAATAAGCCAGACACCGAACCGACCATACCGCGGACCCTGTGATCACCTCTGAACGCCGGTACGACACCACTTCAAGGTCGGAGGCCCTCTTCAATCACCGCTCGGGCCACATCGGCCATTGTTCGGCGGCCGGACATGGCCGTCGATCGGATGAATCCGAATGCCTGGTCTTCTGTCATACCGGCCTCGTCCATCAGTAGACCCTTAGCCCGATCGATCACCTTGCGGGCCTCCAGGAGTTCGGCCAGGGTTCGGGCCTGGTCGGTAAGCGCTCGCATCTCCCGATGGCGGGCCAGAGCGACCTCCACCGCTGGAACGAGCTCGGATCGTTGGAACGGCTTGACTAGATAGGCCAGAGCGCCAGCCTCAATGGCCTGGTTAATCAAGTCCCGCTGACTAAAGGCGGTGAGGATGACCACAGCGGCATCGTGGGAGGCGGCGATCCGTCGGGCGGCCTCGATGCCGTCCAGACCTGGCATCTTGATGTCCAAAATCACCACATCGGGGTCTAGTTCGGCAACGAGATCCACGGCGTGGTCCCCGCGACCAGTGTCCCCCACTATCTGGTAACCCTCGTCCTCCAGAGTCTCACGGAGGTCCAGACGGATGATGGCCTCGTCCTCAGCCAGCACCACCCGTACCGGTCGCAGAAGGTCAACAGCGTCGATCCCCTCCGAGTCGATTTCGTTAGTCATCGGCGGTAAGCCGGTCCAGCAATTCGTCCTGAGTCGCCTCGAGCCGGGCAATCTCAGCCACTACTTCGTCTCGGTGGCGGGCCATGGTCCGAGCATGGCGGTCGGCTCCCCTGTGGGCCCGTTCCGAGATAGCCGTCTCGGAGACCAGTGACCGGACGCGTGCATCGTCGGCATCGGCGGCAAAGTGTGCCAACTGCTCCTCGGCCACCAGGAGGTCGGCTCGGAGCCGTCGGATGCGCTCACCGAGCTCGGTCAACCGTCTCTCGATAACCGATCGTGCCATGGGACGGTCCAGCCTACGGGTCAGTCTGGTACGGCCCTCGATGTCGCGGTGATGGTGCCCGGGGCGGGACTTGAACCCGCACGACCTCACGGCCAGAGGATTTTGAGTCCTCCGCGTCTGCCAATTCCGCCACCCGGGCGATTGGCAGATCCTACCGGCCGCCCTCCGTCCATCTAACTGGCCGCCTCACGTAAGACGTATCAGCGTTCCCTTAGAGGGGCTGGATCGGCCACACTATGGAGCGTCGGATCGGCACACTGCCGCTGAGCGACCCGCGGCTTGGCCGCCCAGGAGACCACCAGAACCGATGATTGCCTTCACCTACTCCGGCCAGGGTTCCCAGCAGCCAGGGATGGGGGCCCCGTGGGCCGATCATCCGTCCTGGGAACTGGTTGAGGAGGCCTCTGAGGCCTGCGGGCGAGACGTTGCCCACCTCCTAATGGCTGCCGATGCCGATCAGCTACGCGAGACTCGCAACGCCCAGTTGGCCACCTTCGTAACCAGCATGGTGATCCTGGATGCCGTCGAACGCCTGGGCATCGATGCCGCTGGTCATGCCGGGCACAGCCTGGGTGAATACAGCGCCCTTACTGCCTCTGGCGCTCTGGACTTCGCCGACGCCGTTTCCCTCGTGGTGGAACGCGGCGAGGCCATGCAGGTAGCAGCCCAGGACCCGCTGGGAACCATGGCCGCCGTACTTGGCCTAGACGACACCGAAGTGGAAGAAGCCTGTACCGCGGTTGACGACGTCTGGGTAGCCAACTACAACGCCCCGGGACAGGTAGTCATCGCCGGCTCTCCAGACGGCGTGGCGGCGGCCGGCGAGGAGACCAAAGCCCGCGGGGCCAAGCGAGTGACTGAACTGGAGGTCTCTGGTGCCTTCCACACGCCATACATGGCCCCAGCTCGCGACCGGCTCGAGGAAGCCATCGAACGGACCGACGTACGCCAACCAGAGGGCGTAGTGGTCGCCAACGTGGACGCCGGCAGCCATACCAACCCGGCCACTTGGCGGGTCCTGATGAACGCACAGCTCTGCAGCCCAGTGCGATGGTCACAGAGCCTCCGCACCCTCGCTGATGCCGGGTTCACAACCTTCGTCGAGTTAGGCCCCGGCAACGTCCTCACCAGCCTCGTGAAGCGGACTTTGAAGAGTGCCGTTCGACTCACTGTCAATACCCCAGACCACCTAGACATCCTGTTGGACGCCCTGGCCGCCCCTCCGGAAGACGCCCTCTCCGGGCCAGAGGGCGAGCACTTGTTTGCCACTGACCGGATGGTGGTCAGCCCGTGTGCCGGCGTTTTCGCCCCATTAGCCGACCTCAACCCGGGCAGTGCGTTGGCTGCCGGGGATCTCCTCGGCCACATCGGAGCCACCGAAGTCCGCTCGCCGTTTGCTGGCGAGTTGATGGGATGGTTGGCCGTAGATACCGAGCGGGTGACGGCCTCTAAGCCGATCGCCTGGCTTCGGGTGACCTGACCTGACGACCACCAAGAGCAGGAGATCTAGATGAGCCGAGTCGTACTGGTGACCGGAGGCAACCGAGGCATTGGTCTGGCCTGCGCTAGGGCGTTCGTCGCCCAGGGAGACCGCGTGGCCGTCACCTGTCGGGGCGAGGTGCCGCCTGAAGTTTCGGAGGCGGGAATCTTGTCCGTGGCCTGTGACGTGACTGACTCCGAGGCCGTAGACGCCGCCTTCTCAGCCATCGAGGAGGAGTTGGGACCAGTCGAGGTACTGGTAGCCAACGCCGGGATCACCCGAGATGGCTTAGTGCTACGCATGTCAGACGAAGACTTCAACGATGTGATGGACGCCAACCTGACCGGTGCCTTCCGGGTCTCCCGACGGGCCGTCAAGGGGATGATGAAGGGGCGGTGGGGTCGCATCATCCTCGTCTCGTCGATCGCTGGACGGATCGGCCAGACGGGACAGGCCAACTACGCTGCCTCCAAGGCGGGTCTCGTCGGCCTCGGCCGCTCCCTGGCTAAAGAATTCGCCAGCAGGAACGTCACCGTCAACGTGGTGGCACCGGGTCCGATCCGAACCGACATGATCGCCGCCCTCCCCGAGGAGCAGCAGGATGCCTATGCCGAAGCAGTGCCTCTGGGCCGTCTGGGACAAGCCGACGAGGTGGCGGCTCTGATCGCTTTCCTGGCCTCAGATGCCGCCGGATACATCACCGGCGCTGTGGTCCCGGTGGATGGCGGCCTCTTCATGGGCTGACGCTGCCGGTCGATGGTAGACCCACCGGTCGGCATTGGTCGCTACGACAGAGGCCACCACATTCAACGTTCTGAATGCATGTCGAGTGGCGGCATGGGGCCGTAGGGTGAAGCTGGTCCAAATCACCCGAGAAACGGAGCCAGACGGTGAGCGACGACAATTTCGAACGGTTCACAAACTGCGCGGTCGAGGTCCTCTCGGTCGATGCTTCCAAGGTCACCCGCGAGGCCTCGTTTGCTGACGACCTCGATGCCGACAGCCTGGATCTAGTCGAGCTGGTCATGGCACTCGAAGAGGAATTCGGCGTCAGTGTCGAAGAGGAAGAGCTCGAGGGTGTTACCACCATCGGCACCGCCTACGACCTCATCACCGGCAAGCTCTAATGACCCGACGTCGGGTCGCCGTAACCGGACTAGGCGTTGTCGCCTCGTGCGGTGTCGGCACCGACGCTTTCTGGGACGGCCTCTGCGGACCGGCACCTGACGGTGAACGTCGGGTCAACGACTTCGACCCCACTCCGTACTTTGACAATCCCAAGGAGGTACGACGTAGCGACCGGTGCACCCAGTTCGCCATCGCCGCCTCAAACATGGCTTTGGAGCAGGCAGGGTCGCTGACTGCGGACCCCTCCCGACGGGGCGTCTTTATCGGAACGGGCATCGGCGGGATCGGAACCCTCGAGGAACAGATCCTGATTGGACACGAGAAGGGGTCTCGGCGGGTTTCCCCCTTCATGGTGCCAATGATGATGCCGAATGCGGCTCCGGCCGCCGTCTCGATGCGCTACGGCTTTCAGGGTCCGGCCGAGAACACCTGCACCGCCTGTGCGGCCGGTACTCACGCAGTTGCTAACGCCGCCCGGTTGGTGGCCCATGGCCGCTGTGACGTCGTTCTAGCGGGGGGGAGTGAAGCACCGTTCGTGGATACAGCTATCGCTGGCTTCACCAACATGACCGCCTTCTCGTCGGCTGGGATCTCCCGCCCCTTCGATGTCGAGCGAGACGGATTCGTCATGGGTGAAGGAGCCGGCGTACTTGTCTTGGAGGATTGGGAGATAGCTGAAGCCCGGGGTGCCGACATCCTGGCCGAGGTCCTGGGCGGAGCTAGTACCGCTGACGCCCATCACATCACCGCCCCATCTCCAGGAGGCATGGGTGCCATCACCTGCATGCGTCTCGCCCTGGAAGAGGCCGGCGTGGAACCCCATCAGGTCAGCCACGTCAACGCTCACGGAACATCAACTCCGCTGAACGACATGGCCGAGGCGAAAGCTCTGGCCGAAATCTTCGGCGCAGACGGCCCCCTGGTCACCTCCACCAAAGGGATAACCGGACACGCCCTGGGTGCGGCCGGTGCCATTGAGGCGGTAGCTGTCGTGCTGTCAATGGACAAGGGACTGATCCCCCCGACCGCTGGCTACGCCACTCCAGATCCCGACATGCCGGTTCTGGACTTGGTTACAGGCGCCCCGGCGCCCTGGGAGCCCGGCATCTCCATGTCCAACTCGTTCGGCTTTGGTGGCCACAACGGCAGTGTGGTCCTGGCGCCATCCTGACCCGATTACGCCCGTCGAGCAGCTGCGAAATCGCTCAGTCGCCTTCGACGAAGACAAACATGAGGTCACACCGGCAGGCTTCTTCGCCACCCACCGAAGCCCTCCCGCTCCCTTTACCAGCCCGTGCCGAAACCCGTCCCAACTCGACCTCTAAGTCGAGACGTTCGCCAGGCATCACCTGACGCCGGAACCGCACCCCGTCGAGGCCGCCGAACAGGGCCAAACGCCCAGCGAAGTCCGGCCTGACGAGAAGGGCGTATGCGCCCAACTGCGCAATCGACTCGCACATGAGGACCCCTGGAAGGGTCGGTCGTCCTGGAAAGTGGCCAGCGAAGAAAGGTTCATCACCGGTCAACTGCCAGTAACCCGCCGCCCGTTCGCCAGCCGTCACCTCCGTGACCGCAGTCAGGAGTAGGAAGGGGTCACGGTGGGGAATCACCGCCGCCGGAAGAGGCAGATCGGTGTTGATCAGCTCCTCAATCCTTCAACCGGTCCTGTGAACCGGGGGACGGCCAGGTCACGGGGCCGGAGTGCTTCCACCCCAGCCCCGGTTCCCGACCGGGATCTCACCAGCTGGGCGACTCCGGTGCGGCCTCTTCGGCCGCTTCGGCTTCAGCCGAGCCGCCGCTCTTGGCAGCCGCCTTCAGTTTCGAACCTACAGACACCTTGCAGGCCTTAGTGGCCGGTACATGAATGGATTCACCGGTGCGAGGGTTCCGGCCCATTCGAGCCGCTCGCGTCACCTGTTCAAACGAGAGCCACCCAGGAATCGACACTTTGTCGCCCCCGGCCGCCACCTCGCCAGCCACTACGTCAAAAAACGCGTCCAGGCAGCCGCCAGCGTCCTTATTGGACACACCAGCTCTATCCGCCATCGCCGCGATCAGATCGCTCTTATTCATCGACCATCTCCTTCTGGGTCTCGGGATGGGCGGGCCCACCTCGTGGTCGAATGACATCCGACTACCTCTAGCCTGCAATGTCAAGCATTTCCGGTCATCGTTCCGCTTGATTGCAGGGATCTCGCCCAACTCACGACCTGTAGCCAAATCACATCACTTCTCGCAGGCCCTATCTGCAGCCCCCTCGTCCGCTAAATTCAGGACGGACGGTTCACCAGGTGGCTAGCCGCCCCTGCGAAATACTCCATTACTTCACTCTCGGCGGGCGCGGTCAGACCCCCACCGCTTAGGGCAGCCGCCATAGACCGGAGCCAGGCTTCGCTCTCGGCCTCCCTTATCGGGAACGAGGCGTGGCGCATCCGCAGTCGGGGATGGCCCCGTTCGGCGCTGTACTCGGCCGGCCCTCCCCAGTACTGCTGCAGGAAGCCAGCCAACCGGTGACGCGGACCCTCCAGGTCCTCCGGGTAGAGCGGTCGCAGAACTGGATTGGCAGCCACGCCATCATAAAATCGATCAACCAAGGCTACGAACCACTCCGGCCCCACCAAGTCGTACAGGGTGTCAGCCTCTCGCCCGGTGGCGTCGACCCAGGGGTGTTCCCGTCCCAACGGGACGTTCACGAGGTATCCAGAGCGCTCCGGAACGCTGCCACTAGCTCGCCGACCCCCTCCGGACCGGCACCGTCCACCATCCGCTGGACGACAGCCGATCCGATCACCACGCCGTCGCCGTGCCCAGCAGCCTCTACAGCCTGCTCCGGGGTTCCCACACCCACACCAACTAGTACCGGGAGATCTGTCAACGGCTTGAGGCGAACAGCGATCTCCACCGCGCTGGCCGCCAACTCGGCCCGGACACCGGTCACGCCGAGCAGGCCGACGCCGTAGACAAACCCCCGAGAACGCTCACAGATCCGAGGAAGCCGCTCGTCGGGTGCTGTAGGAG